>JBARAD010000133.1:0-30682 GCA_049791675.1 Chryseosolibacter sp.
ACGATGAAGTCCTGAACGCTGCACCGAAAAGCGAAAGTCCATTCAGTTCATTTGTTGCTCATTCCCTCCCTTACAAATTTTCGGTTACCGAAAGTGGCGTTGCCAAAGTGGACATGCAGGTAATTGATGCGCGGAGTGTAGGACCTGAAGCTTTTGGATATGCTTCCTTTAAAATGAATAAGTTATCCTTCATCGTGTCTAAGTCAAGAGGCCGGAAGACACCATTGCGAAACGCTACGGCGGAGCTTCGTCAGGGAAAACAATTGATCAAGGCATTTTCAGTGAAGCCGGGGATGAACAGTATCGCCTTTGAAGGCGAGCGGGATGCCGAGTATACGCTTTCTGTCTATGCAGGTGAAGAGGCAAAGGTGAAAACCTTCAACTATCGAGCGTTGAAAAAAGAGCTTGGTCCAAAACCATTGAACATAACGCTTGAGCCCGCATTGGTGTTAACGATCGAATCAAGTGTCGATGAGGGTAATGAGTATGGAGAATATTTTGAGTTCGTTCTGGATGGCGCAGGAGGAGCGGTGAATGTAAATTGGGGCGATGGTCGCGAAAACTCCTATACCTTGCCGCTGAATGGTGAGCATGCGTATACGATGGGTACTTATACCGCCGTCGTTACTGGCGATCTGGATCGGATAACCAATCTGTACGGCTTTTCTTACGGCACGGTTATCTATGGTATCGAAGGGCTTAGAAACCTGCCAGCGCTCAAAACATATAATCCATCATGGGGAGCAGTACCGATCCGGGTTGATCTCAGCAATTGCAAAAAGCTGGAAACCGTACACGTCGAGAAATACGGTGCGCCTTATGAACCGATTGATCTGCGAACAGACTTTAAACTTCCTGCCGAACATTTTATTAAGGAATTTGTATTCCACGTGCCAAGCCTTGATCCAACCCGGGAAAATATCAGCGCAGCTGAGCTTAAAGTACTTGTCGATAACATCTATAATAACGCAACGCGGCGCAAGATCTATGAAGGTGACTTCTTTGTTTATCCCGTAGACGCCCCGTCAGCGGAAACGCAACGGAAGTTGGATATTCTGCAAAATGAGTACAACTGGGATGTAAGACTTGATGAAAACATTTGGGAAGACGGTTCAACATCAGGAAGAGCTAAACAGGACCTGAATGCCCGCAGAGAAAACTGGCTGCGAGACAAGTTTCCAGGCAGTAAGCGTTTATCGCGAAGCGCCAAAGTCGCGTTTGCGAATTGAGCCTGATGCTGTATCTTAAATAAAGGGCCTGCGTAAGCGGGCTTTTTTTTTGAACCACCCGACATCTGTCAATGATGTGAATCACCAGGCTGATGATGCAACTCCCGTTCAATTCACCGATTGAATACACGGTAGCGCATCGTCCAGTTTCAGATAAAGATCGTCCGGATCCGTACAGCAGCCCATGTGGCAAAGTGGCATAAGAATGCGCTCAGTGTGATATTCCCCATCTCAGGCATCGCGGCATCTTTATTGAATGATGAAACCGGATCTACGACACACGTGTATGAGCTCCGACAATTCGACAATCCAACTAAAGAGCTGACGCTATGTTCCGGCAGAACTTACTCATCATCTACAGAAGCTTCAAACGCTTCAGAAGCACGTTCATCATCAACCTCCTCGGCCTTTCGACGGGCCTTGCTTCCGCGCTGCTCATCTACCTGTGGGTGAACGATGAGCTGCGCATGGACAAGTTCCATGAAAAAGACCGGCGCCTCTACCAGGTCATGGAAAGCCACAAGCAGGCTGACGGATGGAACACGATGATCGAGACATCGGGCGCTGCTGCGGATGCATTGGCTGCAGAAATGCCCGAGGTTGAGTACGCTGCCGCGCTGGCTCCTCCCATATGGCCCGGATTTGACAGATTCGTTCTCTCGACAGGCGATCGAAACATCCGGGCGACAGGTCAATACGCAGGCAAGGAGTACTTCAACATTTTCTCTTACAAGCTGACCGAGGGCCATGCGGACCAGGTGCTGGCAGACAAAAATTCCATCGTTATTTCGGAGGATATTGCCATGAAACTGTTCAACAGGAAACACAACGTGGTGGGTAAGACCATCGGGTTCCAGCATGAGCGCGAGTTCATCGTCTCAGGTGTCTTTAAAAACATACCTGCCGCGTCATCGACGCCATTCGACTTTGTCCTCTCTTTTGAAACCTTTCAGGAGATGAAACCCTGGGCCGGAGAGTGGAACAGCTCCGGACCTCACGTCTATCTCGTGCTGCGCGAGGGAACGGATATCGCGGCGTTCAATGAAAAGATACGGGATTTCAGTGCGAAGAGAACAAAAAGCGATCTTGCGCACCGAAGGACATTTGTCGCATCGTACTCCGGCCTCTATCTCTATGGAAAATATGAGAACGGCGTTCAGTCAGGAGGCCGGATCGGGTATGTCAGGTTGTTCTCGATCATCGCGGTCTTTATCCTGATCATCGCCTGCATCAACTTCATGAACCTCTCAACGGCCAAGGCTACCGGAAGGATCAAAGAAGTCGGCGTGAAGAAGGCGCTCGGCGCGGGACGCAAACGCCTGATCATGCAATACATGGGTGAATCCATGCTCATGACGTCATTGGCGTTGCTAACAGCCCTCGCACTCGTCGGTCTGGCGCTTCCGCAATTCAACCTCATCACCGGTAAACAGCTCGAACTCCGTCTCGATGCCGGACTTGTCCTGTCGCTGGTCAGCATTGCCTTTTTCACGGGACTGATCGCAGGAAGTTACCCCGCGCTCTACCTGTCCGGATTCAATCCCGTCACGGTGCTGAAAGGAAAACTGAACAGCTCCGTCAGCGACGCGTGGGTACGCAAGGGACTCGTCGCCTTCCAGTTTACGCTGTCGATCGTCCTGATCGTATCGGTACTCGTCGTATACAGGCAGATCGAGTTTGTTCAACGCCAGAACCTTGGATACGACAAAGACAACGTGATCTACTTCGAGGTCGAAGGACGCGTGAAGGATAGTCCCGAGACATTTCTTTCGGAGATAAAAAAGATTCCGGGGATTCAAAGCGCGGCCAGCTCAACCCATGATATGATCGGTCACGGCTGGGCCGGCGGACTTTACTGGGAAGGAAAAGAAAATGACGACCTTATCATGGTTCAAATCATGGCCGTGAACCATGACTTTCTTGAAACACTGGGTATGGAAATGCAGGAAGGCCGGTTCTTCTCCAGGGACATCGGCACGGATACTACCAAAATCGTTTTCAACGAAGCTGCGATCAAAGTGATGGGATTTAAAGACCCGATAGGCAAGACGGCCAGGGAACGCGAGATCATTGGCGTGGTGAAGGATTTCCATTTTGAATCGTTTCATGTCGACGTCAAACCACAGCTTTTTATCCTGCATGGAAAGCATTTTGCTCCGCCGAGCCTGATCATGGCCCGCATCGAAGGGGGAAAGGAAGCCGAAACACTTGAACGTCTTAATGACTTCTACAAATCCTATAACCCAGGATTTCCGCTGGACTACACCTTTCTCGACGAAGACTACCAGCGGCAGTACGTATCCGAACAACGCGTATCCATGTTGTCGAGATATTTTGCCGGACTCGCGATCCTGATCTCCTGTCTCGGTTTGTTTGGATTGGCAGCCTTCACGGCGCAACGCCGGATTAAAGAAATAGGAATACGAAAGATCCTCGGCGCGAGTGATTATGGCATTGTCAGACTACTGACCGGCGACTTCACCAGGATTGTGATCGCGGCAATAGCCATCGGGTTGCCGGTCAGCTACTATACCGCTTCAAAATGGCTCGAAGATTACGCTTACAAGATCAACCTCGAATGGTGGTACTTCGCAAGCGCAGGACTGGCGGCCCTGCTCATCGCATGGTTTACTGTTGGACTTCAGACGGTCAAGGCGGCGAGGGTCAATCCTGCACAGTGTTTGAAGGAGGAGTAGAAAGATTAATTTAAGATTTAAAAGATTTAAGATTTAAGATTAATTCAAGATTTAAGATTTAAGGATGTGATTGGTTGAGATTCACTGAAATTCAGATCCTGTCACGACGCCCAATCTTAAATTTTAAACTTTGAATCTTAAAATTTATATCACTGTCGCTGCAACCTTCCCGAATTTGCGAAGTATTTACATAGTCTGCCAACAAACCGACCCTTATGCTGCGTAACTATTTCAAGATCGCTTTCCGCAACCTCAGCAAAAACAAAGGTTATACGTTCATCAACATTGCGGGACTTGCCACGGGTATGGCCGTTGCCCTGCTCATCGGACTATGGATCTGGGATGAGCTCACCTTCAACCGCTATCATAAGCACTACGACCGCGTCGCGCAGGTTTGGCAGAACAATATCTATAATGGCGTAAGGCAGTCGCAGGTGTCCAACCCGTACGTCATGGCCGAAGAGATACGCAATAATTTCGGCGGCGATTTCAAATACGTCATCCAGTCAAGCTGGAATTTCGGGCGCATTCTTACAGTAGGGGAAAAGAAGTTCAACAAGCCCGGCATGTACTGGGAGCCCGAGGTGATCGACATGCTTTCGATCAATCTCCTGAAAGGTGACCCCGAACTGGCATTGAAAGAGCCTTACTCCATAATACTATCCGAGTCCGTGGCCAAAGCGTTCTTTAACGATGAGAATCCCATAGGCCAGACGATGCGCGTTAACAACAAGCGCGATGTGAAGGTGACCGGTGTATACGAAGACTTTCCGCACAGCTCCACCTTCAGGGAGACGAGTTTCATCATGCCGTGGTCGCTTTACCTCATCGAAAACGAGTGGATCAAAACTATGGACGATCCATGGGATAGCAACTTCACGCAAACCTGGGCGCAACTCGCTGAGAACGCCGACTTCGATCGCGTTTCAGCGAAGATCATCAACGTGAAGTACAACAAGCTGCGCACGGACAACGACCGCAAATACAAACCCGAAGTATTTCTTCACCCGATGAACAAGTGGCACTTGTATTCCGACTTCAGGGAAGGCAGGAACGTGGGAGGGCGCATCGAATTCGTGTGGATGTTCGGCATCATCGGTATCTTTGTGTTGCTGCTGGCGTGCATCAACTTCATGAACCTCAGCACCGCCCGGTCCGAAAAGCGCGCCAAGGAAGTAGGCATCCGCAAGTCGGTGGGCTCGATGAGGTCCCAGCTCATTAATCAATTTTTCTGCGAATCCATCGTAGTCGCGTTGCTGGCGTTCGTGGTCGCGATTGGATTGGTGTACCTCGCCTTGCCACAATTCAACCAGGTAGCAGATAAACGACTCACCTTGCTGTGGGACAGCCCGTGGTTCTGGTTGGCGGGCATCGGATTCAGTTTGATCACCGGCATTGTAGCGGGCAGTTATCCCGCGTTGTACTTGTCTTCGTTCCAGCCAGTGAAGGTCCTGAAAGGCACTTTCCGCGCGGGAAGGTTTGCGTCGATTCCAAGACATGTATTAGTCGTATTACAGTTCACCGTCTCTGTCACGCTCATCATCGGCACCATCGTGGTGTTCCGCCAGATTGAATTTGCCAAAGACCGTCCCCTCGGCTATGACCGCAATGGTCTTATCAATATTTACTTACCGACCAGCGACATCCACGATCACTTCGAGGCGGTGCGGAACGAGCTGAAGACCGCGCGCGCCATCGTAGAGATGACCGAAGCAGGCAGTCCCACGACGCAAGTGTGGAACAGCAATGGCGGCTTCACCTGGCAAGGGAAGGATCCTGCGGTTGCCGTCGATTTCCCCAACAATGGCGTGAGCCACGAGTTCGGCAAAACGGTGGGCTGGCAATTTAAAGACGGTCGCGATTTCTCGCGCGAGTTCGCCAGCGACTCCAACGCGTTCGTCATTAACGAGGCCGCAGAAAAATTCCTGGGATTTGAAAACGCTGTGGGAGAGATCCTGACCTGGAACGAGCGACCCTACACCATCATCGGTGTGATCAAAGACATGATCATTGAGTCGCCCTACGAGCCAGTGCGTCCTTCGCTGTGGCACATTCACCGGAATGACAACATCGGCCTCGCGATCTTGAAACTTAACCCGGAGATGGGTGTGCACGAGGCCATCGAAAAGATCAAAAATGTTTTTGTCAAATACAGTCCCGGTTCGCCTTTCGCCCATGAGTTTGTGGACGTGGAATATGCGCGCAAGTTCAGCGATGAAGAGCGCATCGGCAAACTCGCAAGCTTCTTTGCCCTTCTGGCGATCTTCATCAGTTGCCTCGGCATTTTCGGGCTGGCCAGTTTCGTGGCGGAGCAGCGCACCAAAGAAATTGGCGTGCGCAAAGTAATGGGCGCCAGCGTGGTGAACCTCTGGGGCATGCTCTCAAAAGATTTTCTGCGGTTAGTGGTATTCTCACTCTTGCTGGCAATGCCCATCGCGTGGTATCTCATGAGCACCTGGCTCGAGAAATACCAGTATCGCAGCACCATCGCGTGGTGGATCTTCGCTGCCGCAGGTGTCGGAGCGTTGGTGATAACGCTGTTGACGGTAAGCTATCAGTCGATAAAAGCTGCGCTGGCAAATCCGGTGAATAGTCTTCGGTCAGAATAGGCTGTTGATCGCTGAGTAGAATTGCCATGAATATATTTGGGTAAACCCAGGAGTATCGTTTTTCCGCCAAACCGGCACAGAAAAACGATCTGACGCCTTCGTCATGCTCATATGCCCAGCCGAGTTTCTTCACTTCCCGAAACTACTTCCTTTCCCAAACCATTTGGCGATGGCATCCTGAAAGATGGTATTACCAACCGGCCAATTAGTCTGTTTAACGGCCATCTAAATTCCGGACAGATTTCAATTGTTCTCAAGACTCATCTTGAACAAAACCTTTAATGAGAAGATTTTTCATTCCTTTCCAAAACAAATTGTGTTTAACGCTGTTCCTGAAACTGTAAACAAAACACATTCACAATGAAAAATCAGTTCAGATTCTTGTTAATGCTTGGAGTAGCGGCTTCGCTAATTGTGCTGGGTAGCTGCGATGATGATGATGACGACGATAACGGACCAGATCAGACTGTTGTCCAACTTGCTCAAGGCAATGATAACCTGTCAACCTTGGAAGCTGCATTGGTAAAGTTCCCAGATCTGGTAACTACCTTATCAGGTAGTGGACAGGTTACAGTATTTGCGCCAAGTAATGACGCATTCGAAAATCTTTTGGAAGCCATTGGGCAATCTAACTTGGATGACATTCCCGATGATGTGCTTCGCGATGTCCTGGAATACCACGTCTTATCGGGTGGTACGCTCTCGAATCAGTTAACGAACGGAGAACTTACAACTGTAGGCGGTGAAAAGATCACAGTGAATACGTCTGGAGGCGTTACGCTAAATGGGAGTGCATCGGTAACTACAGCGGATGTACGCGCTAAAAATGGAGTTGTTCATCTGATTGACGAAGTTCTGATTCCGCCTTCTATTCAACCTATTGTGGGAACGGTTGTAGCACCGGCATATTTCAACAAAAACTTCACGACGTTGATTGCTGCAGTGAAGGCTGCATCGTCCTCTATTTTAGCAACGCTGCTCAGCAGTGGTTACAAAACGTTATTTGCTCCAACAAACGATGCTTTCGTTGCCGCCGGAATCACCACACTTCCTGACCAGGCAACGCTTGATGCCGTACTGAAGTATCATGTTTTAAATTCAGAAGTAACGTCTTCTCAAATTGCTTCGGGTTCATCCAATTCGGAAACATTAAACGGCAAAATATATCTTAGCAAGAATAGCAGTGGCGTCTTTCTTAACGGAACCTCAAAAGTTACTACAGCAGATATCGATGCTGCAAATGGAGTAGTTCACGTCATTGACCGGACGATCATGCCTCCATCGGAGACTATTGCCCAACTTGCTACCAGACTTTCGTCAACCAATCCGGCTGAGTTTACGCAACTGGTCGCAGCATTAGCAAGAACGCAAGGACAAGGAGCCAATGACCTGCTTGCCGCTGCAAGTTCTGCCTCCAGTAACTTGACTGTATTTGCACCTACGGATGCAGCTTTCCAGGAACTCTACACAGCACTCGGTGTGTCCAATGTGAATGAAATACCATTAAACACCCTCATTGCTGTACTGAAGCATCACGTTGTCTCCGGACGTGCTTTCTCAACGGATCTTGCAAGTGGTGCAGGGGCAACTTTAAATGGAAATGTTACTATCGACGTGAGCGCAAACCCTCCGACTGTCACGGGAAGTTCGGGCGGGGCCAATGTTGCAAAACTTCAAACATCGTTGTTAAACATTCATGCAACGAATGGCGTAATTCATGTAATTGATAAGGTACTTTTGCCGCAGTAATTTATAGCGGGGTTGTATTTTTTTATAGAAGGGTTCGATGAGAACCCTTTATTTTTTTTTCAAAAACATTGTACCACTGCTTAAGGAGGCTTGAGTTCCGTTTCGGAACGGCATCACGGTGATCACCCGAAAGGATCGATGCAAAATCGAAGAAGGCGGTTGAGAAGTGCCGGTAACAACGCACAAAACAATTCCGAAGGAAAATTTCAACGGCACGAGGAACGGCGCTGCTTCATTGAAGGAATGCTCCCGGAAGGATTGTGTAAATGGATCATTTTCACGGACGGTTGGTTTATGTAGTTAAATTCTTTTATCATTGTATAGAACCTATTTCCGGAAACCTATCATGTCAGTAAACCCGGGTAACGATAAAATCCTCTTGCATCGCTTTCTTCAAGGTGATGAACAGGCATTTATTGAAACGTATGACCGGTATTGGTACAAGCTCTTTCTTTCCTCCTATCGCAGGACCAAAAACAAAGCTGTCGCCGAAGAAATTGTTCAGAATCTTTTTCTAAAACTTTGGGAAAAGCGGGGCACACTGGCGATCGGTCAACTCGAGAATTATTTATTCTCATCCGTTCGGAACGCGACGATTGACTTTTTGAACAAGCAAATGGTTGCGGGTAAATATCTTGAGCATCAGAAGATTTACCTCTCCCTGGAAGGCAACACCACAGAAGAGATGGTGGGACTCGATAACCTTGAAGAAGAGATCGAGAAAGGCTTGAAAGCTTTATCCGGCAAATCGGAAAAGGTCTTCAGGCTTCACAGAATGGACGACTGGCCTGTGGAGAAAATTGCGCGCCATCTCAATTTGTCTGAAAAGACCGTTCACTATCACCTGACGAAATCATCGAAATTTATTCGTTCCTATCTTCAGGACTTCACCCTGAGCCTCCTTTTCCTGCTTCCCTGAAAAAAAATCTTTTTTTCAGTTGAGAATTTTCCCCCGCTTGCCCGTCTTCTATTTACAAGCCATGGTGGATGCTGTACCGGCACACCGTCAACTACCAAGCAGGATCAACACGTATGGACAAGAACTTTCACGCTTTACTGGTAAGATACGTCAATGGGAATTGCACTGCGGAGGAGATTGAAAAGGTCAACCGGTGGTACGAAGAGATCGCAGACGATACGCTTCATCTTGGGCTGGAGGAGAAACAAGCTACCAGGACGAGGATGCTCTCAAGCATTCGCAAATCATTAGCGGACCATGAAAGCCCAGTTCGCAAGCAGCGTTACCTGTTCACCCATACGCTTGTAAAAGTTGCTGCAGCGGTCGTTGTAGTGATGGTCTCGGGCCTGTGGCTTTTTACGGGTATCGATCCTGTGGCCGATCACCGGCTGGCAGAAATCCCGGAAGTGTCCGGTGCGGTGATCTTTGAAAATGAAACGGATTCCAGCAAGGTATATGCGCTCCCGGATGGAAGTACCGTGCGATTGGGGTCATCATCCAAACTACATTTCAACCGAGATTTTTCAGCGGGCAAACGTGAAGTATATCTGACAGGACAAGGGTTTTTTGATGTTGTAAAAGACCCCTCGCAGCCGTTTTATGTTTACAGTAGAAAAATCGTAACGCGGGTTTTGGGGACGAGCTTCTTTGTGGACGCTCCCGAAAATGGCAGCAAGGTTGAAGTACAGGTAATAACCGGCAAAGTCTCGGTATTTCAAATAAGGCCGGATGGCCCATCAAAAAAAGAAGAGACATCCATGCAAAAGAACTCGACCGCGAATGGGGTGGTGCTGTCGCCGAATCAAAAAGTCGAATACTATACGGAGGAAAACCACTGGGTCACCGGACTGGTGGAAAAACCTGTACCGGTAAGGTCCATAGATGAGGAGACGCTTTCTTTTGTTTTTGAGAACACTCCCCTCAGGACTGTACTGACGGATATCCAGTCGCGCTTTGGTATTGAAGTGGTGACGGAAAATGACAGTATCTGCCGATGCACTTTTACGGGCGATGTTTCAAGAATGACGCTTTATGATATGCTGGATGTGATCAGCAATTCCATCGGTTCAACCTATGAAGTAAAAGGGACGCGGATACTGATCAGCGGAAAAGGCTGCGATTGAATGGCGTTACCGGAAAATATTTAAAACAATAACCGTACAACTTATGAGATAGAAAACTACAGAAAAAAACGAGCCGGAGGTACGGTCATACCCCCGGCTGTAAGTTTCCGTTATCCGAAGGACAACGGAGTTTTGTCCAAGTTCAGTTCCATCAAACAAAACATTCAAATTTATGAAAAAAACACTACGGCATCAATGCTGTGGAGGAGCATTACGCCTTATGAAAATACTGAGTGTACAGACGTTCCTGGCCCTTCTCCTCGCTTCTATGGCTTATGCGCACGATCTGAGCGGCCAGGGTATCATGGATAAGGAGATATCCATTGAGATACAGGACAGCTCGCTTAAAAAGGTCCTCTCAAGGATTGAGCGGCTCGCAGGTGTAAAATTCACGTATAGCCCATCCGTTATTGAAGAGGATCAGAAAGTTTCAGTGAAAGCCTCGGGGCAAACGCTGGCGGACGTCCTTGACGCGCTATTAGGTCCGCTGAATATTCGTTACAAGTTGATCGCGGACAGGATCTCGTTGTACAAACCATCGGCTGCCGCAGCTGATACCGAAAACAGGTATCAGGTATCGTTTGCAGCAAATTCCGCTTTACCGATCACGGGAACCGTGCTGGATGCGGAATCAAAACCGCTTCCGGGCGCCAGCGTAGTAGAGAAGGGTACTTCGAATGGTACGACTACCGATGCCGATGGCAGGTTTTCGCTGGTTGTTGGGAACGACAACGCGGTGCTTGTTTTTTCATTTATCGGGTATCTAACCCAGGAGGTTGCCACGAACGGCAGGTCTGTCATCGATATCACCTTACAGGAGGACGTGCAGAACCTGGAAGAAGTTGTGGTGGTAGGCTATGGTGAACAGAAAAAGATCAACCTTACCGGAGCCATCGATGTTGTTTCGGGCGAAGACCTTTCAAACAGGCCAGCGGCACAGGTGGGGCAACTCTTGCAGGGACAGGCGCCGAGCATGTTGATCAATATGAACATGCGGGGCAGTGAACCAGGTGCTTCTCAGAAATTCCAGATAAGGGGTGTCGGCACCATCAGTGGTAACTCAGCACCCCTGGTGTTGGTCGACGGCGTAGAAATGGATATCAATTTAGTAGATCCGTCATCCATAGAAAGCGTATCGATATTGAAGGATGCAGCTTCGGCGGCGATCTATGGCTCGCGTGCTGCAACGGGTGTTATCCTGATACAGACTAAAAAAGGAGATGACCGACCCCTGAGGGTTTCTTACGGCAACATCACCTCTATCAACCGACCGATATATGTTCCCGACATGATGGACTCGTATACCTACGCAACGGTATTCAACCAGGCAAGGGCGAATGCAGGATTGAGCCCGACTTTCGGCCCTGAGCAAATGGACAGGATCAAAGGATATATGGAAGGCACGTACCCTTATCCCTATAATCCCGATCAGCCACCGAACAGCATATGGCAAGGCAGGTGGATGGGAAATGCCAACGTCGACTGGGCGCAGGAATATTTCAGGGATTACAGCGTGCAGCAAAAACATAATATTAACGTCGAAGGGGGTACCAAGAATACGCAGTATTATGCAACCGTCGGACTTCTGGACCAGCCCGGGATATTCACGTGGGGCAATGACCATTATGAACGATATAATTTCCTCGCCAATGTATCGACACGTGCCAATGACTGGCTAAAACTTGACTTCAGCGCACGGGCCGCGAAAGTCAAAAAAGACCAGCCCAATGGAGGCGTCTGGGGTGACAGGAGCGGATACTGGATGCACGTTAACATCTTGTGGCCCACCATGCCGAAGTACAATATTGACGGAACCATCAACAATCCGCTGATGGTGGGTATGATGAATGGCGGCAGAGTCGAGACAGAAGATAACAACTCAATGTTTTCCGCGAGTACGGAACTGGAACCTGTAAAAGGATGGAAAACAAACCTCAGGTTCAGCTATACGAACCGGTCTGGAAGCACGACAAACATGAAGTACCCGGTGGATGTCACCATTGCAACCGGATTGATCGGAAACATTGGTTTTCCCCAAACAGGTATTTATGAGCAGGTGCGAACGGGGCAGTATACAGTTTTTACCGGTACTACACGGTATGAGAAGGAGATCGGTGGCCACTACTTTTCGGCCATGGCAGGGTATGAACAGCATTACGACTTCAACCGTTGGATGACGGCCGAAGGATTTGACCTGACCAGCCTGGATGTGCCTTCAATCTCTACAGCCCTTGGAACCAGAACCGTTGACGATGCGGTCAATCACTGGGCGCTCCAAGGATATTTCGGGCGCATCAATTACAACTTCAATGAAAAGTACCTGTTAGAGCTCAATGCCCGTTATGATGGTACATCAAGGTATGAAGATGGCCAGCGATGGGGATTTTTCCCTTCGGCTTCTGTGGGGTATAATATTTCAAGCGAGGATTTCTGGGATCCGATACAGCCCTATGTGCAGAATCTGAAACTGAGAGCTTCTTATGGCACATTGGGAAATCAGAATATCGTTGCCGATCAAATCATACAACATGGCCAGTCCTTTGAGGAAGTGCATGATCCCAATGCACAAAATTATCTGTACCTGGAAAGAATTCCCATTGAGCCATTGTTAGGTCGCATTATTGATGGCGTACGTCCTATCTATGCAGACATGCCTCAGATCAGATCCCAGCGATTGACATGGGAAACGATCAGGACTACCAACATCGGCGTGGATGCAGGATTTCTGAATAACCGCCTGACAGCGGAGTTTGACTGGTATTACAGGATCACAGAGGATATGATGGGGCCTTCGGTTCAGCTTCCTTCGGTTTTGGGCGCGGGTGCGCCGCCCACCAACAATGCCAGGCTTGCCACCAAAGGTTATGAATTAACCTTGTCATGGAAAGATCAGGTTGGTGATTTTTCCTATAATGGCAAGTTTATGCTCGGGGATTATCAAACCGAGATCCTGGAATATATCAATGAAACCGGCGGAATCTATGACTGGTATGCAGGGAGAAAGCACGGGGACGTATGGGGTCTCACAACGGATGGCCTGATACAGCAGGACGGGGAAGATATGCCAGACCAGACCTATTACTATACGACCTGGGGACCCGGCGATATGAAGTATGTGGATCTTAACCAGGACGGAAAGGTTGATCCGGGCTTACAAACTTTGGAAGATCACGGCGACCTGTCTGTAATTGTAAACACGACGCCCAGGTACCAATTAGGTCTTTCAGCGGGAGTCAAATGGAAGAGTCTTGATTTCAATATGTTCTGGCAGGGAATTGGCAGTCATCCATTCATTCCTAATAGCGGTTCTGAGTTTTATTGGGGACACCTCAGCAATCCGAACTCTGCAATATTGCTGGAGGGCTCCCAGCATCTTGATTATTGGAGGCCCGCCAACGAAACCAATTTCCTGGGACCGAATACAGACGCCTTCCAGCCCAAACCGTATTTTTCGAGCCAAAGGAACAAGAACTTTCAGACACAGACCCGGTTTATCGACAATGCGAGATACGTGCGCCTGAAGAATCTCCAGATCGGATTTACGCTGCCCAAGCACATCGTGCAGCGAACATTTATCGATTACCTGAGGGTTTATTTTTCGGGTGAGAATTTGCTGACGTTCCAGTCCATGGACAAAGTATTTGAGCCGGAAAATATGGTTGCCTCAAATACATTCATGAGGACTTACCCCATCACCCAGATGTATTCTCTGGGGCTGAACATAACTTTTTAAGAACTTAAGAAATCAGAACCATGAATAAACTAAAGTTAATTATCGTATTGGCTGGGTTGAGCATGACTTTCTATTCATGTCAGGATGAGTTTCTTGACAGGAACCCCCTGGACGAAACCACGGAAGCCGCCTTCTTCAAAAAACCCGGTGATTTCCTTGTATATGTAAACCGGTTTCATCCTCAGACAGGAGAAGGCCAGAACCCGGGAGATTCCTGGGGTGATGTTCAGACCGATGTTCAGATTACCAACAACAGCCTTCCGGAGCATTTCCTTGGGTTATCGACGATCAATGATGGTCCTGGATATAACTATGCCGATGTTCGTCGTGTAAACTACGTCCTTGAAAAAGCCCGGCAATGGCCAGGAGAATTTGATGATATCAAACAGGCGGTAGGCGAAGCGCATTATTTCAGGGCTTTTTTCTACTGGGGCTTGTTGAGAAATTTCGGCGACGTACAATGGATCGACAAAGTGCTGACGATGGATTCTCCGGAACTCTATGGTGCAAGGGATCCCAGGAATGTTATTGCTGACAATATCATTGCAGATCTCGACACTGCTGCCATGTACCTCATGACTGAAAGGGGCGATGGCTATTCCCGGCTGAACAAATGGTTTGCGCTCCTGTTGCAGTCACGCGTGGCGCTTTACGAAGGCACATGGGAGAAATACCACGCCGGTACACCGTTTGGTGTCAGCAACGCCAATCCAGACAAATATCTAAGCAAAGCTGCTGCAGCTGCCAGGGAGATCATGGACTCAGGCCTTTATTCGCTCCATACCACCGGTAATCCGCAGAGCGATTATTACAATACTTTCAATTGGAGGGACCATACAAACAACCCTGAAGCCATGCGGTGGACGAAGATGGATGTGAGCCTGGACATTACTGCGCACAGAAAACTTTTTACGCTGGCGACTCCGGATTCAAAAGGATTGACTAAGAGTCTGGTCGACCAGTACCTTGCCACAGACGGACAACCGATAGCGGTCAGCCCGTTGTATCAGGGAGACAATACCATTGAACAGGAGGCCATGAACCGTGATCCCAGGTTCGCGCAAACCGTTTGGACACAAGGCAGCGTTTGGTATAAGTATGCCGATGGGCGGATCGAATACTATGACAAAGCTTTTGACCGGTTGTTCCAGGACAACATTTATGCAAGTCCTACAGGTTACCAGCAACGCAAGCAATATTTGGAATTAGTGGAATATCACTCCTCTCAGGAAGAGGAAAGTCCCACCATCAATGACCGGTATGCCGAGGTGTTGCTCAACTATGCGGAGGCCAAGACAGAGTTGGGAACATTGACACAGGAAGACCTGGATATGTCCATCAACCTGTTAAGGGACAGGGTCGCCATGCCGCACCTCGTACTCGGCACCATCACCGCTGACCCGAACTGGCAGTATCCGGACCTATCGCCGATCATCAATGAAGTGCGCCGCGAACGGTTAGTCGAACTTGTTTCCGAAGACTTCCGTCAGGACGATCTCTTCCGGTGGGCTGCCATGAAATACCTGATCGGGACAAGACCTGTTGGCGCCAAGGCTGACCAGTTCAACAATGATCCCGGACTGCCTGTTACTGCAGACGGCCACCTGGATATCCTGAAGAATGCTTTCCCGAACGGTTATCAATTTAATCTCGATCGCGATTACCTGTGGCCCATACCGGAAGGCGAAATTATACTGAATCCTGCTTTGGGTCAGAATCCGGGGTGGTAAAACATTCGCGGAGACCTACACAAACCCGGGCCTGCAGCCACGTAATGGCTACTGGCCCGGGTAAGTGTTTTTTACCGGATGATTTCCTCACTGCAAACGAAACACCCGAAAAAAGAAACAACGATGAAAACATCGCGGAGGAACTTTTTAAGCCGGAAAAAGGAGGAAGAGACCAACCCCGCATTCGCGAATCACACCAAAGACCTGGTTTAAGAAAAAGTATTGATCTGGTTTAAGACTATTGTTCCCTTCGCCACGCGGCTGCGGATTCTGTTAGAAATTCAGTCGTGCCGCCCGGATAAGCAGCAATAGGCTCGGCCAGGAAGCTGACACGGGTTCCGTGACTAATTTCCTTATGCGTTACCGTAACTGTTTGATTCGCCCCCATCGATGGCAATGGTCTGTCCACTGACATACGAGGCCTCTTCGCTCAGCAGGAATGCTACCACCCTGGCCACTTCATGGGGAAGTCCCAGTCGTTTAGTCGGGTTGCGTTGCGCATAATCCGACTCGGCTTTTTTTGGATCAGCAGGATTCACCTGCTTGAATGCTTCAGCTACCATGGGCGTAAGGATTGCCCCCGGTGCGATGGCGTTTGTAGTGATACCGTCACGTCCATACTCCAGGGCCGCATTTTTCGTCATTCCGGACACCGCGTGCTTACTCGCCACATACGCCACCTGATTCATCACTCCTCTCAATCCACCGACTGAGGCCACGTTTACAATTCGGCCGTATTTCTGCTTTTGCATCACCGGAATTACATGACGCATTCCGTAGTACACACCCATCAGGTTAATGTCAATTACTTTTTTAAAGACACTGATATCGTACTCCGTCATGGGGGCTTGTTTTCCCTCGATGCCCGCGTTGTTGTAAAGTCCATCTATTCTTCCAAACGCTTTCACTGCAGCGTCCACATACTTCTTGACGTCCTCCTCCTTAGAAGCATCGCCTACCACAGTAACGACCTTCACCGATGGAAACCCGACTTCAATCTCCTTCCGGGCTTCACCCAGGGATTTTTCGTTGAAGTCCACCAGTGTAAGATTCGCACCCTGTCCGGCCAATTCCTTTGCTGCCGCGAGACCAAGTCCCATTGCCGCACCGGTTATAATGATCGATTTATTTTTTAAGCTCATGATTATTAATGTTTAGTTATACGTTCTTTTTGTCAAAACTTCAGGTCAACCGTAGTTATCCCTGCTTCACAAACTGCACCTCGGCGCTGAGCTTCACTTCATCACTCACCAAAACGCCACCAGTCTCAAGCGCAGCGTTCCAGTTAAGACCAAAATCCTTGCGATTGATCTTTCCTTCAAGTGAAAAACCAGCCTTCTCATTACCCCAGGGATCTTTGTTGATGCCGCCAAACTCCACATCCAACGTTACCTCCTTACTTACGCCTTTGATGGTCAGTATACCTTTGAGTTTGTATTCACCGGCATCCGCTTTCTCCAACGCTTTGCCCTGAAACGTCAGCGTTGAATATTTCTCCGCGTCGAAGAAATCCGGGCCTTTCAGGTGACCGTCCCGGCTGTCGTCATTTGTAAAGATCGAGCCGGCATCAATCGTTACATCAATTGATGATTTCGTAAAATCAACACCCTCTGTCAGAATGCTTGCATCAAATTTTCTGAACTCACCTTTTACGTTGGTGATCATCATATGACGAACCTTGAACGCAAGCTCGCTGTGTGTGGGATCTAAAGTCCATTTTGTTTTTACTACGCTTTTTACTGTGGTTTCCATAAATTGTTGTGTTTGTATTTTTCGTACTTTTTTTTCTTACTTCAAAATTAGTCCTCAACCATCGGATCGCCATTGATGCCGGATAAGAAAGAACTTGATCCGGATCAAGCATTCATGTACACGCATATTGGAATCGTACAATATTTACAAGGCAATGAATATCTTAAGCCGATGAATGATTTCATCTTATCTTCCTACAATACTTTATTTTATCGATGAAGTATTTTCCATCCGGCTAACCAATTGTAATTGTATTTCATGGTCAACTGGATCAGGAGCAATTGCATGCGCTCCAGTGTCCTGCTTACCGTCAGGTCGCCTGCTACGATCGGATTGAATCCTGCAGTCTTCACCAACGCCGAAACAGTTTCAACCGCATCACTATTATTTCCAGCGATGAATGCATCCGCGGTCTTGCCATCAATCACGGGTGTCACAAAGTCTGCTGCGAATGTTGTGTTGAATGCCTTCACCACTTTCGAATTTGGGAGCAGCTTTTGAAGCTCTTCAGCGGCGCTTGTATCCGGCGTAGTGACCAGGTCACTGTAAGCACTGTTCAGCGGATTTGAGATGCTGATCACGATCTTGCCGGTCCCCACCTCCCGTATCTTTTCAGCCACCTCTTTTTCAGCTTCATACGGTGTTGCTACAATAATAATATCGGCCTCCCATGATGCTTCTTTTGCACAGCTGAGCGCGTACACCTCTGATCCTGATTTCTCTAAAGCCAGCCTGAGGTCTAACAGTTTGTCCTGGTCGTTCGACATGAGCAGCAATCTGTAATTGCTGCTAGTAGAAAGTGCTCTGGCAATAGCAGAGCCCATGTTTCCGGTTGCTCCTACGATCGCGATTGTTTTTATCGTTGCCATAATTTGTCTTGTTTCATGAAACAAAGTTATGGCAAACGCCTCCGTTGGGCATTGACAAGAAATAAGAAAGCGCTTGATCTAGATCAAGTGCTTTGATTCATCTACAATGACAGCATTTAAGAAGACGACTGCCTGTCGTTATCAATAGCGAGTAATTATCCCGGATATAGACTTCGCCGCGTCAGCGCTGTGATGTCTTTAGTTCTATTCTTGATGCATCGGATCTCTCAACGCGCACACTCCGAAAATAATCGAATAAGGTTCGAGGGTGGTGGGGCGCATGTTGTGCTACGAAGGGAATAAGGTTTGGTTTGTGCAGGGATCAGAATGTCTGCAACAATGTTTGTGTGTGATGTTGATGGGCTAGCGCTTAATAAACTGCAGCAATCCTGCCCTGTGATCGATGTGCTGACAGGATAATGAAATTCAATCGAACACTATCTCAAATACGTTGCGCGTCACGGACCTGGCACGACTCTGATTGTCACGGGGGCGTATTAAGGAGCACACACAAACCTTATTCCCTCAGTAGAAAAAAAATGAATCCCTCCCCCTCACCAACCTTATTCCCTTCTTTTGAACCTGCGCATTATCCATGAGCATAAATCAGTGAGAACCTGAAATCGTTGCTGAAATCCACCTATTATCTACTAACGCTCCGATATCTTCTTTCGGATTCTACTCAAGGTTTCAGGCGTGACACTCAGGTACGACGCAATATGCTGCTGTGATGCCCTGGTTATAATGTCCGGGGCAACCTCTATCAGCTTCAAATATTTCTCTTCGGCAGACAGGCTCATGTAGGCAATAACTCTTCGTTGGAGGGCCACAATGTTGTTTTGCATGAGTATCCTGAAAAAACGTTCCATAACCGGGAGCCTGGCTAACAAGTCATCCATTGACTGCCTGGTGAGATTTAACAATTCCGAATCCTCGAGCGCTTCGATATTATACCATGCGTCTTCTCCGGAGACGAAACTTCCCATGTCAGAAATCCACCCCCCTTCAATTGCAAACTGGACCACGTGTTCGTGACCTTCATCATCCACAGTGAACGAACGCAGTAATCCTTTTTCAACAAAAGTAATGTACCGACAGACATCTCCTGCGTTTAAAACATACTGACGTTTACGGACCTTTTTAGGAATAAAAAACGGTTTAAGCACCTCAAACTCTTCCGCGGTAAGCGAAACCTTCTCGCTGATGCCTTTCATTAATTTCTCGAACATTCGAATCGATTTAGAATTCCCGAGTCCAATGCTAAAAGATCGATCTGCAAAAGCATATCGTGGACTGTCGAATGTCTTGAAAATAGCGATTAGGGATTTCAGATCAAAGTGTGAGGTTGTTAATCCGTAAGCCAAACCGATCGGGCGTACCGAAACTACCGGTGTGTAAACCTACCGGTAGTCTAACCAGATTCAGCCGTTCAATCTTGGTCGAATAATCAACCTTAGCGTCGGGTCGTTCGTAAAAAATGTCCACATCCAGTTAAAACTTAACGCCATCTTATTTCGAAATCCTGCGATCGGGATCAGGTGAATAAACAGCCATGCAACCCATGCCATTGTCCCTTTAATGAACATCCCCGGGAGATCAACGACCGCCCGATACTTCGATATGATCGCCATAGTTCCCTTGTTATTGTACACGAAAGGCATGGGCAATTTACCCCTAGCTTCACGTTTGAAATGTTCTGCCAGCGCCAATCCTTGCTGAATGGCCACCTGCGCCAGCTGTGGGTGCCCGTTAGAATATTTCGCATCCGATGTTTGCAGCGCAATGTCTCCAATGGCATAAACATTATCTATGTCCTTCACCTTGGCGAACTCATCCACCACTACCCTTCTTCCGCGTCCAATGGATGATGAGGGCAAACCAGGAATTTCACGACCGATCACGCCTGACGTCCATATCAGCGAGTGTGTTGGAATCGACTCGCCATTTGCAAAGACAACTTTCCCGTCAGCATAATCCTTAACGGCTGTATTTAACAGAATCTTTACACCCAATTTATTCAGTACACGATACGCTTCGTCTTGCGATCTTTTACTCATAGGACCCAGCACTACAGGCGCTGCTTCCACGAGAAAGATCGAAGGCATCAAATCCTTTATTTCAGGATATTCTTTGGGGGCGATCGATGCTGACATTTCCGCAAGCATTCCGGCCACTTCAACGCCACTGGGCCCCGCGCCGGCAATCACCACATTCAGTAAACGCTGGCGCTCAACGGGATCTGTGGCATTGACTGCCTTTTCCATGCCCAGCAATAAATGATTCCGGAGATTGGTTGCATCACTGATGGTTTTTAGCGGAAGTGAATGTTCCTTCACGTTCTGCATTCCGAAATAGTTACTCTCAGTGCCCGCCGCCAACACCAATTTATCGTATTGCAATATACCATTGGTTGTATCCACTGTTTTCTTCTGAATATCAACACTTCTTAATTGTCCTAAGTGAAAGCGAAGATTTTTCTTTCCCTGGAATAGTCTTCTGAATGGATAGCTGATGTTGGATGGCTCTATGAAAGCCATACCGACCTGATACAAAAGGGGCGAAAATGAATGAAAGTTATTGCTGTCCACCAACGTCACCTCGAAGTTGTCGTCCCCGGCCAATGCTTTGACAAAGTTGATTCCGGCAAATCCGCCTCCCACTACAACGATTTGTTTTGGTGAAGTTTTCATAATCATATCTTTTTTAATTCAACAAGAAATAAGGAGGCCCAGGCTGTAACCCGAAGTCTCCAATGTTTGACCTGAACGCGCATCACGGGAGAGCGCTAAACACTTTGGTTCCCGTTCCCGGTGGCGCGTTTGATCAGACAAAGTTATCGCGGAATGATCCGGTGAGCATTGATGTCGGGCAAGAAAGGAATTGACCTGGATCAAGTGTGATCCAACGCTCATCGATGCGCTGCTATGACATTATGCAATCGCTGATTCTGAAAATGGAAGGGTCATTCTTACATCCGAATGACAACCAGGAGTTTGAAGGACTAACGCCAGGGCAGAAACTTTCTGGCACGAGTCGCTGGATTTCACCGGGAAACTTGCTCCCACTATCCTAATACGGGCGGCCGTGCCAATAGGACCTGTTGTTTGTCGTCTTCTCCTTTCGTTTGCCTTCCTTGCGCGCTTTCTTTTTTCTTTTCTGATTCTTCTTCTTATTGGCTTTGAAATCAGATACGGCATTTCCATAAGCGGCACGCGCAGAGGATGTCCGCTGCGGACTCTTTTGAGCATGGACATTACAAGCCGATAAGGCCAGCATGCTGCTGAATATCATGATGTGAAAGAGGAGCTTCACGAATAAGAGGATCAACGTCTTTTTGAGATGAGCCAGAGTGTCAGATAGGGAACGCTTGCACGCTCTGATTATTTCATCGGCCGGCACCTAATGTTTCCATGAGTTGGATTTGGTTGTCACAAGTGTACGCCAGGGATGTTCTGGATCCAAAACCTGCCTCAAAAAAAAAGTCTGTGCACTCACGCGCACAGACCTGTCATCGATCTTGTTGTTAAGCCTATTCCACTATCTCGACCTTGATATCATCAAGGAAAATGCGGTTCGTCGTAGGAGTCTCGGCCCGCAGGTCAAAAGCTTTCCCAAGGAATCTGATCTGCGTATCGGAGGTCGCACCCGTGATCGTGAACGTGAAGGCGCGGTCATCCGCCCAGATATCATTCACCACACCGGCGTCATCCTCCGGCTTCGTGTTGGGCACATTTTCCACCATGATCACGCCAACGCTGGGGGTACCCGCGCCAAGTACTTCTATGACCAGCACACGGGAATCGACGACCGAACCCGTTGAGGACAGATAAGCTGCGGCTTTGAAAGTTACCTTCAGATCCTTCGTTCCTTCAATGGTCGACAGCTTCGGCGATACAAGGTCGCCACCATAGCCAGTCTTGCCAAGCTTGACAAAGCCCTGACGCGCATACAATGGCTGGTCGTTGCTAACAGGGTTCATCGAGCTTGTCCAGCCTTTGGCCAGCTGTTCTGGCGTCCAGCTGGAAATTCTCGTTTCGCCTGTAGTGGTGTACGGCACTGCACTTCCATACGCAAGCCAGGAGAAATCTTCTTCCAGCACAATGGTGCCGGGCGACTGCTCCAACGTCACGGTCTGTGAAACGCCAGGGTAGGCGTCGGCCGTGACGGTCATGGTTACGGAACGACTCGCCAACGCCTGATTGGCAGCCGCGTTCAACGTTACCTTGTCCGTTGTCCTGGAAACCTCGGTGAGCCACGCCCCGTCGCTGAGCGTATAGCTCCACGCAACATTGGATGTGACCGCGACGTCGAAGTCTCCCCCGGGAGAAGGAATGCTCACGATTTCAGGCAGGATGATGTAAGGCAGGTTGGCCTCCTGCTCCACCCGGAACAACACCGGCTGCTCTTCGCCATTCACAACAAACGCCAGGTTGAGCACCCGTTCTTCGAATCCCTCGTTGGGGCTTACGGTGATTTTAAAGATGCCATCATCTTCGCCTTCGTCGGGAAATATCTTTACCCAGTCGCCTTCTTCTTTCGGCACGATCTGCCATGCGCCATGGCCGCGCACCACAAAGCTTTCCGTCTTTCCGTCTACTCCGGCGGTTAATCCGGTCGCGTCGCCTTCAATGCTGAAGCCCGGAGGTGAAGAAGGCTCTTCTTCCTCACACGACTGAAACACGCCTGCGCATGTCATCAGCAACGCCATCATGAATGTCCCTCGTCGGAGGGTTGAATATGAATTGTTCATGTCAACTGTCTTTAGTTTACTGTATATCTTTAGTTACCGATAGCTTGTTTGCTCCACCACACCGGTGTCTTCATGTCATTCGCTCCGCCCATGTCGCTTAGTGCCGCATTCACGTTGGCTGTGTTGGTCGACATAGTGATCGCGGGATATCCGAAGCGTGTAGGCAGTACGTGGTCGTTGTAGACTGTGCCTGCGCCGATCGTCAGATCAGGGTAGCCTGTTCTGCGGTATTCATGATAGGCCTCCATGCCAATCCAGAACAGCGCCAGGTATTTCTGATTGCCGATCGCCTCCGCTTTGTCGGCTGCCAGATCCCATGAGCCAAGCGGAGACGCCAGGTAGGCATCGATGTCCGCTTGTGTGATGCTTGCCGGCGTTTCGGAATATGCACCCTGCCCGGACCATTTCTCCATGGAGGCGGTGATGCCGGCTTCATAGTAAGTCCTGGCCGCAGCTTCGCCACCGGAGATCAGCCCTTTCAGCGCAGCTTCCGCAAGAATGAATTGCACTTCAGCATAATCCATATACGTGGCGGGCGCGTCGCGTCTGCAAAAGACCTTAAAGTTGAGCCACGATGAGCCGGCGTCTGCAGCAGCACGCTCATCTTCCGCAGCGCCTGATTTAGTGCCCTTCCAGATATTATTGGGGTTCGACTGCGCTACCGGATTTTTCTTTCCGATAATCGGCAGGCGCGGATCAACGTATACCTGATTTCCGTTCACATCGGTTTGCACGGTCATTTTGATGAGCTGTTCGGTGAGCTTCCTTCCACTGGAAGTGAACCCACTCTCTGTCTCCGTTCCAAAATTGCTGATGTACGGGTCGGTACCTGTGAACGTCACCGTTGCATTATCCGCATTGGAGGTAAATACAGGATACTGGGAAGGGTTGTTTATAATCCCGGTCATTCTAACCCCAGCGTTCATTTCGGCGCGACCGCTTACGCGGCTCAACAACCGGAGGTACAACGCGTTGTTGAACTTCCGCCATGCTGCCATGTCGCCTGCATACATACCATCCAGTTCAGGTTTTAGGAAAACCGGGCTTGACGCATAGATCTCATTTGCCAGTTCCAGGTCTGCAAACATCAGTTCATACACCTCTTTTTGTGTATTGAACTTCGGGGTGAGCGTTCCGCCAGCCTCTCTTCCCAGGAAGGCTTCCTCATAGGGAATGTTGCCGAACATATCGGTCATGTTCGAGAAGAAGAGTACTTTGAATGTAAGCGCAATGGCCCTCAACGCCTCGTTGTCCTGCGCTACGGCCAGGTCGTACATGTGCTTCGCGTTCTTACCATAGGTGGCATAATGGTTCCAGAAGCCATACCAGTCCCTGGAATCTTCAAAGAAGTACAGATGCTCCCTGCGGGTAACGCCCCCCGTATGTGCTGTGAACTGCATCAGCTCATTGTTGTAGTACCAGGTGCGGTTCAGCCACTGGTTGGCCGAATTGTACAGGAGCGGCTCAAACATAGCCGATGCCTGTATCATGCCTACCGTGGTACGGTTAGGATTCGTATTGATTTCCTGGAAGTCGTCGGTGCAGGCGTTCAGACAGGTAACTATCAGCCCGCACAGTATGATCGATTTTATTTTTTTCATCTCTTGTCCGGTTAAAAATTAAAACGATAATCTCACGTTTACGCCCTGTGTGCGGGTCATCGGGTAAGCGCCGGCCTCAATACCTGTAAAGATGTTGGAACCGGTCATCATGCCGCCCTCGGGGTCGAACTGTGGCCATTTATCCAACGAAAAGATATTGGTGGCAAACACGGCGATGCTGGCGGCCTGAATCACTTTCGTCTTCTTCAGGAGTGATGCCGGCAGATTGTATGTCAGCCTTGCCTCGCGGAATTTCAGGAACGACGTGTTGAACGTGTGCGCTTCACCATTGTAACGGTCGAGGGTTCTCGCCTGGTAGTACGTGTAGATGTTGCTGGTCACGGTATTGTTGACCTGGTATTCACCTGCGCCATTTTCATCCGTAGAAACAACATTAACGCCATCTGCTACGATGCCATCATAGCGACCTTCCAGTGAGTTAGCCAGTTTGCCCTGATACGACAGGATACCATGGGTTATGGAGAATCGCCTTCCACCCCACTGGTAACTGAACATCGCGTTAAACGAAAAGTTCTTGTAGCGGAATGACGTGTTGAAACCACCTCTCCAGTCGGGATTGACTTTGCCGAGATGTACATCAGGGTCCGTGGTCAATGAAGGCAGACCTGTAACCGGATCAATGATCACCTGACCGGAGACGTCCACGCTGTTTCCGTCGGCATCGAGGTAATAAGAACCTTCAGGTGCCCGCTTCAGGCCAAAGCCGTAGAGCTGGTACATTTCCTCGCCGATGTACGAGTGCACAAAAAGTCTTCCGCCAATGGTTGTTCCCATGTCGGTCTGCAAAGGAGTAACCGGATCCCAACCGTCCTGAAGGCTCACCAGCGTAGTCTTGTTCTTTGACCAGTTTACATTGATGTCCCAGGAGAAGTTGCGGCTCTTTACAGGTGTAGCGTTCAGCGCCACTTCAATACCCTTGTTGTTGATCTCGCCTGCGTTTATTTTCATGGACGACGCACCTATGATGGGGTCCACGCCTACATCGATGATCTGGTCGGTGGTAGATGAGTTGTACACGGCCACGTCAAGTCCCACCCGGTTTTGAAAGAAGCGCGTGTCCAATCCAAGCTCCCAGCTCTCCACGTTTTCCGGTCTGATCAACGGGTTGGTGATGTTGCCCGGCATGGTATAGCCCCCGCTGATAGACGAAGCGCCGTAATACTGATCAAGCGAGTACGGATCTGTGTCGTTACCTACGTTCGCCCATGACAGACGAAGTTTAGCCAGCGACACAGCGGGCGCTGCCGACTGCAGATTGAACACACGGTCGAGCAATACGCTGGCGGCGACCGAAGGATAGAAATAGGACCAGTTGTTCGGCGCCAGGGTACTGGACCAGTCGTTCCGCGCAGTCAGATCCAGATAGAATTTATCATCCCAGCCGAAGGTGGTAAAGCCATACAAACTGTTAATTACCTTTTTGCTGCGGTAGTTGCTGGGGTCAGGGAAGATACCTGAAGGCACGTTGTCAATGTGATATACGCCAGGGATATCGAGTTCGTCCAATTGGACTGCATTTCTCCGGTGCACTCGGACCATATTGTTCGCCCCAACGCCTGCTACTACTGAGAGCCGGTCGACAACATTGCCATCATACTTCAGCAGGAAGTCGGTGTTGGATTCAAAGTCTGTCAGTGACTGTTCCCGGTAGAAACCGTTTTCCCATCCGCTCGTCATATGCGGTTTGCGTTGTGTCCGGAATTCGGTACTCATATCCAAACCGGTCTTCATATCCAACGTAAGTCCTTTGAGAAGATCACCCAGATCAACGGAGAAGCCCGCGAAGCCAAAGACGCGATCCTTATCCATGGAGTTCAGTTCCTCATACAATATGCGATAGGGATTATAGGAACCGGTGCCGGCAAAGACGAGACTATTTCCATCTTGTGATTGCGCCGAGTTACGGTTGATCGCATTAAAGCGCCCGAGGAAATACTCGTCCCTCCAGTCATTCATGGAGTTGCTGTTGTAACCCCACATCAGGTTATACATCACCGTCGTCTGGTGATAGCCGGCCATCGGCATGTTGTCGCTGGCGGTGTTGTAGTAGTTTACTTTCGATCTGAATTTGATCCACTTGTTCACCGGAGATTCGAATGAGAACGAAATATTTTTTCTGTCGAAACCCGTGTTGGGCAATATCCATTCGTTCTTGTTCTGGTTCAGTGAAAGGCGCACGTTGGTGCCTTCGCCATTACTTCCGCTGATGTCAACCGAGTTTGTATAGGTCACACCGGTTTTGAAGATCCCGGTGAACCAATCGTCCTGATATTCAAAAGGCGTCCGTTCGATTTGGCCGGTTTCCCAGTTCTTACCTTCATATTGATAGCGCAGCTGGCCCTCGAATTTCTCACCCCATGCATAGCGCGAAAGGTTTCTGGCGGGAAGATCTGTAGCTCCGCCCACGAGGGAAGGATCAAGTGTCCAGAAGTTGTATTCGCTCTGGCCCATGTCACCGCCCGAGCCATACTCCTTTTGGAAGTCAGGCCAGTAACCAGCCTTTTCAAAAGCTACTGTCGAGCTTACCGTTACGCCAATACCTTTCTGGGTACGTCCCGACTTTGTGGTGATCACGATCGCGCCATTGGCCGCGCGCGATCCGTAAAGCGCCGTGGCGGAAGGACCCTTCAACACAGTAATAGACTCAATGTCTTGCGGGTTCAGATCGCTAGCACCGTTACCATAATCGACTGGGAAGTCGGCGCCGGAGTTCGTATAGCTACTGCTGGAGGTAGTTGCCGTTGTACCCGAACGCACAGGAACGCCGTCAATAACAAAGAGCGCTTCGTTGGCGCCATAGTTCAGAGATTGGTCGCCGCGGAGCGTTACGCGCATGGAGCTGATGGGCCCGCTGTTCGCCGTGTTCAGCGTAAGACCCGCCACTCTGCCATTCATGCCGCTCATCCAGTTGTTGGTCTGAACCTGGGTGATGTCTTCACCGCCCACTTTCGAGACCGCATAGCCGAGCGATTCCTCTTCGCGCGTAAGTCCCAGCGCGGTGACGACAACACTTTCCAGCTCGGTGACGCTTTCCTGGAGCGTAACGTCAATGGTCGTCGAATTGCCTACCGGGATTTCCTGCGCTTCGTAACCGATAAACTGAAATACCAGCACGGCGTCAGGGTTAACGCTCAGGCTGAATGTGCCATCAGCATCGGTCACCGTTCCTGTAGTGGTGCCCTTGACCACAATACTGGCTCCGGCAATGGGGACGGCCTCGGGATCAAGAACGGTTCCTGTCACCGCCCTTTGCTGGGCCATGGTCTGTATGGAAGCCAACCATAGCAACCATACGGTGATAAGTGTAGGGATTGATCTTTTCATTGAGTACATGGTTTGAGCATTAGTAATTTGGTTAGTTGGATGTATAGGTAAATTCTTTCGGACGTTGCATCGATTCGGTGTACACCTTCCCAAAGGGATCGGTAACTTTTATTTCAAGTGTTGACGTCGCACTCGCGGCAGCAACCTTGAACAGATGTGCTGTGGGATCGGTTACAAACGCTGCGGTAGGCACGGCACCTGCGTTCAATCGTTTCGCTTCGTAAGAGATGACGTGGAGAGGGTCCAGCCCTGGCATGCGCGTTGCCGGAAGTTGTGTGCCGCCTTCGCGGACCTCGATCGTCCATCCGGGACCGAATCCCCACACGTTAATCAGTACTTCATTATTCTTATTCGGAGCGGCATAGTCGCCCGCATATGCTGCCAATGCTTCGTCGTTAGAATTCGGAGCAAAGGCCTGCGCGGTGATGTGTACGTTGTTCAGGTCATAGGTTCTGAACTGATAGTCTCCGGATTCGCCAATGCTCTTGTAATGCCACTTTACATTACGTCCATCGATCTCCATAACACCATAGCCACCCGGCGTTCCGTCCTTGCAGATGTGGTTGTTGGCATAGCCGCTTCTGCCGGTCCACCACCAGGTGGCGCATACAGCCCCTACGTTGAATTCGGTGATCGCCTCGTTGTATTTTACCGTATAGTTCGTATGAACGTGTCCCGTAAGAACGTATACTTTGGAGAAGCCCTGCAATGCCGAGACAAGCGTACCGCCGTTGCTGAGCGACAGCGTATTGACCTGTTCACCATTTTCGTCAAGCCCGGGCGAGCGGTGCAATGGCGCGTGCATGGCAATGATCAGGGGAGCGGTCTTGTCCTGGATCGTCTCCAGATCCTTTTTCAACCATTCGAGCTGCTCTGCCGGGATCACGTCGTTGTAATTGCGCTGACCGACCACTCCGGGACCGCCACCAGTGTTGAGGTATTCAATGTTATCGAGCACCACGTAGTGTGCCTCGCCCAGGTTGAAGGAGTAGTATGTCGGGCCGATGATGTCCCTGTATTTTTTTGAGGCTTCCCAGTCGTTCGCGACATAAGGATCGTAGTCGTGATTGCCGATCACATTGAACATCGGGCAGTTCACTTTCTTCATCTCGGCTTTGTACTCCACCAGCGCAAAATTGTTCGCGTACCAATAGGCGTCCCATGAACCGTCACCCAGGGGCAGGCCATATACTTTCGCATTGGCAGCGGCATATTCAGCGATCAGCGCGTTTACATCGGGAAGAAATCCCGATCCGAATTGCGACAGGTCGTCATTGCGGTTGGCCAGATGCCAATCTGCGATGGCAACAACCACATGCTTGCTATTGGGAACCGGTGTCAATGAAAAATCTTTTTGCTCAACACCGGTGCCAGGCGCCAATCGCTTGAAGAACTGCGGGATATTATCTTCAACAGGGGCTTCGTAGTGAGCGGGAACGGAGATGAATACAAAGCCCGTCTTCTTCTGTGAAGGCAGATAGTATATGCCGTTTTCGTCAGTGGTGGTAAGCGCATATCCATCGGAGACGACCACTCCGGGCAGTCCGACTCCATTACTGTGGACAATCCCCTTGACAGTCATACCATCCTTGTCGGGAATATCAGTAACAATAACGATGTTGATCCTGCTTGTTCCCAGCAAGAGCTCTTCACCCCCACGCACGAGCACGATCCGATAGGAGCCTGCGGTAAATCCTTCCGGTAGCGTAAACGTTGCCGAGACTTCGTCAAAAGAAAGAATATCGACGGTGTAAATCTGAGTCGCATCCGTAGTGAGGATCAGTTTGAATTTGTCGCCCCCGGCAAATCCTTTCCCGGAAAGCGTGATCTCGCCTTGCGGCACAACATTGATCTCCGCGGGGACGGACACTTCGCGGAGTTGAATTCTCTTGTCCGGCTCCGGATTTTCATCCGAATCACATCCGGTAATAAACGTTGTTGAGAAAATGCCTGATAAAAACTGCAAAAATCCCTGCCTGGTAAACGTTCTCATTGTGCGCGCAATTATAGTGAGGAACCCGGGATCAAATGTTAACCCAGGGTCAACGAATTGTTTAATTATGTTGAGTGATTTCTCTGTTTTGTTCCACCCTCCGGGGTATGGCCCGGCCAGCCCTGAACCTCCAGCGCCACGCTCATCCCCGTGACGCTACCGCCTGGATATCAAAGCGAGGATTGGCACGGACCTCTTCGGGTAAAAGATTCACGATTGGAGCTTTTAGCCATCGTTGCGATTTCTTTTGATTTCGATTTATTTCCCATTCTTACAAATCTACAATAATCGAGATAAAAGAAAAGCAAAAGAAAGTAAATTGATACTAAACGAAATCGCGGATGGGAAACTGGCAAGAATCTGCCACACAGGCGATTAAGGGTTGAAATGGTCCCGGACGCGGCGATTTGTCGGCGGGGGGCGCGGAAACGTAGGTTCTTGCACCGATCACTTCGAGGGCTCTGATGAACGGTGCTACGCCGGTCCTCGTGTCGGGTATGTAATTCGCGCACGGCGACTCCGTTGGTGGATTATGTTTTGGATC
>JBARAD010000134.1:0-6769 GCA_049791675.1 Chryseosolibacter sp.
GACATCAGCGGCAAGTGGGTCTTTACAAAGACTGTCGAGGGTTTTCTGGTTGAATATTATATCACCACCAGGCCAAGTTCCACACTGCCAACATGGTTGACAGATCCCATCATCAGAAATAACCTCGCAGAAACACTGCGTTCATTCAGTAAGATACTGGAAGCGCGAAACACGCAGTAACACCCTCCAATCAGAGTTTCGCAGATTTGCCAGCCTTGCTGGTATGGTGATCGGACGCTCAGAAATTTCCCTCCAGCACTTTAAGCTTTCCACAAGTCAAATTGAATACAAGCCTCCGGCCGCCGGGATCATTCGAGGCGATCTTTAGTAGTCCCAAATGCAGGGCAATTGAACCAAGTTTCTAACTTAGCGTACGAAATTGATACACCTATGAAAACATTGATGGTAGTTCTTGTGGCAGCGGTTATGTCGGGGTTCCGTGCAGAAGCTCAGCGGGAACCAGCGCTGAAACTTCCTGAAAGATTTAGCGCGCAGTTATTCGCTGACGATGTGGGAAGGGCAAGACACCTTGCCGTGACGCCGCAGGGCCAGGTGTATGTAAAGCTCTCGCGACTGCAGGAAGGACACGGGATCATCATGCTTCAGGATCTGGACAAGGACGGCAAGGCGGAGAAACGTACTGGGTTTGGGGATTTTACAGGAACGGGTATCGCACTCAGCCGTGACTTTTTATATGCTTCTTCGGACGAAGAAGTGTTTCGCTATGCCCTTGATGCGAAAGGAAATATTAAGAATACCGATGCTCCCGAGCGCATCGTCACAGGGTTGATCAACCGTCGCCAGCACGCATCGAAATCCATCGCACTCGATGGGCGTGGAAGCCTGTATGTAAACATCGGCGCCTTTTCAAACGCCTGCCAGGAGAAGGACCGCACCAAAGGATCCAAGGGAATGATGCCTTGTCCTGTACTGGATTCCGCCGGCGGTGTGTGGCAGTTCAATGCAGCGAAAAAAGATCAAACATATGGTGATGGCAAGCGCTACGCTACTGGGTTGCGGAATGTGGTAGGCCTTGACTGGAACAGGCAGCTCAACCAGCTCTTTGTTACACAGCACGGCAGGGATCAGCTCTTCCAGTTGTATCCTGAAATCTATGATGAAAAGGAAAGCGCAGAGCTTCCTGCCGAAACGATGTATGCCATCAAGGCGGGTGACGATTGCGGGTGGCCTTATGTGTACTATGATCCCTTTCAAAAGAAAAAGATCCTCGCGCCCGAGTACGGTGGAGACGGCAAAAAAACGGGAGGTGAAAAGGCGATCGATCCGGTGGTTGCTTTTCCGGCGCACATCGCGCCGAATGCATTGCTGTTTTATACAGGAAATATGTTCCCCGCAAAATATCGCAACGGTGCCTTTATTGCTTTTCACGGGTCGTGGAATCGGGCGCCCGAGCCGCAAAAGGGATATTTTGTAGCCTTCGTCCCCTTCAGGAACGGAAAGCCTTCCGGCGAATGGGAAGTTTTTGCCGACAATTTTGCGGGAACGGAAGACATCCAGGCGCCGGGTCAGGCAACGCACAGGCCTTGTGGTCTCGCGCAGGGACCCGACGGCGCGCTTTACGTTTCTGATGACGTAAAGGGATCCATCTTTAAGATCACGTACAAATAACCCATCTGAGCTGAATGAAGATCTGTAAAATGATCATGACCGTGATGGTTATGGGGATAACGTCGGACCTGCCTGCGCAGGATAGCCACGACGTTGAAGCGTCCTTCGCAAGAGGCAAGATGATTTATGAGCAGCATTGCCTTGCATGCCACCAGGCCGACGGCAGTGGTGTGCCAAACCTGGCACCGCCATTGATAAAAGGCGTCTTTGTAAATGGAGACACGCAGCGGCTTGTTAATATTGTTCTGGACGGTTTGGAGGGTGTTGAGATCAAAGGGGAGTATTACGCCAATCCGATGCCGGCCTTCGACTATTTGAGCGATGAAGAGATTGCCGATGTACTGACGTATGTCCGGACGGGATTTTCCAATACAGCCGGAGCGCTTACAAAAGAAGTAGTTGCACAGGCGCGCAACAAAAAGTGAATTGATCCACAGCCCGGCAAAAAAAGGTAAGAAGGTAAATAGGTAAATAGGTAAGTAGGTATACCTTCTTACCCTTTTTTTACCTATTTACCCTTTTACCCCTTTACCCTTTTACCTTTCAACTCTCAGTAACAACAGGCTTCCCCTGATTCACCCACTCCGAGATTCCTCCCGTGTAGTTTTTAACATTCTTGAATCCATGCTTGTACAAGAGCGAATATCCGATCGCGGAGCGATCACCCGCCTGGCAATGGATCACGACCTGCTGGTCTTTCCTGATCTTGTCCAGGTCTTTCTCCAGCGTTCCGATGAAGATGTTTTCGGTTCCCTTGATGTGGCCGGATTTGTATTCACTAGCCCCTCTCAGGTCAATGATCTGCGTATGGTTCGTCTTCAAAATGCTCTCGAGCTGTTCAGCGCTAATGGTCTCACTCTTCGAGAGTGTGCCGCCAGCTTTCTCGTAGTCAGTTACGTTGTCGATGTATCCGTAGATATTATCCAGCCCGATCCGCATCAGCTTGCGCGTGAGATCATCGAGTTTTGATTCTTCTGCGATCAGGATGAACGGCTCCTCATAGGAGACAAACCATCCCATCCAAGTAGCGAAAGCGTTGTTTCCCTGGATGTTGATCGTGCCGGGGATGAACCCTTTGGCATAATCTGTCTTGGAGCGCGTGTCAATAACTTTTACGCCTTTTTCAAGCGCCTTCTTCACATCTTCCGTCGACAGCTTGTTCAGCTTCGGTACTTCCGTGAGCAAAGGACGGTCTACCTTGTTCAGTTTCTTCATCATGGCAAAGTACTTCGGAGGCTCAGGCTGGTCGGCAAGCAAATACTGCACAAAACCTTTTTCATCGGTTTCGTATTGCAGCGCCCAGTTTCTGATCTTCTCATATCCAACGGTAGAGCTAGGCACTGCACCTAATGCTTTTCCACAGGCGGAGCCTGCGCCGTGACCGGGCCATACCTGAAGGTGATCCGGTAATTCACTGAACTTTCTAATGGATGTATACATCTGCTTTGCGCCGGCATCCATCGTGCCTTTGAGGCCGGCAGCTTTTTCGAGCAGATCGGGACGCCCGATATCACCGACGAAAACAAAGTCTCCTGTGAATAACATCACGGGCTCAGGGCTCGCAGGTTTGTCAGTCAAGAGGAAGCTGATACTTTCCGGTGTATGGCCCGGTGTGTGAAGTACTTCGAACTTCAGATTACCCACATTGATGACATCGCCATCCTTCAGACCGACGTGCGGGAATTCATACTGCCATTCCGGTCCGCCTTCATCCGATAAATAAAGTTGAGCACCCGTAAGCGCCGCAAGTTCCCTTGCGCCGGACAGGAAGTCTGCATGGATGTGCGTCTCCGCAACATGCGTGATCTTCATGTTATTCTGTTGCGCAATTTCGAGATAAGTGTCGACATCCCTCTTCGGGTCAATCACCATTGCCACACCGGCTTTCTGACAACCGATAAAATAGCTGGCCTGTGCCAGGCTCTTATCATAAACGTGTTGAAAATACATAATCTCTTGCGGTTTAATTTTGTGATACAAAGTTCGCTATTGATACACCCCCGGGTCAGTAACCCTGGTCACACAAATCAACTTTTTACAGGTGTTTCTGAAATTTGATTGATGACCGACTCAAGTTGGGTCGCGTTTACTACGCCGGATTGTCTCCAGAGGATGCGTCCGTTTTGAAAAAGTATCAACGTGGGGACACTCCGTATCTGATAAGCCTGTGAAACGGACGGATTTTTGTCAACGTCGATGTTCAGTACGATCGCCTGGTTGCCAATCCGCCCTGACAGTTCCTTCAGGATCGGTTTCATCATCTTGCAGGGACCGCACCATTCGGCTGAAAAGTCAACCAACACAGGGATGTTCCCTTTGATCATCCCGCTAAATGTTTTCTTATCTTCCATGTTCGCGCTGTTTTATTTCTTCGTATGCTACTTCTTCGCCTTCTACTGAAGATGTCTTATTTTCCTTTCCGGGAACGGGACATCCACTCGCTCCACAGCATCCTGTATTGGTGATTGCCTGAAACAGAAATACACCGGCGATCAATCCGGTGAAGATCTCTGGCTTCTGGATCATTTGCCATATGAGGAAAAGTCCGATCGCCAGTCTAAGCCATCGCATGAAGTGCCAGTTGCTTAGCAGACCAGCAAGAAAATTTTGATACCTGGGTTTTTGGGTTGTTATCGTTTCGTCAGACATGTTGATCTTGATTTTTACACAAGATCGCAATAATCACACAGTTGTTCAGTGACCCCGGTCACAGAGCATCGTTCACAATTGAGCGTGTCTCATAAGGTCGTCCCTAACGGGACTTAATGAACGTAATGAATCACATAGGATCGTTTTATGTTAACGTCGTCCCTGGCGGGATTAATGGAGTAATCACATAGGATGGTTTTTATGGTTAACAGGCGTGTGGCTATTGATCGTTGCTTGCGGGCTTAAGACAGTCGATGAAAAACTTACGAACACAGCTAGCGATAGAGAGGCCGAGTCCTGGGGGCGGAATGGTGCCAGGAACACAGCAAGCGATAGAGAGGTCAAGTCCCGGAGGGACGGCCGTATGGTAGCCCGGGGTGGAGCAGCGTACAGCTGCGAAACCCCGGGACGAATGTGCATCCATAAATCTAGTTCCGGAGGGACGGTCTTAAAAGGTCCGGAGATCAGAGTTTTGTTGCCAGAATGCGAACAACGTCCGCTGTTCCCTGGTGAAAAGGTCCTTCGTTGAGCCTGATCCGTTCCTGTCTTGAAACAGTGAACAGGAGACCCTTAAAATCCTCTTCCAGATCGCTGAGATCGTAAAGTTGTTTTTCGTTCCTGGGGCCGCCGGAGATATTCTTTATCTGATCCTTTGAAAACGCTTCAAGGATGACATGTCCGCCAGGCTTGAGCGCTTTTACGATCCGCCGATGAAAAATTTTCCGCTCCTCCGGTTCCAGATGAACATAGATGAGTCCGACGGCATCATACTCATCTGAAGGAAGGATCACGTCATTGATATCGGCGATTGAATAATTGATTTTGAGGTTGTTTTCCGCGGCGCGGGCCAGCGCCTTGGATCTTGCCGCTGGGCTGTAATCGAACGCGTGGACGTGCCATCCGCGCATCGCGGCAAATATCGCGTTCCTGCCTTCACCTTCCGCCGGAAGCAACAATTTTCCATCCGGCATCTTCTCAAGGCTTTCCTTAAAAAAAGCATTCGGCTCATCACCATAGACGGTAATGTAGCTGCTGTATCGATCGTTCCAAAACGCCGGTGCTGTGTTTGGGGCTTTTGTTTCCTGTTCCATTAAAAGAAGAAATATTTGGTAAGGCCTATGATGCCCAGTAAAAGAAGAATGCCACCCGGCAGCATTCTCAGAATTCTGCTGGTTTGAAATGTGCCGGAAACCTTGCGGGCCATCAGCGCAAGGATCGTCAGCAGGATCATCACCCCCACCGACGTTCCGAAAACATAGCTATGCACCCGGAGGCCGGTGCTGAGGTCTATCCATCCTTCTATTTTCAGATAGGCTGTAATGGCAATCCAGAAGGGGATAGCCTGAGGGTTGAGTATACTCAGGATGAGCCCGCGACGGAAGCCGCTTTCCTGGAACCTGACCGAAAATTCAGAGGGCTTGCGCGCAGACCACAGACTGAAGGCGCCGATTGCCGTCATCACCGTGGCGCCCGTGAGCTGGAAGTTGGCCAGCACAATGGGTGATGATGTGATCCAGTCTTCAAAGACGACTGCGATCCAGGCATACGGGTATTCCACAATGGCCACAGCCAGGGCAAAACGGAGCGCAATTTTTATCTTGTTCTCCAGCCCCAGCTGTAACACCAGAATGTTTAATGTTCCCGGAGGGATTGATCCGACAAAACTAAAGACCAACCCGATAAGAAAAACCTGGATTATCACGTCAGCAAAACTAGCTTAAATGCTTAATAATTTTTATTGGTTTTACATGAATTCATAGCCTACTCCCTGTAACTGCGTCAACAGGTTTGGTGCTGAATCGCTCGCAACCGCCCGGCCCTCAAGTTTGGGGGCAATAGGAGAATGCTTCGCCAGATATTCTTCAATCACTTTGTGCAACGTGGTGCCCAACAGTTTCGGAGCCGCTACGTCCTGGACTCTGCAGATGGTTGTATCAGGGTCGCCATCACGCTCGCAAGCGACGAAGGTGTACGTCTTGTTCATATCGACCGGTTTCCCTTTTACCTTCATCGAGTTGATTCTGTTTCCTTTAGTCTTTTCGATAGCGAAATTGACGTGCATGCCCGCAAACCGTACAACCCAGCCACCGAAACGTTTGGCGGGATCTTTGGCGAACGCGTTTTCCAGTTCACCCTCCATCCAGTCCCAAAGTTGTCTGCCGGTGATCGTACCCTGTTTTGCCTCGCTGTCATCCGGGATCATGCTCCACAAATGATCGACGGTAATTTCAGCAATGCCCGTATTGGGATCCGGGACAATCGGTGGACAAAAGCGGAATCCGTTGCTCAGCGCGATGTCGGGATTGAACTTCCACATGATGGCATCGGTAATGAAATTATCCATCGGGGTTTCAATCACGTAGTACCGCACGAGCGGAACCTTTGTCGTTCCGATAACACGGTCCACTTCTTTTGTATAGGGCGCTCTGGCTTTTTTAACGAGGGCCTTCATTTCCTCGTCTTCCCTACACTTGTCAGGATCGACATCGAG
>JBARAD010000135.1:0-2217 GCA_049791675.1 Chryseosolibacter sp.
GAACTATCCTGGTACAGACACCGGTCTTCCAATCAGTTGGTCAATTACCAATTACCCGCCACGACAGGGTTTTCGTCAATCACATCCAATTTTGATGCAACAATTGAAAACTCCGGTTGGGAAATTACGCTAAATACCGAGAATATAAGCACGGAAAATTTCAGATGGTCGACGGCGTTCAATATTTCCCTTCCTGAAAACAAACTTGTTAAGTTCGACGGGATCGAGGATTCCCCGTATTCAACAACGTACCAGGTAGGCGAACCGCTGACCATTCGCCGGTTGTATCAATGGACAGGCGTCGATCCGGTAACAGGAGCCCATACCTTTCTGGATCGGAATAATGACGGGGCAATCATCAGTGACGATGACATGATTTTCACCAATCCCTTCGGACGTGATTATTTTGGCGGCATTAACAATATCATCCGCTACAAGGCCTTCGAGCTTTCTTTTCTTTTTCAGTTCTCAAAACAGCAAACATCCAAGTTCTTAACGGGTATGCCAGGAACAAGGGCCCTTAGTCAACCTGTGGAGATACTGGACCACTGGAAAGAGGAGGGTGATGTAACAGCGGTGCAGGCGTATAGTGCGAGCGCAGGTTCCATCTATGGGCGCGCAAACAGGTTACTGAACTTCAGTAACTATAATGTGCAGGACGGATCATTTGTCCGCCTTAAAACCTTATCAGCATCATGGCGGATTCCGGAAGAAATCGTGCAGAAAGTCAAGGCCAATGATGCACAGATATATCTACAGGGCCATAACCTTTTCACTTTTTCTGATTTTGTCGGTCTGGATCCGGAAACGGGTAGCGCCTCGCTTCCGCCATTGCGAATGATTATAGCCGGCATTCAACTCAAATTCTAAACACATGAACAATCGATACAATGCATTTTCAATTCTTGTAATGGTCGGCATTAGACGGTTTAAAGCGTATTCACTTACAGGGATGTTTTTTCTATTTGCATTCTCATCCTGTGAGGATTTTCTTGCTGTGAGTTTGCCCAAGTCGAAAGTGGCCAGTGATGTTGTTTTCAGCAGCGATATCACTGCAATTGCTGCGGTGACTGCGATCTATGACGAGATGCGCGAACAGAACAACTTTGCCAGCGGAAGCAACAAGAGCATTACTGCTTTAGCCGGACTTTCATCCGGTGAACTTGCGTATTTATCTGATCAGATCGGTGACAATGCTGAATTTGAACTGAATAATCTGGCAGCGACAAATTCGTATATAGCCGGCTTGTGGACTTCCATCTACAAGGTAATATATCAGGCGAACGCAGCCATAGAAGGCGTCAGCAATGCATCTGCGCTGACACAACAAACACGCGATCAATTGGAAGGCGAGGCCCTCTTTATCCGGGCATTTTCGCATTTTTATTTAGTCAACCTTTTTGGAGATATCCCATTGGTCTCCACGACTGACTACCGCTCGAATGCGCATGTGGCGAGAGCACCTGTCGACGTTGTGTACGGACAGATCACGAGCGATCTGCTCAGGGCGCAGGAACTTTTATCCGACAAATATATTACCACAGAGCGTGTAAGGCCCAATAAGGCAACTGCAAAAGCATTTCTCGCAAGGGTATATTTATACAGGGGAAATTGGTCAGCTGCGGAAGAGCAGGCCTCCTTTACTATTGATAACACCGCTCTCTACAGTCTGTTGCAGGACGCCGGAAGCGTCTTTCTAAAGAACAGCATGGAAGCGATATGGCAACTGCCTCCTGGCGCTCCTGATGGTTTCACGGGACTTACACATGAGGGTTATTTCTTCAGCCCTGCGAACGTGTCCGGGTTCAATGTCCTGAGTGAAATAGTGATGAATGCATTTGAGCCGGGAGACATTCGGGCGTCAACCTGGACAGGCAGTTTTTCATCGACGGGAGGGACGATCTATTATCCGGCAAAATACAAACAACATCTGCCAGGACCCATCACGGAATATTCAATGGTCTTGCGATTGGGGGAGCAGTATCTGATCCGGGCTGAAGCGCGGGCTCAACAGGGGAATCTACAAGGTGCAATATCTGACCTTGATGCGATCCGATCGCGAGCATCATTACCGCTGATACAGGATATCAATCCAGGTATTAGTAGTTCAGATCTATTACTGGCAATTGAACGGGAGCGATTGGTTGAGTTGTTCAGTGAGTGGGGCCACCGTTGGTTAGATCTCAAGCGCAGTGGTAAGGTGGATGACGTGATGTC
>JBARAD010000136.1:0-26742 GCA_049791675.1 Chryseosolibacter sp.
TTTGTTTACGGGTACACCCGGCCAGGTTTATGTGCTGCGGTGGACGATCAGCAATGGAAGTTGTGCATCGAGCACCGATGATGTACAGATCACTTTTGATGCCACGCCGACCACTGCCAATGCCGGACCTGATCAGACCAATCTTTGCGCTGTAACAAGTACAACACTTTCCGCAAACGGTCCGGTAATCGGCGCTGGCCTCTGGACAATTACCAGCGGTGCGGGCGGAAGTTTTGCGGACGCCACCGATGACGCCACTGTTTTCAATGGAGTTGCAGGCGGCACCTACGTCCTGAAGTGGACAATCGCCAATGGAACCTGCGCTCCAAGCGAAGACCTGGTTACCATCCGGTTTGATCAGGCACCGGGCACGGCGGATGCCGGTGCCGACATAGAACAATGTAACAGTGGTACATTTACGCTGAACGCAATAGATCCCGCAATTGGCACTGGCATGTGGAGCATTGTGTCCGGTGCCGTAACGATCACCAACCCCAATTCATTCAACACAACGGCCACCGGCGTTCCGGTAGGCACAAGTACGACCTTGCGCTGGACGGTGACCAATGGATCATGCGCTTCGGTTTCTGATGAGATAGTATTGACAAACAGTGCTGTGCCTACGACTGCGCTTGCAGGACCGGATCAGGAGCTTTGCAGTTCTGGTGATTTTACGCTGAATGGAAATATCCCCGGAGTGGGAACCGGTTTATGGAGTGTGATCGGATCTGCCAATGGCGCTGCGATCACGACCCCGGCGTCGGCATCCTCCACCGTGACGGGTCTTACCATCGGCAGTAGTGTAACCCTTCGCTGGACCATCACCAGTGGTTCCTGCCAAAGTTATGACGAAGTTGTTTTAACGAACAGCGCCACCCCGACGACGGCCCTCGCCGGCGCCGATCAGGAACATTGTAACAATGGAACCTTTACGATGGCTGCGAATGCGGCGGGAGTAGGGTCCGGTATGTGGACGATACAAGGTCCGGCCAATGGCGCGACCATTACCAACGTTACTTTACCCACGACCACCGTGACCAGTTTAACGCCAGGCACCAGCGTGACATTAAGGTGGACGATCACCAACGGATCCTGCATAAGCTTTGAGGACGTAGTGCTGATAAATAACGCTTCGCCTACCGTTGCGATCGCCGGCGGCGATCAGAACATCTGTGGATCATCTGCTGTATTAAATGCCAATGTTCCCGGCGTGGGCACAGGCGTATGGTCCATTATCAGCGGCGCAGGGGGAACCGTGGCGGTACCGTCAGACCCTGCAAGTAATTTCAACGGCATCGCCGGAAATACGTACGTCTTACGCTGGACCGTTACCAACGGCATCTGTTCGAGCGATGACGACGTTCAGATCGTGATGAAAAGAGTGCCGGATGTCGATGCAGCTTCTGCAACCATTTGTTCCGGAAACACTACCAATATTGCCATCACGAACCCCAACATCGTGCCGGGTACTACCTTCAGCTGGACTGTACAAAGTGTCACCAATGTTTCCGGCGGGTCCGCAGGCAACAGCAACCTCATCAATCAGACCTTGACCGTCACAGATGGGGTGACGCAGGGGACGATCATTTACAGGATTACGCCAACCGCCAATAGTTGTTCCGGTTCTTTTATAGACGTGACGGTCACCGTGAATCCCACACCGGTTATTACCACTGTGGCCAGTGATCTGATAGAAGTGATCTGCAGTGAAGATCAGTTGAACTTTACGCCGGTCTCCACGGTGACAGGTACCACATATTCGTGGACTTCCTCCGTATCAGGCACGTTGACTGGTGTAAGCGCTTCCGGAACGGGAACGATCCTGGATATACCGGTGAATGCCACCAATACTTCAGCGACGATTACCTATGTGGTCACACCTTCGGTTGCAGGTTGTACAGGCGCGCCCGTAAACTATGTCGTAACTGTCAGACCGAAGCCAGATGTCCTCGCTGCTGACCAGTCAATTTGCTCAGGTCAGTCGACCTCCATCGCAATAACGAATCCCAACAACGTTACTGGCACTACCTTTAGTTGGGTCATTTTCAGCAGTACGAATGTAACTGGAGCCATTGCGGGTTCCGGCAATAATATTACCCGTGTGTTGACCAGTACCGACGCAGTCAATACCGGGACCGTTGTATACCGGATCACACCCGAATCAAATGGTTGCCCTGGCGATCCTTTGGATGTAACCGTGACCGTTACACCGGTCCCCGTGATCACGAACAATCCTTCCGATTTCTCGAAGCAAATATGCAGCAATGAGACGTTGAACTTCCTTCCGACTTCAACGATCGGCGGAACAACCTATTCATGGACTACAACCATCAGCGGTCCGGTGAGTGCAGCTTCTGTGACTGCGGCGGGCAATGGAACAATCGCAGACACACCGGTCAACACAGGAAACGTGGGCGGTACCGTTACGTACAGGATTATCCCAACATTTAATGGATGCAATGGAACGCCTGTTGACCTTGTCGTGAATGTCAAGCCATCGCCCTCGGCATCGGGCGCTGACTTCACCATATGCAGTGGTCAGACGGCTTTCTTAACCATTGCTCCTTCGCCCAAGAATGTGGCGGGAACAACCTTCTCGTGGACGGCATTACCGAGCGCCAACATCACCGGTGCCACGAACGGCAACGGCTCTACGATTAACCAGTTACTGACCACAACCAACGCCTCGATCGGGTCCGTGACCTACACGATTACGCCTATTGCCAATGGGTGCGCGGGACCAGTAGCCAATATCCAGGTAACTGTAAATCCCATTGCCAATGTAAATGCCGGGGCTGACTTCCAGGTTTGCGAGCCTGCCACCTTCCCGGTATCAGGCACCATTGGCGGCAGCGCTACAGCAGGTACCTGGTCCGTTGTATCGGGCGTGGGTGCCATCTCTGCAAGTACTACTGCTGGCGGCATCGTGAGCGCCACCTACACCGTTGGCGCGGGCGATATCACCGGCTCCGTTGTATTGAGGCTCACGACCAATGATCCCGATGCGGCCGGACCCTGCTCCATCGTAACGGACGACCTGATCGTAGGCGTTAACCAAAGGCCAAGGGTAACGGTGCCTGCCGATTTCGTCGTATGCGAGCCCACCTCTATACCGTTGACCGGTAATCTGGATCCGAGCGCAACCGCAGGTTCCTGGAGCGTACTCTCAGGTTCAGGCACGCTTTCCGTCAGCAGTATTACGGGTGATATAGTAACGGCTGCCTATACGCCGGCGGCATCGGATATCGGTAATACTGTTTCCTTCAGATTGACAACAAATGATCCGGACGGTTTTGGGCCCTGTACGCCTGCATCGGATGATATCAGCATCACCATCAATCCTTCGTCACGCGTGAATGCAGGGGTGGATTTCGCAACCTGTGAGGATCAACCTATACAACTGGCCGGAAGCACCGGAGGTGCGACAACCGCTGTAGCGTGGAGCGGTGGTAGCGGCGCGTCACGTTTCTCCAACGTCAATAATCCTGCTTCCATTTATAACCTGACACCCGCGGATATCAGCGCCGGGAACATCACCCTCACGTTGATGGCCAACGACCCTGATGGTGCAGGACCGTGTACGACCGTTTCTGATCAGGTGCAGATTCAAATTAACAAATTACCGAACCTGATCCTCATCGGACTGAATCCCGCGTATGCGGAGAACGATCCCGTGGCAAATCTATCCGGTTTCCCTGGACCTGGTATTTTCACCGGTCCCGGTATCCTGGCAGGGTCGGGTCAATTCGATCCTTCCAATGCCGGATACGGTGCAAAGACCATTACCTATACCCATACCGATGCAGCTGGCTGTACGAATGACGTCTCCCAGATGACCATCGTCAACCCTGTAACGGATATCGAGTTCTATATAGAGGATCCCAGTGATGTGGATTCGCAGGGAAGGTTGGTCGTCTGCGAAAATTCAGGGACCAACGACCTGCTGCGATTGATCGGACAACCGGAGTGGAATGATCCATCCGCGGTATCTGCATCTTTCCGCAGTCCGGACCCTGTATTGCAGCCCAGAATTGTCTTCGACGGTATAAACGGTTACAGACTGAACACAAGGAACCTGCCGGGGGGTACTTACCTGATAGAATATATCTTTAAAAATACAGCCCTGGCTACAGACACGCTGACGAAAGTTGTCATTGTGAATTCTGCTCCTAAAGCTATTATTGATGTGAAGAATAGCTGTATTGAGGATGTAATCAACTACCAGGATAATTCGGCTGTTACGAATAACCTTTCCGGTGGCGTGATCAACAAATGGTCGTGGACCTACGGAGAAGGTGGTAACGGTAATGACGGCGTGTCCCGAAATCCGACCTATAAATACACCAGCGAAGGATTCAAGACGCTTAGCCTTTCAGTGATGACCAATCAGGGCTGCCAGCATGATACGACGAAGGTCATCCGCGTCAGTAATCCGCCAAAACCTGATTTCACATGGAGCAAGATATGCGTCGAGACGGAGACCACGGAATTCAAAGATCTTTCCAATCCTGGCATCGGAAATATCATTCAATACGCATGGGACTTCAACGATGCTGATACGCTCGGGTTCGGTGTGCCTGGTAAAGCGGTACCGGCCAATACGCACGGTGGCAAAACCTCAAACACGTATAAGGATCCGTACCACAGTTATGACAACTTCCAGGTGTACAATGTGAAGCTTACCATTCGTACCGATGACGGATGTCAGAATACAGTCACGAAACGGATTTTCATCCTGGATTATGGCAAGCCGACGCCAACAATAGGTTATCACGAAAATTTCGAGAAGGGCAAGGGCACCTGGGTTGAAACATCCTCGCACTTCGATGTGACGAAAGCGGGCGAGTACAGCTGGGTATTCGGGACACCGTCAGGAGACGAAATTAACAGCGCTTATTCCGGGGCGAACGCATGGTGGACGGGCGGTAATGCGAACGCTGCCACTGACTTCAGTACCTATTATCAGAATGACAGTACAGAAGTCACCGGACCTTGCCTCGACCTGACCGGAATTGAACGACCTATGATGTCACTGAATTACTGGTCCCACTCACAGGAAAACTTCGATGGCGCCGTGGTGCAATACTCGACCAACGGGGGCGCAACGTGGAAAACCATCGGAGATGCTGAGAAGAGAGGTATCAACTGGTATAACAGTAAAAACATCCCGGGAGCGCCTGGTGGCCAGGATAACTTTGCATGGTCAGGAAAAACATATGGTTGGAAGAATGCCCGTTTTAACCTGGAGGAAATTCCAGTGGCGGAAAGGGATCTCGTAGTATTCAGGATCGCATTTGGAAGTAACAGCGACAATCTTAAAGACAGCGTGCTCAACGGCTTTGCCTTTGACGACATCTACATCGGTGAAAAGAAGCGCACTGTACTGGTAGAACACTTCACCAATGCGAATACCGGAAACAACGCGCGGGTTTACCTGGACAATCTCTTTGCAAACCAAACATTGCCAGGCCTTAAGACCCAGCCTGACTTCATCAAACTTCAGTATCACCTGGCGAACGGAGGCTTCGATCAGCTGAATGACGACAACCCTACCGATCCGGCTACACGCGCCTTCGTTTACGGTGTTGATACACCGCCCACTACGATTATGGACGGTATCCTTGGGCCATCGCCTTACAATAGATCGAACAGCACGGTAGTTGAGTTCAACGGTGACCATGCGCTCGTAAATGAGATTGAATTAGACCGCAGGGCGTTGGATGACCCAAGGTTCCTCATTAAAGATACGCTCTACGCGACACAGTCGGCAGCAAGCGCGCTTCAGGGGGAGGTAACGTTTACCTATGTTGATTCGGTAACGAATTTAACCACACCGGTAATCCTTCACACCGCCCTTGTGGAAGGTGATATTTCGGGCAACCGGAATGTTGTAAGGAAATTGCTTTGGGAAAGTGGCGGAAGAACGGAAAACCGCACCTGGGCCTATGGCGATAACCTGACCGTACCGATCGATTATACGATCGATGTTCCGATCACGGATGCGAATAATTTGTATCTCGTGACTTTTGTCCAGGATAAGACCACGCGCTATATTCTACAGTCTTCGATCATCAAAGCTCCTGTGAAGACCGGGTTGACGCCGGTAGGTATTGAGGACAATCCTTTTGACGCGGAGATCAGGAACATCCACGTTTATCCGAACCCTGCATCGAGGCAGATTAATTTCTCGCTCGAGAATCCTTTGGGCGGAAACTATACCTATCGCATCATCGACCAGCGTGGAATAACCATCCTCGAAGGTACGTTGAACCGGGATCTCTCCACACCTCAGGAAGTCCAGCTGACTGCTTTATCCAACGGAATCTACTTCGTGCAGTTCAGAACGCAGGATAAGGTCGTGTTGTACAAGAAGATCGCCGTGATGAACCGGCACTAGGAGGCCGGGTGCGGAGGAATCAGAAATTAGGAAACGACGGCGCAGCGGGTCGGGAACGGGAACCCGGCTGTGAGTTATCCCTCACGCGCTGCCTGGCCTTTCTTAGGAAGGAATGATCTCTTTTTTCAGGTCGTTGATGACGTTTTTACAGTCTCTGATGAATTCTTCCGTGATTCTTTTCAGATCGGAGAGATTTTTTTTCTGTTCCGCATTTTCCTCGATGGAGAAAACTGTTTTTCGCAAGGCATCCATCCCCATCAGACTGAAGGAAGGCTTGATCTGATGCGCCAGTCGCGACAACTTTTCCCAGTTCATTTCGGAAAGCGCAAGCTCCATTTGTTCCAGCACGGGAGGAATGCTCTGGACAAAAGTCTGGATCATCTCCTGGAGAAATTCCTGGTTGTTGTCGGATACCGTCCGCAGGTATGCCAGATCAAAGCCAGCCTTTCGCTCGGCGGCCACGCTTTTGGTGACGCCATTCTTTTTTCTTTTGATCTTCAGGTCCCGGAATATTTTCCGATACAGATCGTCAGGCGTAAAAGGTTTTGGCAGGTAATCATTCATTCCGGAAGCGAGGCACTTTTCGATGTCAACTTTGGTGGCGTTCGCCGTGAGCGCCACAATGGGAGCGTGCCGCATATGTGAATCCATGACCCGGATGGCCCGTGTCGCTTCATATCCATCCATCACGGGCATTTGCACATCCATGAGAACGACGTCGTAGAAGTTGTATTTGATTTTCTCAATCGCCACAAGACCATTCTCGGCAATATCGACAGAACAGTTCCATTGCTGCAGAATACTTTTCGCATACAACCGGTTGATGTCGTTATCCTCCACGAGAAGAACTTTCGTTTCGCTGAGCATCTTGCCTGCCAGGGCTCCCATTTTTTTGGGAATGGAGGTCTTTGTAATGTGTTCCGATTTCGCAAAGCTGTAGGGGATCCTGACGATAAAATTGGATCCCTTGTGTTCTTCGCTCTTTACTTCAATTGCGCCGTGCTGCAGCTCCACAAGTTGTTTTACAATGGTAAGGCCGAGTCCGCTGCCGCCGTATTTTCGGGTGACGCTGGCATCCGCCTGACTGAAGCTTTCGAAGATCTTATCCAGTTTATCAGCGGGAACGCCCACGCCTGTGTCGATAACCTGGAGATTGACGAGACAATCATGTTTGTTGTTCTTTTCCGCCGTGCACCGCACTTCGATTCGTCCGGTGTGCGTAAACTTTACTGCATTGCTGATCAGGTTGATGAGGATCTGGTTCAGCCTCACGGGGTCGCCGAGAAGGGAACAGTTCAGCGCCGCATCAATATTATGTTCCAGCGATATTCTTTTTTCCTTGGCCTGGTACGTAAACATACCGACAACGGAGGGAAGCATATCGTGCAGGTTAAAAGGAATTTTTTCGAAACGCAGTTTTCCGGATTCGATCGCTGCCAGATCGAGAATGTCGTTGATAATCACTTTGAGATTCTCAGCGGAGTGTTTGATCGCATTGAGGTAGGTCACTCTTTCTTCGGGGCTCGTATGCTGGCTGAGGAGTCCGGCCATACCGGCGATACCGTTAATAGGCGTACGGATCTCATGGCTGATGTTTGCCAGGAACTGTTCCTTCGCTTTCTGAAGGCGGAGCATTTCTTCTGCGTCGCGTTTCCGCTGGGTGATATCGCGGCAGTCAAGGATAAAACCGCTCAGACCTTCCTTGTGTTTCAGGTTAATCGCGTTGAATTCCAGGAACCGGTACGAGCGGTCCTTGCAGAGAAACTGGATTTCAACCTTCTCGGTATACGCGCGCTTCTTGCTTTGTCCGAATTTTTCCTTCAGGTCGTTGACGGAAGCAGGGAGAATATAATCAAAGAAGTTCTTTCCAATGAGGCTCTTCGCCCTGTATCCCAGGGTATACCGTACCGAGGAGTTATGGTAATGGATATTGCCTTCGAAGTCTACAATGAAAATAAGATCTGAGCCGTCCTCTACAACAGCTTCGTAGAACGACCCTTTCCGGACGTACTGATTAAACTTCATATTCCGGCGGCCTCCATTTCTTTCAGGTATCTGTAAAGAGAGGATTTACCGACGTCGAGCCTTTTGGCAACTTCCAGCACATTCCCATCGTATTTATTGAGAAAGTGGCGGATGATGCGGTACATATATTGTTGCATCGACATCTCCTGATACAGGAAAGATTCGATCCGCGTGGAGGTGTTGAAGCTAATATCCTGTGCCTTGATCTCCTGATCGCCGGCCATGACCGCGGCGAGTTCAATGATGGATTTTAATTCCCGGATGTTGCCGGGAAAAGGATACTGCAGAAGTTTTTCCTGGGCGTCAGCGCTGATCTTGAAGCGGGTCATCTGGTTTTCTTTCGTGAACTGATCCAGGAAATGTTTGGCGATGAGGATCACGTCATTTCCGCGTTCGCGCAGCGGAGGCAGATGAACGGGCAATCCCAGCAGGCGATAATACAGATCTTCCCTGAAGCGCCCCCCCTTTACTTCTTCGGCGAGATCCTTATGCGTCGCTGCGATGATCCGCACATCGAGTTTGATCACCTGGTTTCCGCCGATACGCGTCACTTCCCGTTCCTGCAACACACGGAGCAGTTTCGCCTGAAGGCTTGCTTCCATATCGCCGATCTCGTCGAGGAAAATGGTACCGCCTTCTGCTTCTTCAAACTTCCCGATCCTGCGGCTGACAGCGCCGGTGAAGGCTCCTTTTTCATGTCCAAACAGCTCACTCTCAATGAGCTCCCGGGGAATGGCGGCGATGTTCACCGCGACGAAGGGTTTATTCTTCCTTTTGGAGTTGTAATGAATTGCTTTGGCTACCAGTTCCTTACCCGTTCCGGTTTCACCCGAAACCGAAACAGAAATATTGGTGCTGCATGCTTTCTCCAGCAAGCTGTAGATCTTTTTGATGGCCGTGCTCGTACCGATAATGCTTTTTTCAAATTCGTACTTTTCGGAAATTTCCTTTTTCAGGTAATCGATTTCCCTGATCAGGGAAAGTTTATTCCGGGCATTGTTGATCGAATTGATGATCCGGTCTTTCGTTTCCTGATCCTTCGTGATATAATCGTAGGCCCCGAGTTTCAGCAACTCAACGGCGGTGCCTATTTTCTCCTGCGCCGAAACAATGATCACGTTAATATTGGGATCATGCGCCCTGATCTCCTTCAGAACTTTTTCGCCCGGCATATCCGGCAGGGAGTAGTCCAGGGTAATGACGGCGGGATTTTTATGAAGGTTGTTCAGACATTCCTTTCCCGAAGTGAAGAATTCAACCTCGAAATCAGGATTGAGCCCGAGGACGTATTTTAGGAATTTGGTGTAAGCTTGGTCATCTTCAACAACAAATATTTTGACCGGATCCTTCTCGTACATGCAGTGGGCGTTGAGGGGTAAAGATAAGCCGAAATTAGCTCAAGAAATCTATAAAAAATAAGGTTATTTCAGGGTGTAATTTAGTTATTTGCAGCCAAATCATCATCTTATTTCATGGCTCAGTCGTGGTTCGGAAGCTCTGTAGTTCCCTTCCGTTTGGTTTTTTTAATGTGGGCGGCTTTTTATGTGGAGTTTCTGTACGGATGGCCTCTGAGTATTTTCGGAATTATCCCCTGGACCCCCATTGGTCTGATCGGCATCTTCACTGCTCCCATGCTGCATGGAAGTCTCAATCATTTGGTTTCCAATACGATCCCGCTTCTTTTTCTGGGAACAGTGCTGTATTTTTTCTATGAAAGAATCGCAGGGACTGTTTTCTTCAGGGCTTATTTCTGGACCAACGTTCTCGTCTGGATTTTTGGCAGGCAGGAGGCGAGTCACATTGGCGCAAGCGGTGTAGTCTATGGGTTGGCTTTCTTTTTAATATTTTTCGGAATTTTCAGAAGGGATTTTCTTTCGATGCTGATCTCTCTGGTGGTGATTCTTTTATACGGCGGGGTGATCTACGGCGTATTGCCGACGGACCCACGGGTCTCCTGGGAGTCGCACTTTTCAGGGGCGCTGGTGGGCATCTACACGGCAATCGGCCTTAGCGCACAAAAAAAAGTATGATGCTATGGATGCAAGCGTAAAAAAAATCATGGGTGACCTCAAGGCTGGTAAATATGCACCTGTGTATTTTCTGCAGGGAGAGGAAACGTTTTACATCGATGTGATCGCCAATTACATCGAGGAGCATGCTTTGCCTCCGGCTGAAAAAAGTTTCAACCAGGTGGTGGTCTACGGGAAGGATGCGGCCATGGCCACGATCCTCACGCATGCACGCAGGTTTCCCATGATGGCCGAAAAACAAGTGGTGATCGTCAAGGAAGCGCAGGAAATCCAGGATCTTAATAAGGATAGCGGAAGCAAATTGTTACTTGATTACCTGAAAAATCCGGTACCCTCTACGATACTGGTCTTTTGTCACAAGCATAAAAGTCTTGACAAGCGGAAGGAACTTGGAAAAAAGATTGACCAGTATACGACCGCGCTCAACTGCAAGAAGATATACGACAACCAGCTTCCCGAATTCGTGGGTGAATACGCCCGGGAGAAAAAAATCACCATCGAGGACCGTGCGGTCATGGCGTTGTGCGAATATGTGGGCAATGACCTCCACAGGCTCACGAATGAAATTGACAAACTGTTGATCGCCGCCCAGGGCAACAATATCACCCTTGAACAGGTCATGAACGGTGTGGGGGTGAGCAAAGAGTATAATATCTTCGAATTGCAGAAAGCCCTCATTCGCAAGGATACGCTCCTCGCCAATAAGATTGTTAATTACTTCGAGGCCAACACGCGCAAAAATCCTGTCATACCCGTGGTGGCATTCCTGTTCTCTTTTTTCAGCAAACTTCTCGCCGCTTCACAGTGTACCGATAAAAGTGAAAAAGGTCTTGTCAGCGCCCTGAAGATCAGTCCCTATGCCGCCAAAGATTATCTCGCAGCCCTGCGCCAGTATCCCCCGGACAAGATCATCAGCACGATCTCTTCGCTGAAAGATGCCGATCTGAAACTGAAGGGTGTCAACTCCGGATCGGATACAGAGGGCCAGATCCTGCGCGAACTTGTTTTCCGCATCGTCTTCTGACCTGCGGGTCATTTCTTGCTAATTAACCTGCTTTTTTGTATCTTAATAGATTACGACCCCGCGGTAACATCGTGCCCTCTACCTTTATCCGCTTATATCGTTATTTCCCTTATGCTTTATTTTGCAATTTCCCTATATCCTTATATTTGGTCCTTGTTTTGCAATAATTCCGTATCAAGGCTGTTTTAATCAAAAAACTTTTTGACTGTGAGGATCTCCATCATTAGTGCGCTGCTCGTATTGACTGTCACCATGGCATTCGGCCAGCATCAGCTTTCCCAGACCAAGGCCGAGCGACTATATCAAAAGGGCACAGAGCTGGTTGTCCATCAGAATTACGGCGCCGCCCGCAAGATCTTTACCGAGTTCCTGGACGAGGCTTCGCCGACGGATCCAAGAAGGGGAGAGGCCGAGTATTATGTCGCATTCAGCGCCCTGAACCTCTCCCACATTGACGGAGAAAAACTGATCGATCAGTATATCTCGCATCATCCATCCACCCCCAAGGCGGCGACAGCGTATTATGATCTCGCCCTGTTTTTTTATAACGACAATAAGTTCAGCAAGGCGTCCCAGTACTTTAAGAAAGTAGATTTCCCCGCCCTGACCCAGAACCAGCAAAGCGAGGGGCATTTCAAATGGGGATACAGTTATTTTAATCAAAAGCAACTGGACCAGGCGCTGGAGCAGTTCAACTTTGTGAAGAATCAAAGCAATTCATTTTCCCCGGCGGCAAATTATTATGCGGGATTCATCGAATACTCACAGGGCCAGTATGCGGAAGCCCTGACGGATCTGCGGAAGGCGGAAGCCAATGCATCGTATGCACCCATTGTTCCCTACCTCATCGCGAACGTCTACTACAAGCAAAAACGATACGATGATCTTCTTGCCTATACGGCGGGTGTGAAAAACAAGACCGGACTTCAAAATCAGAAGGAGTTATCCATGCTGATGGCGGAAGCGTACTACTTCAAAGGCGATTATCAAAAGGCTGCGGATGCCTATGAAGGGTTTCTGGAAGAAAATCCCGGCAGGGCGGAAGGTAGCTTACTATTCAGGGCAGGGTATTCGAACTATGCGCTGAATCACACGGAAAAGGCCATCACCTACCTCAGCAAGTCGGCGGCAAGCAGAGACTCCGTTAGTTATTACGCTTCCTATTACCTGGGCATCCTGTATCTGAAGCAGGGGGAAAAACCACTGGCGTTGAATGCCTTTGATTATGCCCGGAAAGTGCCCGACGATCAAAAACTTGCGGAAGAGGCGGGCTTTCAATTTGCAAAAGTTTCTTATGATGCCGGACGCCCGGAGCAGGCCATCAATGAATTTGAAAAATTTCTCACTGCCTACCGGGGAAGCACCCACACCAATGAGGTGAAGGAACTCCTGGCGCAGGCGTATGTCAACGGCAATAACTTTCACAAAGCGATTGAATACATCGAATCGCTTCCTTCAAAAAATCCACAGGTCCAGCAGGCTTATCAGAAATCAACGTACCTGATGGGCGCTGAATTATTCAATAAGAACGACTATGCGCGGGCAGCTTCCTTTTTTGAAAAGTCGCTGGAGTATCCGCGGGATCCGGCTTATGTGTCGCTGGCCAGTCTTTGGGCGGGTGAATCGTACTCCCTCGCCCGCAAGCCGCAGGAAGCCATCCGTCACTATCAGAAAGTAGTCGGCATGGGCAATCAGGTTGACGCCGAGATATTGCTGAAAACCAGGTATGGGCTTGGTTACGCGTATCACAGCCTTGAGGATTACGATCGTGCGCTTTTTAATTTTAAGGAATTCACAGCCAAGGCGAACCGGAATACACCGAATTACGCCGATGGCCTGATTCGCCTTGGCGATTGTTATTACGTGACGAAACAATATGAGGCGGCACTTTCCGCTTACGGAAATGCGCGCAGCCTCGGCTCTCCTGACAACGATTATATCTTGCTGCAAACAGCCATGATCCATGGCATCAAAAGAAATTTTGCCGAATCGCGGAACAATTTCACGAGCCTGATCCAGAATTATCCGAAATCGCCGTACCGCGACGAAGCGTTGTTTCAACGGGCTCAATTTGAGATCGAACAGGGGCATTATCAGGCTTCCATCGATGGACTGAACCAGTTGATCAATCAGAGTTCCCACTCCAAGTTCCTGCCGTATGCCTACATGCGGCGTGCCTCCGCCTATTACAACCTGAAACAATATGACAGGACCATCGCCGATTATTCTGCCGTTATCAGGCAATTTCCGAATCACCCGGTAGCCCAGGAGGTATTGTTGCCGTTGCAGGATGCCTTATCCGTAGCGGGCCGCGGTTCGGAATTCGACAACTATCTGACGCAGTTCAAGCGCGCCAATCCGGATAACAAGGGATTGGAGGTGATCGAATTCGAGAGCGCCAAGAATGCTTTCTTTGATCAGCAATATCCCACAGCCGTGTTGTCGCTGAATGCGTTCATCAACACCTATCCTCAGAGCCCGCGGCTGCAGGAGGCGCGTTATTATGTAGCGGAATCCTACTATCGGATGAAAGATCCGGCCAAAGCATTGCCGATCTATGAAACACTGAGCCAGGACAAGAATTTTAATATGGGTAGCCGTGTCGTTGGCCGCATTGCGGAAATACAGTTCAAGCAGGGGAATTATGAGGCCGCCGTCAGAAGTTTCCATAGGCTAGAACAGCTGGCGACGAACAAGACGGAGCAGTACAACGCAAGGACAGGGCTGATGGAATCTTTCTTCCTGCTGGCGCAATATGATTCTGCGGATACTTATGCGAAAACGATCCTTGAAAGGGGAGCGGTCAATGCCGAAGGTCATAATAAAGCATCCTTATACCTGGGTAAAAGCGCCTTTGCACGGGGCGACTATGAATCCGCCCAGGATGAATTTCTGAACACGTTGAATACGGCACAGGACGAATATGGCGCAGAAGCAAAATACCTGCTGGCCGAAAGCTTTTATCATCAAAAGGAGTATAAAAAAAGCTATGAAACCCTGCTGGGCCTTCCGGAAGATTTTGCTGCGTACGACGCGTGGGTGGGGAAAGCATACTTACTCATGGCAGATAATTTCGTTCAAATGGACCAGTTATTCCAGGCACGCGCCACCTTACAGTCACTGATCGATAACTTCCCGATGCAGTCTATCAAAGATGCCGCCTCCCGGAAATTGACCGAGATCGATCAGGCTGAGGCGGAAAGGAAGTGGGACCTCGAAGCTGCCGACACCTTGCAAACCGATACCCTTGACACCAACCGCTGATTTTCCGATGAAGAAAAAAATATTCACCATGATGAGAGTACTGTTTGTGCTTGCTATTGTTTTCTGTCTTGGGCAGAATGGTTTTGCCCAGGATGACCAGGGAGATCTTGAAGACGTTGAAATTGAAATTGTCAAGGAGCGTCAGATCACCCTTCCGCCAGCGACCCGGAATTTTGAAAAGATCCCGCCGCGGCCCGCCGAATCCAACAGGCCTTCTTTCACCTACGACTTCAGGCCTTTCAGTTTTCAGGCATCGCAGATCAATCCCGCCATCAGGCCTCTGAAACTGAAACAGGAGGCGGAATCCAATGTTTTCGGAGGTTATCTCAGCGCAGGGTATGGCAATTACGCTTCCCCCTATCTGGAAGGCTTTGTCAATACAAAACGCGACCGGAATAAATTGCTCGGCGCCCATGGTTTCCTGCGCAATTACGGCAAAGGACCTGTCGACGGAAAGAATTCAGCAAGTGGTTCCTCGGGTGTGTCTGTTTACGGAAAGGCTTTCAGTGATTTCATATCCCTGTCTGCGGAGGCCGGCTTTGAAAACAGGTTCACCCATTTCTATGGCTATGGTCCTGACACCGTGATGAAGGCGGACGACATCCGTCAGGCCTTCAACCTTTTCAGTCTGAAGGGACAGTTGTCAAATACCAGGAATTCGGCTTTTGCGTGGCAGCTCGGCGCAGGCTTCAGCTACCTCGCCGACCGGTATGCGGCCCGTGAATCCGAGGCTGACTTTGACTTCAGTTCGTCCTACGAGATCAGTGACGAATCCGCCATTGCAGTCTCTGCGGATTATACACTGATCAACCGGAAGGATTCGCTTCTCGAAGCGAGTCCGCGAAGCCTGTTTTCCGTCAATCCGCGATATGAGTTTTATCCGGTTGAGGACCTGAAGCTCAGCGCAGGTATTGTTGCTGCTTTTGAGAACGATTCCCTCGATGGCAAGGATGTTCATGCCTATCCCGACCTGCGTGCATCCTATCCGTTAAGCCCATCGGTGGAGGTCCGGGCGTCCCTCACCGGAGGGATAGAGAAAGTCACCCTTCGTTCCTTATCGGACGAAAATCTGTGGATTGCCGCGAACATCCCCGTCTACCATACCAATAAGTTGCTCGACCTGCAGGCGGCGTTGCATACCAAGATCGGCAACAAGGTCGCGGTGAATGGCGGTTTTTCCCTGGCCTCGCTGAAGAATCTGTACTTTTTCAGGAATATGGCAGAGGACCCTTCCAGGTTTACGGTGGAATACGATGACGTTACGAACCGCACAAACTTTTTTGCATCGGTAGGGTTCGCCCAGACGGAGACCTTCAAATTCATGATCCGCGGTGACGTCTATTCATACAGCACCGATATTGAGGAAGCGTGGCACCGGCCCACCTACAAAGTGACGGGCGAGACTTCCGTCAACCTCTTCGACAAGTTTTTGATCGATGTCAATCTGATTTCGCAGGGTGGGATGAAGGCCTTTGACCCGGTCGCGGATGCACCGGTAGAACTGGATCCCGCATTCGACCTCAACGTGCGTGCGGAATATCTGATTTCGGAAAGCTTTTCACTGTTTGCGCAGTTCAATAACATCACGTCAGGTCAGTATCCGTTGTTTTTGAATTATCCTGTCCGCGGTTTTCAGGGGTTGGGTGGTTTGACGTGGAGCTTCTGATCGGTCCGGGTGTTTGTATGGCAGGGAAATTCTTTTATTTTTGTACGTTAAACGCAGAAGTGAACCCTACTTAACATGGCCAGGAGAAAAAAAACTGAAGATCAGAACGAAGAAAACGCCGACCAGAACAACACTGGTGGTAATAACGATGATACCTTTGGTCTCCCTGAAATAGAATATGAACCGATTAACAGGGAAACCACTCCTTCCCGCGATGTGCCGGCAGAGGAACCTCAGGCAGAGACCAGGCAACCTGAACATACTGAAGAACAACCCATAACCCATACCAATATGGAGAGAGACGAAGTCCGGCAAACTGAATACAATTCCAACTATTACGAAGACGATGATGGAGGCAATTCACCCTGGCCCAAGATTCTGGGAATTGCTGCACTCCTGCTGATCCTCGGCGCCGCCGGCTGGTATTTTTTCATGAAGAGACCGCAGGATGCCGCTGTTGCGCGCGAAAAAGCGCAGCAGGAGGAACGCGATCGTCAGGAGGCAAACAGGCTGGAGGAACAGCGCGCAGCCGAGCAACGGCGCATTGCCGAAGAAAGCCAGCGGAAAGCCGATTCTCTTGCCGCAGCAAAACCTGCCGCAGGTGTCATTGAGACACTAAATGAAAGAACGGGGCGTTACTATGTTGTTGTCGCCAGCGCCATCGACGGAGATCTGCTGATGGACTACGCAAAAGACTTGAGTGCCAAGGGAGTCAGCGCAAAGATTATTCCGCCTTACGGGAAAGTTAAGTTCCACCGCCTGACCGTGGCCGAAGGAGATACTTTCACCGCGACGCAACAGATTGCGGACGGACTTAAAGGGGAATACGACCAAGGTGCCTGGGTGATAAAATATTGAGTTTTAGTTCGCATAATTTTTTAAACTTCTTAGATGATCCTGCTGCAAGTCCTAACAGACACCACCACCGTTGAAAGTGTAGACGAATCAGTTTCAGTTCTCGACCTTGCCATCCAGGGCGGTTTTATGATGATCCCGATCTTTATCCTTTCGGTGATTGCCATCTACCTTTTCTTTGAACGATTGATGATCATCAACAAAGCGAATCAAAGTCCGGATCAGTTTATGAACCGGGTAAAAGAATCCGTTTTGCGCGGTGATATCAATGGGGCAAAATTATTGTGCGCCCAACAGGACAGCCCTGTCGGCCGCATGATCCAGAAAGGTTTGTCCCGTATAGGCAGCCCGTTGAAGAATATCGAGGCCTCTGTCGAGAATGTGGGTAAACTGGAAATTTTCAAGCTGGAAAAAAATCTTTCAGGTATTGCCACCATTGCAGGCGCCGCGCCTATGATGGGATTTCTGGGTACGGTAATTGGTATGGTTGAAGCATTCATTGCCATTGCCCAGGAGGAAGGATCCGTCAGCCCCAAGCTTCTGTCTTCGGGTATTTATACCGCCATGATCACTACTGTAGCCGGTTTGATCGTGGGGATCATGGCCTACCTGGCGTACAATTACCTTATCACCAGGGTGCAGAAAGTAATCCACAAAATGGAATACACCTCTATTGAGTTTATTGACCTGTTACAGGAACCTCAGTAGCGATTTTACTGTTTAAACTCAAATAGGCCGTCATGAATTTCCAGTCAAAGAATAAGATTGATCCTTCCTTCAGCATGGCTTCCATGACTGACCTGATCTTTTTATTGCTGATATTTTTCATGCTGACCTCCTCTTTTGTCACTCCTTCCGGCTTGCCCGTGAATTTGCCTTCCAGCAAAGCCAGCACCATCGAAGTGCAAAAGATCTCTGTTACGGTAACCAAAGACCTTCAGTATTTTGTTAACGACAGAAAGGTATCAAGGGCGATGCTGGAACCCGAGCTTAAACGCCTGCTAACAGGCGGTAGCGGCTCGGTTATCTTACATATTGATAAATCCGTCGCCTCCGAGCACCTCGTATATGTGGCGGGTATCGCGACCTCATTGAATGCAAAAGTGGTACTGGCCACGAAGCCAGGCAAATAATATGACCGAAGCACAGGAAAAGAAGCAAAGGACAATTGCCATGATCACCAGTTTGGGGGTTCATGCAGTGGTTGTGCTTATTCTGCTGTTCATGGTGGCTTGGCGCGCGCCGAATCCGCCGCTTCCTGACTTTGGCATCGAGCTTAATTTTGGCATGGACACGCAAGGGAGCGGAGATATTCAGCCCGAATCCCCTGTTGGAGATGAGGAGACCGAGCCAGAGGCGGTGGAAGAGCAATTAGAAGAACTGCCAGAACCTGATCAGGAAGAAATTACAGAGGAAGACGTTCTTGAAGAAACCAAGCCGGAGGAAGCGCCGCCGGTGCAGCCTGAGGTGGCTTCGAAAATTGAAAGCCCGGTAGCCGTTGAGGAAAAGAAAGAGGAGGTTAAACCGGTGGAGAAACCAAAGGAAAAACCTATTGAAAAGGTAATTGAAAAGAAACCCGAGGTAAAGCCCGTACCCGAGAAGCCGAAGGCAGTATACAAACCGAAGACAGACGCTACTACTGAGGGTGCTGCCAGCGAAAAACAGGGCGCTCCGGGCAGCCATGGTGATGACGTTAACAAGACAGGCGACAAAGGCGATCCGCAGGGCACGCTTGATTCAAAAGCCCTCTATGGCAAGCAGGGGGGAGGTGGAGGCGGCGTCTCCATGAGCGGTTTCGGCGGATTTGGTCATCCCAATATTGAAACACCGTCTCTTCCGGAGGAATCATACGGTATCTATGAATTTAAAGTGAAGGTTGATGAACAGGGGTATGTCGTCTCCGTTACTTCGCTCCAACGCGGCCTTAGCTTCGAGGCTGAAAGAAGATTAAAAGCCGCCATTCAGCAACTGCAGTTCATACCGAAGGGCAATACCCGGCCGTCAGAGGGAACAATTACTTTCAGGGTTGTCGACAAGTGATCATTGTGTATTTTGATCAACCAGGATTCCCGTTATATCGAATTCATTCAGGATGTATTGATATCCATTCACGAAAACCTGCGCGAATTGAAAGAGCGCAGCGCTTTTGCTGCGCCGGAAGAACTGCCGTATATAGAAGCAAAAATCATCGCCTATCAGGAAATGCTTTCAATCCTTTGCATGAGCGCCGACACGGTTGGGCTGCCCAAACATGAAATTGGATTGTAATCAGACCCCGCCGGTTTCGCAAAAGAAAAATATGTTGCTAATTGCCCCGTATTTGCGTCTGACATGATTATTACCTACCAGGATGCGCTGAAGTATTTGTACGAAAATCTGCCGATGTTCCAGCGGGTGGGAGCAGCCGCATTTAAGAAAGATCTCACCAACACGCTGACACTTTGCAAAGCACTTGGTGATCCTCAGCGCGCTTTTAGATCCGTGCATGTTGCCGGCACCAACGGCAAAGGAAGCACAAGTCACATGCTTGCGTCGGTATTGCAAACGTCCGGATACAAGACCGGCTTGTATACCTCGCCGCATCTGAAAGCCTTTACAGAGCGGATCAGGGTCAACGGGAAGGAGATCGGCCAGCAGTATGTTGTTGATTTCGTGAATCGCATCCTGCCTGTCATTGAAGAGATCAAGCCATCTTTTTTCGAGATCACCGTGGCGATGGCCTTTGACTTTTTTGCACGGCAGTCAGTCGATGCTGCAGTGGTGGAAGTCGGGCTGGGCGGGAGACTTGATTCCACCAATGTAATTACGCCATTGGTGTCGGTCATCACGAACATCAGCTGGGATCACAAGGAGTTGCTGGGCGACACGCTTCCGGAGATTGCCGGTGAAAAAGCCGGGATCATCAAACACGGAGTACCGGTGGTCATCAGCGAGCGACAACCGGAAGTGGAGGATGTTTTTATCCGGACGGCGCGCGATAAAAGTGCGCCAATTTCGTTTGCTTCAGATGAGTATACCATACATGCCCGTACTGGCGATGCAGGGATCGACATTGCAAAAGGAAATACACGTATGCTGGAGGCAGTCGATCTGCCTTTGCGCGGATTGTACCAGCGCCATAATCTTCCCGGCGTCATGAAGACCATCGAGGTGCTTCAGTCTCATTACTCGATTGGGCTGCCGCACATCAGGAAAGGGCTTGAGGAAGTGGTCTCGAATACGCAGCTGAAAGGCCGGTGGCAGAAAATCGGCAATACCCCAACCGTTGTATGCGACACGGGGCACAATTACAGCGGGGTTCAGGAAGTGCTGAATCAAATCAGGGCTGAAAAATTCGACCGCCTTTTTATCGTGTGGGGTATGGTGAAGGACAAAGAGGTGAAGGAGATCCTCGGCCTGTTGCCGAAAGAGGCGATGTATTATTTTTGCCAGGCGCAGATCCCGCGCGCGATGGATGCGCGGCGCCTGCAGGAAGAGGCGGCTGCGTTCGGGTTAAAAGGCGAAGCAATACCGGACGTAAATGAAGCAAAAAGAACAGCATTGGCTCACGCGGCGCCCGGAGATTTTATCTTCATCGGAGGCAGTACATACGTCGTGGCAGAAATTGACGAACTCTAAATTTTTATTGTGAAACGCAAACAGGAGCGGTTTAAGATCATCGAGCAGAATCACAACGTGATCGAACCCTCAAAGCCATTCTACGCAACGATCAGGGGTACATGGGCTTCCGGCTACTTTAAGAACAGCCATCCGATCACGCTCGAACTTGCGTGCGGCAGGGGTGAATACACCATCGGCCTCGCGCGATTATTTCCCGATAAAAATTATATCGGAGTTGACATCAAGGGTGAGCGCATATGGAAAGGAAGCACCACTGCCCTCGCGGAGAATCTGAACAATGCGGCATTTCTCCGCACACAGATACTGATGATTGAAAACTTTTTTGAACCGGGGGAAGTAAATGAAATCTGGTTAACGTTTCCTGATCCTCGGCCACGAAAGCGCGACATCAAGAGAAGGTTAACAAGCCCGCGTTTCATGGAGACGTACAAGCGACTTTTGAAAGCGGGAGGTTTTGTAAGGTTAAAAACCGACAACACACAACTGTATGAATATACTCTGGAGGAACTGCAGCTGCGAAGCGACATCGCAGACTTTGCCAGTACTGCCGATGTCTATTCTTCTCCCTTGAAAAATGAGTGTTTTGACATCAAAACACGTTATGAGCAAGAGTTTACGCAAAAAGGTGAAAAAATTAAATATTTGCGTTTTAGATTTGTCTGATAATTAAAACCCCACCGCTATGGATGAAGTAAATTTTGACCTGGAGGAGAAATTTCTCAAAGCCGATGCGCTTATCGCTGAAAACAAATTAAGCGAAGCAGCAAAATTACTTGAAAACATACTGTCGGATGCCCCCGATTTTGGAAAGGCCCACAATCATATGGGCTGGTTATTTGAAACTAAGTTTAAAAACTTACACCGCGCTGAGGAACATTACAGACTCGCCCTCAAATTCAACCCTGACTACACAGCTGCTTATTACAACTACGCCTACCTGCTTTCATCGATGCGTAAATTTGATGAACTGGAGAGGTTGCTGAAGGACTGCATCAAGGTACCGGGTATTAATTATGCGACGATCTACAATGAATATGCCCTGATGCGCGAGGCGCAGGGAGAGATCGACGATGCCATCCATCATTTTAAACTGCATATCAAAAATTCTTTTGATCTGAAGAGCATTGAGACTGCATCGGACGCTATCAAGCGCTGCGAGCGGAAGAAACAGTTGCTGGGGGAATGATCCTTCAGCTTCGGATATACGAGGGATAAGCAGACGTACGAAACAGCTGGCCGACTGACTGCTACTGGTTATTATCGATCGCTGATCACAGGCGTTACCCTCAACACTTCCTGCCCATCTTTAATCTTCCTCCAACGCTTCGAGTATATCGCCGAGCTGTTCGTAATTCGTGACGCCGGGTCGCTGTTCTTTAGGTCCTTCCAGTACGATTCCCCTGAAACAACCCTGCGATAATTTTTCTTTCATACGGTCAAGAGAAGAAATTCTTACCAAGACCGGAGCGGTTACTGATGCAAGATCAGCACAGGATACATGCTCATCAACCAGTGCATGCGAGAAATTCTCTCTTCCCAGAACGGAGGTTATCTCACCGGGATCTGAGAAATAGATGATACACGGTAAATGCAGCGCTGCAGCGAAGCGCTTGTATTCGGCTGCGCTGAGCTCGAAATAATCCGGTGCATAGGTCTGGACAACGTCCAGGATCTGTGCTTCGGAAGTCAGCCCATATAACTCCGCCACGATCCCTGGGCCGGCAAGCCAGCCCCGGATATCCTGATACACGTTCGGGGAGAGGTAGTGGTCGGCGCCTGGGATAACCCTGAATCCGAGCATTTCTACGCCCATTCCGGAGCAATAGCGTGCATCGCTGAGATTGGAGATGTGACTTACTTTAACGGTGGTTCTTAAAGACATAACGGTAATCCGGAAAGAAAAAATTACTTTGCTGATGTTTACATTTGAATTCCGGTGCGGATTTAATGAAAACCCCACTACTGTTGAAGCATTTCTGGATATTTTTGGTGTTTTTGGCCTGTGCAGGCGCATGCGATCATGACGAATCCTACAACCGCGATTCAGGGGCAGCGTATTTTCCCCTGGAAACGGGACTTTACCAGATCTTTTCCGTAAGAGAACTGCAATATTCAGGGCTGCCCGAACCCGCGTTGTCGGAATATGAACTCATGGTGGAAGTGGTGGATTCTTTTCCTTCCGGCGCGCACGAATATACTTTTGTTATACACAGAAGTAAGCGGGCATCAGCCTCCGACGCGTGGCGGGCGCTCGATACCTGGTCTGTGAGAAAGGATGAACGCCAGGTAATTGTGTCGGAGGGTAACACGCCTTTTGTTAAAATGAAATTTCCTGTGGCCGGGGGAACCCGCTGGAATGGAAATACCTTCAATACGCTGCCTGATGATGAATATGAAACGCAGGTTGCAGGTCAGATTACGGAACTGAATGGAATGACTTTTGAGAATACCCTCATCATTGAACAGGAACACAATGACGACGTCATCGTTTTCCACGACGTGCGCAGGGAGATCTATGCGCGTGACGTGGGCCTTGTTTACAAGGAGATCATTCAGTTGAATTATTGCACCGCAGACCATTGTCTCGGGCAGCAAAAAGTCGATCATGGCATGGAATTGAAGATGGAGATCAAATCATATGGGAAGCACTAAAATTTTCGCGGCAATTTTTTTGGCGTGGTTTGTTTCGGTTTCCGTTTCGGCCCAGCAAAACCGGTATATGGTGTTCTTCAAAGACAAGGAAGGAATACCCTATACGGTAGCCAAACCGATCGACTTCCTTTCTCAAAAAGCGATCGACCGCCGGATCAGGCAGGGCATCGATATTGAAGCCCGTGACTTGCCTGTGCAGTCATCGTATGTGGAGGGTGTCCGGACTTCCGGGGCAGAAGTCTTTTACGCCACGCGATGGCTGAATGGCGTTCTTGTGGCCTGTGAACCTTCTCTCTTGAATACAATTCAATCATTGCCTTATGTGGATCGCGTGACGTTTGTGTCACCGCCACCTGACGGTTCATCCGGCGGACGAAGAAGTTTCAACCTTCGTTCAAAGAATAATCACGTTGGTTTTGAAACAGAAAGTCAGCTGACCATGCTTGGGATACACCGCATGCATGAAGGGAATTATACAGGAGTGGGTGTAACGATCGCTGTTTTAGACAGCGGATTTCCCGGCGTGGATCAGGCTCCCGCATTCCGTCATATTATTGACGGAGGTAGATTGTCGCAGGCAGTATCGTATGACTTCGTGCACCACAGTGCGGATGTGTTTCAATACGACGATCATGGTACGGAAGTGCTTTCCGTGATGGGTGCACAGGTACCGGATGCCTTCACCGGCGGCGCCTTTGAGGCTACGTTTCAGCTGTTTATTACCGAAGACGTGGTCACCGAGTACCGGATTGAAGAGTACAACTGGTTATTCGCAGCGGAGCGGGCCGACAGCGCCGGCGTTGATATCATCCACTCATCGCTGGGATATTACGACTTCGATGAGCCCTCCATGAATTACAGCGTATCGCAGATGGATGGAGAAACCGCCGTTGTGACCCAGGCCGCGCAGCTGGCAGCGGAACGCGGCATACTCGTGGTGACCAGTGCGGGAAATGAAGGGAGCATCGCTTCATGGAGAATCATTACCGCACCTGCCGATGCGAGGGATGTACTGGCCATCGGTGGCGTCAACAGTTCCAGGACAAAAACCAACTCCAGTTCCATCGGTCCTACCGCCGACAACCGGATCAAACCTGATCTCGCGGCGTTGGGACAGGGTGTTAAAGTTGTTAAATCCAACGGGCAGATCTCGACTGCATCAGGAACTTCACTGGCTGCGCCGCTGGTCACGAGCCTCGTGGCCGGCGTGGTGCAGCGATATCCGGAGCTTTCCAGCCGCGAGGTGATCGCGTTGCTGAAAGAAACCGCCTCGCAGGCAAATAATCCCGATAATCTCCTCGGATACGGCATTCCGAATTTTCAGGCAGTGGTCAATTTTCAGGAGCACGTTCCGCAAGCCAGTGTATTTGATATCTTTCCCAACCCATTGGAGGGTGATACCCTCACCATCCGTCCTTTTGATCCCATGCTGGTCGATTCATGTGAGATTGAAATCATCACGGCCCAGGGTCAGTCAATGGGCAGGGATACCGCCCGGTTTGACTGGCTGAACAGGAGCTACAGGGCGGATCTGTCAGGCCTTGCGCCAGGTATTTATTACGTACGGGTTTTCGCCGAAAAAAGACGGTACACCTTTAAGCTTGTGAAGTTGTGATGACACAATAGTTCACTATTTTTGCGGGCTAAAGTTTACCCCATGTCTAAAATTCCCGTCATCGCACCTTCCGTACTTGCATCTGATTTCGCCAACCTGGAAAAGGAGATCCGGATGCTTAACGACAGTGAGGCAGACTGGATCCATGTAGACATCATGGACGGCGTGTTTGTCCCCAATATTTCCATGGGATTACCCGTTGTGGAAGCCATCCGCAGGCATGCGACGAAGCCTTTGGATGTTCACCTGATGATCGTCCAGCCCGAGCGGTATGCAGAGGCCTTTCAGAAAGCAGGGGCGGCGATCATTTCGGTGCACGTTGAAGCCTGTCCTCACCTTCACCGCAACGTACAGCAGATAAAAGACCTTGGATGCAAAGCCGGTGTGGCCATTAACCCGCATACCTCCATCGTGGAGCTGGAGAACATCATTCAGCATATTGACCTCGTGTGCCTGATGTCGGTAAATCCGGGTTTTGGCGCGCAGAAGTTCATCGAGCATACCTATAAAAAAGTTGCAGCGCTCAAAAAGATGATTGTTGACTCAGGTTCGTCTGCCCGAATTGAAATCGACGGGGGAGTGAACCTAACCAATGCCCGGCCGTTATTAGACGCAGGCGCTGACGTTCTCGTGGCAGGTAATTTTGTTTTCAGTTCACCGGACCCGCGGGCTGTCATCAAAAGCCTCAGGAACCTCGCATAGCCGCGGGTCTGTTGCTATCGCGAATACCCATGAACCCTTTCCGGTAAAAACCGGCAGGATTTTTGACTTAGATTAAGCAATCCTCATATGAATAAAATCGCCGTTCCCCTGCTTTTACTGGTTTTGGCCGGCTGTTCACGCCAGGTTACCCGGGTAGACCCGTCAACCCAAATCGACCTGAGTGGCCGATGGAATGACACGGATTCCAGGAAAGTTGCCGATCAGATGATCTACGATCTGTTTGACTCCGATGCCTATAAGAACTACGCGAAAGGGAAGACAGCCAAGCCCGTGATTATTGTGGGAACGATCCGCAATAAGACTGCGGAGCATATTGACGCGGATAATTTCATCAAGAAATTTGAAGTGGTGATCCATAACTCCGGTGTGGCGGAAATTGTCGAGTCGAGTGAGTTCCGCGACAAACTGAGGGTGGAGCGCCTGGAGCAACAGGAGTTTGCTGATCCCGCCACCGTCAAACAAATGGGCAGAGAAACCGGAGCTGACATCATGCTCTTTGGCGAGATAACTTCTGAGACCGATACATACAATAACCGTCGGGTCGTCAATTATGTTACGACACTGTTTCTCACCGATATTGAGACGAATAAACGGATCTGGTACGGGCAGAATGAGATTAAGAAGTATGTGAAGAATTAGTTATTAGTTGTTGGTTATTGGTCTTTTGTCGATGCGCAATTCCTGATAACTAATTCCTAATTCCTAATTCCTAATTCCTAATTCCTAATGCCTTTACCCACACTGAATGACAAGTAAACCCCTTCATATCGCGACGCTTCTAACGGTTGGGTTACTATTCACGTCGTGTGCTACCTATTATCAGAAGCACCATGATTTCAATACGGAATTTGAGAAGGGTGACCTTCCAAG
>JBARAD010000137.1:0-5120 GCA_049791675.1 Chryseosolibacter sp.
ACCCACCACGATCCAGAGCACACTGATGACTCCCATGGCAATGAAACTCTGCAGCATCGTGGATATAATGTTTTTCGTGTCTATCATCCCTCCATAGAAGTACGCCAGCCCGGGTGTCATTAGAAGAACTAAAGCGGCGGCAGCAAGCATCCATGCCACATCGCCCGAAACAATGCCTTCCGTTACGATCCCCTTAGGTATTGCCGGAAAGAACAGCGCAAGGACGCTGACGGCGATCAGCAAGACAAATGGTAAAATGGCTCTTTTCATGTTTTCGTTGATTAGTGGTTAATTTTTGTACGTCGTAATTGAATTTGTATACAAATATTATAACCATAGGGTTAAAAATGAGCCACTTTTCGATAAAAATCATAGAAAACGTTGTAGTTAACCTGAAATTTTAATCTTACCGTGCTAAAATTGGAACTTTTTCAACAAAATTGCCTTTTTTAGAATTTTATACGGACAAAACAGGGTTTTCAGAATTTATTTTGGCTATACCAGAATATCCTTATGAAAGATTCTAAAGATGGATTGAAGGCCGGGACATGACTTTTCCCGGATCGCTCAGGGAGTGATCCTGACTACGGCCGCAAAGAGGGAGTGAGCAGTAGCTTATTAGCAGCTTATTCCTGCTTTTTCCCGATCATGCCCAGATGGGTATTGTGAAAGCTGTCCGGGTATTTTAATCCGTACCCCAACATCCGGTCAAAAGAACTGTGACCGAAGAGAAGCAGACCAATGAACTGAAGCAGGGTGGATGAAAGTAACAGGCCTGCAAAGTAAAGGGCTATCGCGACTCCCTTGTGATGCAATAAATTATAGGTGAAGGCCCCTGCACGGGGATTGAATGCATAACCAACAAATCCGATATCCGGCGTGAGAAACAGGGCCCAAAATAACCATCCCGGATAGGGAAGATATGTGTTCAGGTACGCGGCCAGCGCGAGCATCAGCCCTTCTTCGATACGGATCAGATTTTTCATTGTGCTTCTTTTTCCAGTGAACAACGCTCTGCTAAGCGTACGCGTCGTTTATATAAATAGCCCTTAACGTTCTTTTTCCTTTCAGGTTCTGCCTGTTCATGAAAGTGCGCCAAAAGCCTGCGCAGTCTTGCCGCTCCAGCACCGTCCCGGGTGCCGCTCCTGCAATTCAAGGCGCCGTAAGTGTCGCGTCCCTATTGTCCGTACTTCCTCCACCACCATTGAAACACCACAAGTCCCCAGATCCGGGCATGAATGTCCCCCGGATCATTTGAAAAGAGTTTCTTTTTAAGGTGTTCAATTTCACGATAATTAAACAATCCCTGTTCTTCGATCTTTTCCCGCGAAAGTAGATCGTCGGCAATAAGTGATTTCATTTCGCTCCTCAGCCATTTCAGCAGGGGCACCTCAAAGCCTTTTTTCGGCCTGTTGTAAAGTTTTGCCGGAAGCATATCGCGAAAAGTATCCTGCAGAATTCTTTTCCTTTTGCTGCCGCGGATTTTGAAATCGCCCGGAAGACTGAAGGCAAAATTCACGATATGGTAGTCCAGGAAGGGAGAACGTATTTCAAGACTGTTGGCCATGCTCATGCTGTCAGCTTTTACCAGCATATCATTCTGCAACACGAGGTTCATATCCGTCAGCAGAATCTGATTGATATTGTGGCCAGGCGTGAGTGACGCCAGTATCTCATTCATTCTCCTTTGAGACTCCTGATGAGAAAACACCTTTCCGGCCGCAGGAGAAAGTAGATTCACAGCTTGTTCCAGAGAAGCAAACGAAGCCCATTGCCAGTACCGGTCGCGCCCTGACAGCCGTGACCCTTCCGAAAAGCGATCGGCTTGCCGGAAGCGGTTTGTGACAGCATTATTGCGCGACTTGGGCAGGATCTTCCAAAGCGGTCCAAGTGCCGCAAGCGATTTTTCCTGCCAGCCGGGATGAAGCATACGGTTTAACGCTTCATGCTTGTGATAGCCGCCCAGCAGTTCGTCCGCGCCATCACCAGATAGGGCAACCGTTGCATGCTTTCTCGTTTCCTTGCTCAGGATGAATACGTTGATGGCTGAGGAGTCAGCGAAGGGTTCATCGATATAGTCCAGAATGGCATGCACGTTTTCAAAAAGATCTTTATTGGTCAGCGAAAAAACGGTGTGGTCGGTTTTAAAATGATTTGCGACAAGTCTTGCATACGCTGTTTCGTCAAAGAATTTTTCATCGCGAAAGCCTATGGAGAAGGTGTGCAGGTCAGGCTTATGACGACTTGCCAGTCCGGTGATCACAGACGAATCGATTCCGCCACTCAGGAATGCGCCCAGCGGCACGTCAGCGATCAGTCTTTCCTGAACCGCTTTTTCCAGGAGTTGGCCAAATTGATTCTTCGCCTCCGTATAGCTGATTGGGTTGGTTTCCGCTTGCGCGGGATCGAAAGGTATCTCATACCATCGTCCGCTCGTGATGCTTCTGCGTCCAACAGTCAGATAATGTCCGGGCAAAAGTTTTTTTACATGGCTGAAGATGGTATCCGGGGCGGGAATGTAATTCAGCTGCAGGTAGCTGACCAGGGAAGTGTGATCCAGTGTCTTGTCAATTCCATACTGAAGTATGGTTTTCATTTCCGAAGCAAAAATGAATTTATCCTCGTCAAACAGATATAACAACGGTTTCACGCCGTAGCGGTCACGGGCAATAAAGAATGTTTGTTCTGTTTTGTCGTAGATGCAAAATGAAAAGAATCCGTTCAGTTTGCGGAGGCACTGTTCTTTTTCTCGCAGATACAATTGCAACAATACTTCCGTGTCGGATTGCGACTGGAATACCGCGCCGCGTTTTTCAAGATCCGCTTTCAGTTCCCGGTAGTTGAAGATCTCGCCGTTGAAGACGATGCAATAACGCCGCGACGCGTCCCACATCGGCTGGTTAGCCTTTTCAGACGTGTCGATGATCGAAAGCCTCCGGTGTCCCAATCCTACCCATTCATCAATATAGATGTCCTGGAAGTCCGGACCGCGACTTTTCAATGACATAGTTGCGGCCGTAATATGGATCTTGTTGAACTTGCCTACAAGGTTAAAGGCGAAGATGCCGGTTATTCCGCACATTGTTATCGGGGATATTATGTAAAAAGCCACGACAGATGCCGTGGCTTTCCTGGTCAGTGGATTTTTCTCGAATCCAAAATGCTTACAGTGTTTTGATCCGGATATTTCTGTACCACACTTCTCCGCCGTGATCCTGAAGGTCAATGTGTCCTTTGGCTGCGGCGCCATATCCTTTCGCATCCTTCCATTTGCTGCCGGCTTTCAGCTTCTTCCATTCAGGTGAGTTCAGCTCGTATTCCACCACTTTTGTTCCGTTGAGCCAATGCTCTACATGATTTCCTTTTGCAACAATACGGCCCGTATTCCATTCTCCAGGCGCGTTAATGGTCTTATCATCCGGTGCGGCATGCATGTCGTAATTGGAACCGCTCGTTTGCGTAGGCGTGAGTTTGTCAGGATAACCTTTGTCATCGATTACCTGGTACTCAGGGCCTGAAAGATAAGGTTGATCAAACTCCTCTGTTGATCTGTAGATCACACCGCTGTTGTCGGTGGGAGCGACCTTCCAGTCAAATGCGAGTTCAAAGTCCCCGTACTGGTCGGCGGTCCGGAGGTCGGCGCGTTTCTGTGCGGCACCTTCGGGTTTGCAGTGCAACGTGCCATCCACAACTTCCCAGCTATCGTTCTCTTTGCCTTGATAGGTCTCCCAGCCATCCATGTTCTGGCCGTTGAAGAGCAGCTTCCAGCCCCCGGCTTTTTCTTCCTCTGTGAGTTGGTTGGAGGCTGGTGCTGCTGACGGGGCTGCAGTGGTTGCAGTTGTTGTTGAATCATGCTCGTTTTCGCTTCCGTCTTTCGGAGCCTGGCATGAGCCGAAAACAAGGGCGGCCATCACGCAAGTAACAATTCTTTTCATAGTTCCTGATAAGGTTGATTTGTCGTAAAGTAATGATAAACCGCTGAAACAGTAAAGCTATTATTGATGAACTTCTTCGAGCGTCTGGTATTGTTCTCTTTTTTCTCTCCAGCGCGCATATCTCCGTCGATCAGCTGCGGGCCAGGCCGTCAACAAACCGTTTAACGATAAAAATTGGTGGTTGTACGCCTGCTTTTTCACGGCTTATACCACCGGCGACGAACGGTTTAAGGAGCGGTTGGATGACAAACCGGCTTCTGTAAATGGCACGAACTTGGTATCTTTGCCATACATTTTTCAACTACCATGGAGCAATTTTTTGGTTTTAGAATCCGTCACACGCGCTTCCTTCAACTGAGCATGGTCATTACGCTCGTTCTTGGTTCCTGCGCAGCCAGCAAAAAAGCGAATGTCCGGGAGGTGAAAGTGGACCGTGTCATCAGTTCTGCGCGCGCGTATACCGGAACCCCCTACCGTTATGGGGGCACTACACGCGCCGGTATGGATTGTTCCGGGTTGCTTCTGAATTCTTTCAGAACCGTAGAGATCACGTTGCCCCGCAGCTCCGAAGACCAGAGTAAGGTCGGCATTGAAGTCAGGATGAAAGATCTTCAGCCCGGTGACCTCGTATTTTTTGCTACCGGTAACAAAAAAAGAAAGATCACACATGTGGGCATGGTCACGGAGGTAAAAGGCCGTGATGATGTCAGGTTCATTCATGCTTCATCTTCTCTGGGGGTGGTGGAAACAAATATCTACGCGGACTATTATCAAAAGAGATTTCGCGGCGCGCGCCGGGTAATTCAATGATGTAGAAAGTTCAGAAACGATTGACATTCGTTTCGGCGCTTCCATTTGCGGGATGTTCCTTGCACCGCGATCCCTGTACCTTCTATTGAAATTTTCGTAGCTTGAGCCAAGTATCATTCATGACAACCCGAAGAGAATTTATAAAGCTGTCAGCGCTTGGGAGCGGGCTGCTGGCTTCGTCACCGATCCTTGCGGACACGGCAACCGCGACAAGTCCCATCGTCATTTCTACGTGGAATTTCGGACTGAAAGCCAATGATGCCGCCTGGAAGATATTATCCGGTGGAGGCCGGGCGCTGGATGCAGTTGAAGCCGGGGCCAGGGTTCCGGAAGCAGATCCGGAGGAGACCTCCGTCGGATTGGGCGGGTTACCCG
>JBARAD010000138.1:0-2851 GCA_049791675.1 Chryseosolibacter sp.
CTGCTGAACTAGGTTCCTCAGCAATTTTTGTCAATACAGATGTAACCAAAACAGAAGATATTAAGGCATGTGTGAAAGCAGCCCTTGATAAATTTGGCCCTATCAACGTTCTTATTAACAATGCCGGCATCGCAACAGCTGCCAGAACGCTTGGCAAAACTGGTCCTTTTGAGATGAAATGGTTTAAAATGGTTGTTGATCTGAATTGCAACGCTACTTTCGAAATGCTCAGCAATGTTGCCTGGGAAATGGCGAAGAATGACCCCACTGACAAAGGTGAAAGAGGCGTAGTCGTTAATACAGCTTCAGTAGCAGCTTATGACGGTCAAATTGGACAAGCTGCCTATGCTGCATCCAAGGCTGCAATCGTTGGTATGACCTTACCAATAGCCAGAGATTTATCCAGAGACGGCATCCGCGTATGCACCATCTGCCCAGGTATCATGGATACTCCAATGCTAGCTTCACTGCCACAAGCGGCACGTGATTCTTTAGGCAAACAGGTTCCATTCCCAGCCAGATTGGGTGATCCAGATGAATATGCAATGTTGGCCGAACAAATCGTCTTAAATGGTTATCTAAATGGTGAAACCATTCGTATGGATGGTTCAATCAGAATGGCTCCTAAATAGGTAATACTTTGTTTCCCCAATCTTACTTTAGGAATACCTGGGTTCAGGCAAACGCTGCAGTTGACGGCGGCTCCTGCAACGATATGCCTCGAACCCGGTGATTCAAATAGATTTGTAAACTCCCATCCTTCCCTTTCCTATGCCAGGGCAATGTTAATCCCATTGCCCTGGTATTATTTATGCAGTTATTTTAAAGCGCAGAGGTAATGATTTTGTACTGGTCTTTTAGTTGCTGTTTCTTCTCCTGCTTGCTCATAACGGGCAGAGGCCATTCGATATAGTCTTTCTCCATATCCTCTTGCGTCAGTTCCGGGAGTTCAAATATCTTGTCTTCCTGTGCGTGGGGACAGTCAACCCAGCGGCCGTTTCTGATATGTTTCCTACGTACAGATACAGTTTTAATCATACCGGTCACCAACTTTAAAAGACCTTTGTTTTTAGGTGACATGATCGGCATCGTTACACCGGTAGCCTTGCATACAACCGCCATACATTTGGCGGGATCACAGCAACCATCCGCATAATACTTAACAAGATGCTTGGCCGTCCCGGCGCAGTTACCCATGGCCATTTTCCGCATTGGAAGTGCTATAATATCCTCCTCAGAATACGGCTTGCCGCTGCGGTCAAACCACCAGCGCTTGCCATCTATAACGATACCTGAACCCTCAATAATGCACAGAAAAAAATCCCGTTTGGCTTTTGCCTTGAAGTTGTAATAGTCCAGCCCAGATTTGGTGGCGGCAAGGCAACCACCGGAGCAGGCCTGCTCTATTTGAAAAGCGATTTCCGGTGTGACGGCGTTTATATCAGTGACCTCAGGCGCACCATTTTTCGTTCGTCCCGCCAGCGCCAACAGATTAGGAAAATCATGTTTGGTTTTTTCATCCATAAGCGATGATATGGCAGGGCGAAACTTTGTTACCCGCACATTGCCTATTATCTCGACATCGGGGTCGTTAAAGCCACGGCGTACCGCTTCCTGCATAAGCTTATTCTGCTCGGGGTCAAAGCCCATCATGTGGGTCGTTATGCGGTCCACTTCCACACTGTTGTTGCCACAGACGATCATACCCACTCGTACCGGATCAACCGGTGCGGGGGTATTACCTTCGCCACCGATGATTCCGTCAATGACCGTTAAGTCCGGCTTGAACAGATAAAGCAGGTCGGCCAGCTTTTTATTGATGAGGTGGCTGTGGTTCCTCTCGCGCAGGAAATAAGGTATGGTACCCATGGCGTTCTTAAAGCCTAATGTTACGCCGGTATAAAGGTTTGTTTTCATTTTGGGTACGGAGATATAAAAGGCTTCTCCCCGCACCACCTCGTCGAGTATTACCGGCAGATAAACTTCCTTCATCACCTCAGCCTTGGGTAGCATATATCGTACTACAGGCTGACGTTCGAGGGGAACTAACCCTGTACCATAATACTTTGCTATTCTGTCGTAACCCGCCGTGCGGAAACTGACTGGAGTCGGCATGGGTTTACCGGAGGATTCAACGATGGTAATATTGTTGGTGTATTGCTTGATATAACCAACAACAGCCTCGAATACCCGCGGATCAGTGGTCTCCGGATAGTCCCTCTCGTCAAATCCGCTGTCGTGGTACACACTTACCAGATTGGGTTTAATTAGAGTATGACGGTTATTCTTCAACCGCTCTGTGAAATTACAACGCTCATTGAGTTCGTCCAACGCACTATACACGGTACCTCGTATTGCCTTTATGTCCGCGCGGTTGAAATAATCATCAGTACCGTAGCTTTTGGGCAAAACCACATAATCCCTCATGTAGTCCATCTCCGGCGCGTCCTTGATGACCACATAGCTTTTCTGCTTCATAAGAACCTCCGTTAATCGCCATACTCTCCGTATTCACAACCCACGTTCTTTACTTCAACCTCATCGATGAGTTCAAGTCGACCGCCTGCCTTTTTAAACAGCTTGATTACGCCAGTACCATTGCCGCCGTTCCATAAGTGGTTATGGAGCTTTTTGCCGTTGGGCGCTTCGTAATTAATATGTAACATGTCTTTCTTGAAACAGCGTATTTCTGTTTCCATCAGCGCACTTGTGGTCTCTTGACGGACATGCCAAAGGATTTCGGTCTCTGTCTCCTCACCCGTAAACTTGGTTCGCGTAAAGGTCCACAACTTGGAGAAATTGAACTCATAGCTTTTTCCCTCGTACCAAAAATCGCTGAGCAGTTTACGGT
>JBARAD010000139.1:0-1593 GCA_049791675.1 Chryseosolibacter sp.
GGGTAAGGTTGCCGGTTACCGGATGCCAGTTGCCGGTTGTCGGGGTATCTGTGCTTGAATAGGTTGAACGGTAAAGGTAAAAGGGTAAAAAGGTAAATGGGTAAATGGGTATATGGGAAGTATACACGATCAGTATTTAGAGGAATGTTTTCGGCTGGCGGGGCTGGCCAGGGAGCATGGTGAAAGTGGTGTCGGAGCTGTGGTGGTGAAGGATGGTCAAATTCTGGGAGAGGGTGCGGAAGAAAGCAGGTCGCGAAATGATGTGACACGGCACGCGGAGGTGGTGGCGATTCTTGATGCCATTGCGAAACACGGTGCCAATGCGTGCAGAGGCGCGACGTTATATTCCAATGTCGAACCCTGCATACTGTGCTCATACGTGATCAGACATTATCAGATAACACAAGTCTTTTATGTTAACCGCGCCGGCCAGGTTGGAGGTGTTCATTCAGAATTTCCGCTATTGACTACAGATAAGATCAAGGGATGGACACAAGCACCCCATGTACACGAGGTTCGCTATATGCCCTAGCACACATTATGAAGCCAGGCAACCGGCAACCAGCAATCCGGTAACCGGCAACTGTTTTTTTTTGCCGGAATTGACCCCGCCAAAAGTCGTCTTTACACCCGCGGAGCGCCGTAGATGCACGTTACCTTTGTCTCAATGAAACGAAAGGCTGTCGCATCATCATGGATGACGGCATTAACGTTATCGCAATACAACTGTTCCTTCATCTTTAAACATTAATCACCATGGCAAGCGTAAGCACTTACCTTAATTTCGAGCGCGACACGGAAGCTGCGTTCAATTTTTACAAGTCTGTATTCGGAGGGGAATTTTTCGGACAGGGCGTCATGCGCATGGGCGATGTGCCACCCCAGGAGGGCATGCCTCCGATGTCTGCGGAAGACAAGAAACTCGTGATGCACGTGGAGCTGAAGATCCTCAACGGTACGCATAGCCTCATGGGCACTGATGCTCCCGAAAGCATGGGCTTCAAACTGACGAAAGGCAACAACGTGAACATCAACCTGCAACCCGATACGCGCAAGGAAACTGAACGACTGTTCAAAGCACTCTCGCAGGGCGGACAGGTCACCATGGACTTGGCCGATATGTTCTGGGGCGATTACTTTGGCAGCTGCACGGATAAGTTTGGCATCAACTGGATGTTTAACTGCGCCGAAAAGAAATCCTGATTGATTACGTTTTCATTCTGGCAATCTAATGATAGAGACAAGGCATGCCTTGCCTCTATCATTTGACAATCCATTGTTATTTCGCCCGGACTATGCGCTCCTGGCGTGGTGAGGCAGTTGTATTTTCGCCGAAATCCTCCGAAATTTACACTCCCTAACCATCCTTCCATGTCGGAGACGATCACCTACCACTACGCCCATCCCTCGGCCCTCGTTAAAGAATCCTCCACCGATGAGTTATTCCTGGCTAAATACAGCGAAGTCCAAAAAAAGAACGCGCCGTGTTTCTTCTGGGGACGGTTAAACGATCCCTACGTTACGGCACGTTGCCTTATCACTTTATCGAATGTTGTACAGTCGAGCTTTAGTCTGTCGCCGTTTCAGATGCGG
>JBARAD010000140.1:0-10149 GCA_049791675.1 Chryseosolibacter sp.
TGAGGCGGAAGGAAAATGGTTCTGGTGGGGAGCAAAAGGTGCGGAGCCGTGCAAGTGGTTATGGAAACGCCTGTTCCAAAGACTGGTCAACCACCACGGACTGAATAATCTTATCTGGGTGTGGACGTCCACCGGTGCGCCGGACGCACCCAATTGGTACCCCGGTGATGATTACGTAGATATGATTGGCGCTGATATCTATCTGCCTGCCGGATCGTACAGCAGCAGCTTCATCACCTTTGACAATATTGCTTCCTTATACGGAGGTAAAAAGATGATCGCCTTATCGGAAAACGGCCCCATGCCCGATCCGGATAAACTTTTCAAAGAGGGGGCTGCCTGGAGCTGGTTCGCCACGTGGTCTGGCAACTTTATCACGGATGGTGTCACGAATACCGGCGCCCACATCGAAAAAGTCTTCAGCCACGATTATGTCATCACCCTCGACGAAATCGACAACATCGATGACATCATTGCTTTGCTGGAAGACAGAAGACAAAATCAACCCGAAGAACCCGTCACTTCAATTGAAGAAAAAGATCTGTTGAATGGTTTTTTCAACAATCCAGTTGAGCACGGTAAGCTGTCGATCCATACCGCACTTCCCGCAACCGTGATCATCTACGATATGCAGGGTCAGATGGTTTTTCCCGAAATTATGTCACGTGGAGATGAACCCGTCGAGTTTGATTTTACACAGGTCACTGGCGGTTTATATTTATTAAAGATCACGACACATGACGCTGCAAAAGTTTACCGAATAATGAAGCGCGGGAATTGAGTTGGGATAAAAACAGGTATCGGGAAATATGACCCGTGGAATCCGGGAGATGAGCGATGAGGAAGTAACGGCAGTGTTTACTGTTTCGCGGCCATTTCAAATCTCCATGTTGTTGATATCACGGGGCGAAGGTATAGGAACGCCATCATCTGAAACGATACTTAACCTGTCGGTGGGCCTGATCACCGGAGTGTATACACGCAGGCTTTTTAAAGAAGAGAACGTTCTGCAAAAAGAAAATTATTATTTACTAATTTAGGGCTATGCCTTCATTTAATATTTAAAAAATCTAACTATGAAACGGACAACTCTATTACTCCTGGGATTCTTTATGCTGTCTTGTGCAGTCGCACAGGAGAAACTCACTGACGAACAGATCCTGAAATTATACGCGGGCCTCCGGGTGGCAGACGTTTCAGATGGTATGGATATGGTTGGCTTGCGCGATGCGGGTTTACTCCATCAACGGATCGAGCCCCTCTGGCGGAACACCGATGATATGTCGCACATCATCCAGGGTATTGCTGTGACGGCGCGTTACATTCCGACGATGAAAGTCCTGAAAAATCCCATGGGCAAAGAGGAGTTTCAGAAGTGGGAAGGAAACTGGTATGGCAATTATTCGACAGAAGCCTATGTCGAGCACATTAAACCTGGTTCCATCGTGGTACTGGATGTACAGGGCGATGGCGATACCGGGTCCGTTGGCTCTTTTAACGGGTTGTTCTGGGTGAGCAAAGGCGCGCGTGGAATTATTTCAAACGGCGGCATACGCGATACGGATGAGATAGTCAAACAGAAGATACCCGTATATCTTGACCACATGAGCCGCGGTCGCGGTATCCGGCCGGGAAGAAATGAGCTGGAATCTGTCAACAAACCCGTTACTATTGGCGGCGTGGTCATCAGACCAGGCGATGTAATTGTCGCAGACGGTGACGGCGTCATTTGTGTGCCGCGTGAGTTCGCCAAACCGGTAGCGGAATTCGCACGCGAAATTCTCAACAAGGATAAGCAGGGAAGAAAAGGACTCTATCAGCAATTGGGCATGCCCATGGACAAGACAGTTCAGGACAATTAACCGAACGCTGATATACTCAGTGTTTCAATCTTTGCCAGGGGGCAATGAGTTTAAGGCAACCTTAACAAGGTTGCCTTTTTCTTTTACCGCTGCTTGCTGGAAATCCTCATCAACCCAATTATCAGACCATTCGGTTTCGTTTTTTGTCGTTTAGTTACGTTTTGGTTGCACTTTATTTCAATTTGACTAATTTTATACTTTGGAGGAAATAAAACGTAATGGTTCATAACATCGGGCGAGGTATTGCACATGATTTTGACAGGAACACCTTTCTCAGGCAAGCGGAAAAGGATCCTGATTTTGATGTGATCATCATCGGCGGAGGTGCGACGGGTCTGGGCATTGCGCTCGATTCGGCCTCAAGGGGATTCAGAACCTTATTGCTGGAGCAGGCTGATTTTGCAAAAGGCACTTCCAGCCGGAGTACCAAACTCGTCCACGGTGGCGTCCGGTATCTCGCGCAGGGTGATATCAAACTGGTGTATGAGGCTTTGTTCGAACGCGGCCTGCTGTTGAAGAATGCGCCCCATCTCGTAAGCATGCAGCGTTTCGTCATCCCGAATTACCATTGGTGGGGCGAATTTTTATATGGGCTGGGCCTCAAGATTTACGACTGGATGGCTTGGCGATACCGGTTTACAAAAACATCTTTGCTCAGTCGTCAATCCGTGGTGGAGCTGATGCCCAATCTGCAGGAAAAGGGTCTTAAAGGCGGTGTGGCCTATTATGACGGGCAGTTCGATGACGCGCGCCTGGCCATTAACATTGCGCAGACCTGTGCAGGCCAGGGCGGTCTCCTCATCAATTACATGAAGGTGGTTGGCCTGGTGAAAGATGAAAGCGGTAAAGTATGCGGTGTTGATGCGGAAGATGCAGAACGCAAGGGTCGTTACCGGTTCCGGGCGAAAGCTGTAGTCAATGCGACGGGTGTGTTTGTTGACGAGGTCCTGCGCATGGATTCCGCTGCAGGGGAGCCCCTCGTGCGCCCGAGCCAGGGCGTGCACATTGTACTGGACAAATCATTCCTGGAAGGTGAAAATGCGTTGATGATTCCTTCGACCGAGGACGGGCGCGTTTTGTTTGCTGTCCCGTGGCATGATCATCTGCTGGTGGGAACAACGGACACGCCACTGGAGAGGCAAAGCCTTGAACCGGTTGCCTTGGCGGAGGAGGTTGCTTTCATTTTGAAAACACTTCGTCAGTACCTGGTGAAAAAGCCTGCCGAAAAGGACATTTTAAGCGTGTACGCGGGGCTGCGCCCGCTGGCGGCACAGGGGAAAGAAAGCGGAAAGACCAAAGAAATTTCACGGAGCCATAAATTGATAACGGCTGCTTCAGGATTGATCACCATCACCGGGGGCAAGTGGACCACCTACCGGAAAATGGCGGAAGATACCGTTGATGAAGTTATAAAAGTCGCGAGGCTCCGGAATGTCCCTTGTCGTACTACCGCTTTGAAGATCCACGGTCATTTGCAAAACGGAACCCATACCGGTCACTGGCAGACGTATGGCAGCGATGCTGTCCTTATTCGTGCAATGGCCTCCGAGCGCCCGGAATTAAAAGAGCAATTACACCCGGCCTTTCCCCACATAAAAGCCGAGGTCGTGTGGGCAGTGCATCATGAAATGGCCCGGACCGTAGAAGATGTTTTAGCGCGCAGGTTGCGAATACTTTTCTTGAATGCCAGCGTTGCCATGGATGTCGCACCGGAAGTTGCAAGGCTTATGGCAAACGAGCTTGATGCTGATACAGCCTGGCAGGATAAACAGATCAAGGATTTTTCCATGATCGCAGCAAATTATCTGCCCGCACTTGTCCCGGTGCCGTCTCTTGCTTAAGACGCCCGGGTTGGTTCAGACGATGGTGACCTTGATGCCCATTTCCTCCAGGGTTTTTATTGAATATTCCGATACACCTTTGTCAGTGATGATCTCGTCGATATCTTCGAAGTCGCAGATCTTACCGAATCCCCTTTTCCCGAATTTCGTTGAATCAGCAAGAACAATTGTCTTTTGGGAAACTCTGATCATCTCTCTGTTCAGGTGCGCCTCCATCACATTCGCCGTGGTCAGTCCGTAGTCAAGATCAATGCCATCAACGCCGAGAAATAATTTACTGCAGGAAAAATCAGCAAGGATATTTTTTGCATAGGGTCCGGTCACCGAAGACGAACTTTTTCGCAACAGGCCGCCGAGCTGAACAACTTCGATTTCCGGATGGTGGATCAATTCCAGTGCTACGTTCAATGCGGATGTAATGACTGTCAGGCTTTCTCCAGGCTGGATGCTTTTGGCCAGCGCCTGAACCGTGGTGCCAGAAGCGATCAGGATGGAATCATTGGGTTGTATGAGTCTGGCTGCCGCTGCCCCAATGCGCATTTTCTCGCCCAGGTGAATCTTCTCCTTCTCATCCACAGGCCTGTCGATGGTATAGGGATTGTTCAGTGTAGCCCCACCGTGGGCGCGGAAAAGCAAACCCTTATCCTCGAGGAACTGCAGATCCTTCCGGATGGTAACGGAGGAAACCTTTAATTCATCGCATAAACTCAGCACCTTCACCTGTCCCTCCTTTTTTATCTTATTGATGATGACCTGGTGTCTTTCGATGGTGTTCATAAAAAAAATATCTTCGTGTAATATGCTAAGGTTCGCTTCAAAACCAAAAATTGTGCAAGAGCTGTTGTGATTGTTTTTCCACTCCAAAACCGACGCGCTCCTTTTTCCTGAATATAGATTTATTTTGTTTTCTTTTTTGATTCCGGGTAGAAATTAATCATGCAAACAGCGGCGGGGTGTGAGGTCAAGCGGAGCCATGGATTGTATTTTCCCGGTAAAGGAACAAATTGGGGAGGGGATTCCGCCGGGTTTGTATTAATTTGCCGCGTCTTTAAACAGATGGCCACCCTGCCGGATGGTGTATTTTTTTTGTGATCTCGATCTAATGCGGAAAACGGTGCCGAAAACTATTGTCACAGAACTCTTCAATAAATTTTTCCAAAGTGAAAAATCGGGCGGTATCATCCTGATTTTCTGCACCGCCCTTTCGCTGATACTCACGAATACGGTCGGCGATACATACATCGACATCTGGAATGTTTCCATTGGCAGTCACACACTCGTTCATTGGATCAACGACGGCCTCATGACCATTTTCTTCCTGCTCATAGGCCTTGAGTTGGAACGGGAAATTTATATCGGCGAACTGTCCGACCTCAGGAAAGCGCTCTTGCCGGTGTTTGCAGCGCTGGGAGGTATGGTTTTTCCCGCCGGGATGTTCCTGCTGTTCAACTGGAAAGGTGAGGGCAGCAGCGGCGCCGGTATCCCGATGGCCACGGATATCGCCTTCGCCCTGGGCGTGCTGTCGATGTTGGGAAAAAGAGTACCCGCATCGCTGAAAATATTTTTAACGGCGCTGGCAGTAATCGACGATCTGGGCGCCATCATCGTCATTGCGATATTCTACACGAGTACCCTTGACATGATCAGTCTTGGTATTGCGATGGGAATTTTCGCCACCCTTCTCCTTCTGAACAGACTCAGGGTCCATCACTTGTTGCCGTATTTGATTGGCGGCACCCTGATGTGGTACTTCATGCTGTCGTCTGGAATCCACGCCACCATCACGGGCGTTTTGCTCGCTTTTGCCATACCGTTCGGCACGGGCGACGAGAAAAGCCCTTCTTATGGATTACAGGAATTTCTTCACTCGCCGGTGGCCTATATTATCCTTCCGGTCTTCGCGTTGGCGAACACCTGCATATTGATTGATCAGGATGCGATCGCTACCCTGGGAGGCGCGGTGAGCCTCGGAATTATGGCCGGCTTGTTCATCGGAAAGCCATCCGGGATACTGGTGTTCAGTTATCTGACAACGGTCTTTAGAATTTCCGCACTGCCATCAGATCTGAAATGGAAGCATATCACCGGTGCCGGTATTCTGGCGGGAATCGGATTTACCATGTCGATATTTATCACGTTACTGGCATTTGACGATCAGACCATGATTGATGCTTCCAAGTTATCCGTGATGGCCGCGTCGCTGCTGGCGGGGATAACGGGTTTTATCTGGCTGAAAATCACACTTCCGAAAAATTTCCTGGAGGAAGCAGTCTGATCCAACAAGATGTCGGTCACGCACCTTTTTTCAGTGGCGCACATTCTTTATCTTTATTGAAATACCACTATGAAAAGTCTATTTCCCTTACTGCTGCTGGCGCTGTGTTTATCAAACAGCGTGATGGCACAATCCGGCGCTACCCGTAAAACGGAACTGTCTCTGAATCATATCGCCGTTTATGTTCATGAGCTGAAGCGGAGCACCGATTTTTATGAGAATGTGCTGATGCTGCAGAAGATCGACGAACCGTTTAAGGATGGAAAACATACCTGGTTCACGATCGGGGCCGCAGGACACTTGCACCTTATACAGGGCGCTGAAGCAAACATCAAACGCGACAAGAATGATCACCTATGCTTCAGTGTCGAATCCATCGACGATTTTATCGCGAACCTCGATAAGCATCGTATAGAATATACGAACTGGCCCGGCACCGCGAAAGCGCCCACGGTAAGGGTAGATGGCGTGAAGCAGGTTTACTTCCAGGATCCCGACGGCCACTGGATCGAGATCAACAACGATACTTCGGTGACCAAAAGGCATTAGTCATTAGGTCATTAAGTCATCAGGCATTAGGCATTAGGCATTAGGCATTAGGAATTAGGCATTAGGAATTAGGAATTAGGAATTAGTCAATAGGGGGGAGTTGTGTCTGGAATTTGAAATCTTAAATCTCAAATCTTGAATCTTAAATCTTAAATCTTGAATCTTAAACCTTAAACCTTAAACCTTAAATCTTCCGAACCCTACTCCCTCACCGGTACCGGCATCACCGGCAAGCTCACGTGGCCGTGTTCGCCGACAGACTGTACCGCGAAAAAATAGTTGTCTTTTGAAAAGGGCAGCGCGGCCGTGGTTTCTTTGATAAAGAATTTTTTCTCCCAAAATGGCTGCAACGTTTCACGCACGAGTACATAGTACCCCCGGGGTGCGGGGCCTGCTGTCGGGGAATCCCAGCTTAAGTGTGTTATGTTTCCCAGGGTAATTTTCATCTTCACCGCTTCGGGCGAACCCGGCGCCTTCGCCATCGAGGCCATGGCGATCAGGTTCATACGCGCGACATTCGCGGCGTAAGGATAATCTACAAATTGCGGCAGGTCGCCGTATTGAATATTTTTTTCCTTGCGGACATTCTGATGCTGTTGTGCAAAATTTTCATGAAACTCAGTGAAGCGCACGGCGGCGAAGCCGAGTTGATTGAACGGTGTATGGTCACCGCCGCGCAAGAAACGATCCGGCCTGGCATTCAGCGTTGCTGTAAAGTCTTTCAGATATACGTCGCTGCTTTCTTTGATATAGCGCGCGAGCTGACGCGAAGGGCTGTCGTTCTCGGCGCGGAGTGCATTCCGCGCGGCCGCCTGATCGTCGGATTCAAGCGCAGGGATCATTTCACTGAAGATCCTGACAGCCCCTGCGTTGCGTTCGCCGGTTTCGCTGGCCACCGTGTTTCCAACAATATCGTTGTTGAGCATAGCGATCAGGTTGGCACCTTCGCTTTTCATTTTCCCCGCCATGTGGCGCGCGCCAAGCAGGCCCTGTTCTTCGCCCTGGACCGCCATGAAAATAATCGTACAGGGATATTTTTTCTTCGACATCACCCTGGCCAGTTCGAGCACGACCGCTACGCCCGAAGCATCATCGTTAGCACCAGGCGCTCTTCCAACCGAATCCATGACATCGCTGTTGCGCGAGTCAAGATGTCCGCTCACCAGCATCACCCGCCTGTCGTGAGGATCCGACCCGCTGAGGGTACCTAAAACATTCTTCATGGTTACCGTGTAAGGAACACGGGGAGACCGCGGATTGGGGGAGACTGAAAAGGGATCAAGTGTAACCTGCATGGAAGCCTGATTCCGACGGGAGAATTCCCGGAATTTTTCTGCCACCCACCGGCGCGCCGCACCAATTCCCTGCGTGGCGCTTGCGGTGTCGCTAAGGGAATGCCGCGTGTGGAAACCCGCCAGGGTGCGGATATACTTCCGGATACTGTCCGCTGACACTTCCCGGGCAAGCGATGCTATTTCGGTATCGACGATCGCTTTCGCTTTTTCTTGTCTTAACACAGGTTTATTTTCCTGTGCGTGCAAGCTCGTGGTGATTAGAAAGGCAAAGAGAATAATCTTGGTTTTCATGTGGTTAGCCAGGTTTCCAGGCAAAATATAAACACCGTCACAGCGGCAAACAAGTTATATTTGCGATGCCGTATGGATACCTGAAAGGGGACAGTTTTCAGGTTTTGGAGTTTCTTTAGGGGAGACGCACGAGGCCAGAAACACGTAAAAACCGGCCTTAATTGTCATTTTGTGGGACATTCTTTTTTTCTAAAAAATTATCCGCGGTGAAATTTTTCTCTGAACGGAATTTCTTTTTATCTTCGAGAGCCTTTTTGAAGTTTTAAAGAGAGGGTCTTTCTTCAAACTGGTATAAACCCCGAAAGAAGTTCGGGGTTTTTTTATGCCCTGCCACCAATTCTGATCCATCCTCTGCCTGCATTGATTGACTTTTCCCCCTGGATGTTTGTAACATATTATACATCACCTCCTTTCATTGAGGTCATTCTTTTCCGTTTTCCACTGCCTCGTAAGCGCAGCGCAAAAACACCGTTCGAATAATGGTTTTCACTAACAATGTGGAATACATTATATTGGCGCCGCTGATCTGCGTGTTCTCATTATTGACAGCTCCCGGAAGAAAAAGTGTTTGTATAAAAGAATACGCTGTTTCTTGCGGGCTGTCACGTTAAGCACGCATCACTGGCACGGGTAACTGAATGATTATCTAATAAATAGCAAAACCTTGAAATCCAGTACAGAAGAAACAACCACGGCCGCGGGCAATGCTGTCGCGCCATCATGGGCAAAACAATTTAAATCCTGGCTCGGCGTGCTGGGACCGGGGATGATCACCGCAGCGCTGGTTTTTGGTCCCAGTAAAGTAACGATCACGTCCAAACTTGGTGCTGATTTTGGATTCGATCTGCTTTGGATCGTGGTCGTTGCAATCTTTTTTATGGTAATTTTTACTGCCATGGCAGCGCGGATCGGCATGGCTTCGGATGTATCCTTCCTCACCCTCATCAGAATGAAATGGGGAAGGACTGCCGCGGTTGCTACGGGCGTCGGGGTGTTTCTGGTCTGTGCGTCCTTTCAGGCTGGCAATTCGATTGGCATCGGTATCTCTATCGCGGAGCTGTTTAAATCCTCCCCGGAACCCTGGATCATCGGCTTTAACCTGTTCGGTATCAGCCTGCTGTTCTTCCGCAGTTTCTATCAGGTGCTCGAGAAGATCATGATCGCACTGATCCTGGTAATGCTGGTGGCCTTTCTTGTAACACTGTTTCTTTCAAGTCCTTCCATCGGACAGATAGCCGGTGGGTTGGTACCCAGGATTCCGTCCGGATCTTTCGGATTGATCATTGCCTTTATGGCCTCGTGCTTTTCCGTGGTAGGGGCATGCTACCAGTCATATCTCATGCAGGCCCGGCGCAAGATCCACCCGAACCAAAAACAATCCGGACGGGACAGCTTTCCGGGAATCCTTATTCTCGGGGTGATGAGTGCTATCGTGCTTATCTGCGCCGCCGCAGTGCTGCACCCTCAGAATCTCAAAGTCAACAGCGGATCGGATATGGCGCGTGTACTCGAACCGTTGTTCGGGAACTATGCATCGGGCTTTTTTCTGATCGGCCTGTTCGGCGCCGCGTTCTCATCACTGATCGGGAATGCCTCACTCGGGGGAACATTGATGTCAGATGCGCTTAATATGGGAAGTAATTTTTCCTCGAAGGCCGTGCGCGGACTCATTGCGCTTGTCATGGTCATCGGCGCAGTGATTGCGATTCTGTTTGGTAACCTGCCCATCCAGCTCATGATCTTCGCGCAAAGTATCACGATCCTCGTCGTGCCTTTTATCGGCATCGCCCTGTACCAGATCGCGAACGACAGAACCATCATGAAGGACCTGACAAACAGTACGCAGGTAAAAATTTTCGGAGGCCTTGGCCTGCTGATTCTGATCGGATTAGCCATCAGGAACGTGCAGACCTTGTTCTTTTAATATGCAGCCTTCGCGAAGTCGGCGCCTGCTCCTATCATTTAATTCTGCACGCCCCATGGAGGCGCTGGCCGGATTTGACGATCATTACATCCTTATTGGAAGACGCTATGTT
>JBARAD010000141.1:0-126670 GCA_049791675.1 Chryseosolibacter sp.
AACCCAGGGCTAATCAAATTGAACCCCTTCAGGGTTTTGATAATCGGATAACATGACAGAGTAGGACTAATGCCTAATGCCTAATTCCTAATAATAATCCTACACCAGATACTCAAAGAGATTCTCATTCTGGTTGATCAGGGTATAATTTAATTTGTATTCATCCATCCTTGCAATCAGTGCATCGAAATCTTCCCGTGATTTCACTTCGATTCCGATCAGTGCAGGGCCGGTTTCTTTGTTGTGCTTCTGAATGAATTCAAACCTAACGATATCATCATTGGGTCCCAGGATATGGTTAACGAATTCCTTCAACGCTCCCGGACGTTGTGCAAAACGAACGATGAAATAATGTTTCAGTCCTTCGTACAGCAGCGATCTTTCCTTGATCTCCTGCATGCGGTCAATGTCGTTGTTTCCCCCGCTGAGGATGCAGACCACTTTTTTTCCTTTGATCTTTGATGCATACTGATCGAGCGCGGCGATTGTCAGCGCCCCCGCAGGTTCTGCAACGATGGCGTCTTCGTTATATAATCTCAGGATCGTGGAGCTGACTTTACCCTCAGGCACCAGCAACATGTCTGTGATCAGCTCTTTGCAAAAATCGAATGTGATATCCCCAACCCTTTGGACCGACGCGCCATCGACGAATCGCTGGATCTTCTCCAGTCTCACCGGCTTGCCCGCCTTCAGCGCTTCTTTCATGGAGGGTGCTCCTGATGGCTCGACGCCAATGATCTTCGTTTGTGTAGCGTGTGTTTTGAAATAGTGACCTACGCCTGCGCACAGTCCACCGCCGCCAATGGGAATGAAAACATAATCGATGTCAGTCAGGGCTTCAAGGATTTCTTTTCCCACGGTGCCCTGGCCTTCGATTACTTTCAGGTTGTCAAAAGGAGGGATGAAGACCATGTCCTTTAGCTCCGCGAATTCCAGCGCATGTGCCTGGCATTCATCGAATGTGTCGCCTGTCAGCACAATTTCAATGTTATCGCCGCCAAACATTTTTACCTGGTTGATCTTTTGTTTGGGTGTGATGGCGGGCATGTAGATCACGCCTTTCACATCCAGGTATTTGCAGGAGTACGCGACTCCCTGCGCGTGGTTTCCGGCACTGGCGCAAACGATACCCCGCTTCCTTTCCTGTGCGCTGAGACTTTGCATCAGGTTGAAGGCACCCCGTAGCTTATAAGACCGTACAATCTGAAGGTCTTCACGTTTCAAATAAATTTCCGCCTTGAATTTTTCGGAAAGCTTCCGGTGAAATTGCAAAGGGGTCTTTAGCACCACCGGCTTCAGCGTGTCGTATGCTGCGTCAATGTTCAGGCGGGTCGATTGAGCCTTTGTTGTCATGAAAAGTAGTTGAAGCTTGCGTTTCGCGGCGATATTAAGCCAGTGCTAAAGAGTCAAAAACCCGGGGTTATATTAACCACCGGGTTTTCAGGATTATTGTGATGTTAGAAGACAATGGACAATTGACGTTATTGCCAATTGTCCACTGTTATATTGTCAACTGATCTAGTTGATCATGCTGGCTTCAACCTGTTGTTTTTCAGGTCTCAGTTTCCTGACGGCGGCACCGGCCTGCCACAGTTCGCTTTCGCGCAGTTCTTTCAATTCTTCTGAAAGCTTCTCCCTGTAGTCGGGTTTGCTGCACGTGTCGATGGTGCGTTTTGCTTCCGCCCCGGTGGCTACGCTCTGATACAGTTCCTTGAATACGGGAAGCGTTGCTTCTTTGAAGCGCTTTTTCCAGTCCAGGGCGCCGCGTTGAGCAGTAGTCGAACAGTTGGCATACATCCAGTCCATACCGTTTTCTGCAACGAGTGGCATGAGGCTTTGCGTGAGCTCTTCAACAGTTTCATTGAAAGCTTCGGAAGGGGTGTGTCCATTTGCGCGAAGCACTTCGTATTGCGCTTCGAAGATGCCTGCAATGGCGCCCATCAGGGTACCGCGTTCGCCGGCGAGATCTGAGTATACTTCCTTCTTAAAGTCTGTCTGGAACAGGTATCCTGATCCAACGCCGATACCCAGGGCATACGCTTTTTCTTTCGCCTTGCCGGAAGCATCCTGGAAGATCGCGTAGCTGGAGTTAATACCTTTGCCCTGCAGAAATAATCTGCGCACGGAAGTACCGGACCCTTTGGGTGCGACGAGGATCACATCAACCTCGGGAGGGGGGATGATACCCGTTTGATCTTTGAAAGTGATGCCGAAGCCGTGTGAGAAGTACAGCGTCTTGCCTTTTGTCAGATAAGGTTTGATAGAGGGCCAAAGGGCGATCTGTCCTGCATCTGACAGGAGATATTGGAGGATGGTTCCGCGTTTTGCGGCCTCTTCGAGGTCAAACAGTGTTTCACCTTCCACCCATCCGTGTTCAACGGCCTTGTTCCAGGTCTTGGATCCCTTGCGTTGACCCACGATCACCTTGAATCCGTTGTCGCGAAGGTTGAGCGCTTGCGCAGGGCCTTGTACGCCGTAACCGAGAATTGCTATGACTTCGTTCTTCAGTACATCCAGAGCTTTTTCCATGGGAAATTCTTCCCGGGTCAATACTTCTTCAACAACGCCGCCAAAATTGATCTTTGCCATAATGATGATTTTAATTGTTTCTAGTTTAAGGTTTTAGTTTGAATTCTTCAGGCTACCTGCCTGTTATTTCTCTCACTGAGTGTGTAGTACGTGTTGCTGCCCTCAAAGTAATTGGCGTGTTCTACTTCAATCAGTTTCTCCAGTTGATGTTTCACTTTTTCCATAAGATCGGCTGTGGTGTATACCAAAAGGATGGCGCTTCCGCGCGTGAAATCCTCCTCGTTCTCATGGGCGATCAACTTTTTAATCCGTACCCGTCTCCTGTTCAGCACATTCACGATCCTGTTTAGAATTGAGAAGTTGTTGTCGGATACAATTTCGAGCGTGAACTCCTGTTTCATATTTTTATTGCTTTCCATTCCTGATGACTAATCTTTCTGATAACTGACAACCGATCACTAAACTGCCGGTGGCTCAAGCATACAATCCGATACACAACCGCCTGCGGGTACCATCGGAAACACATTGTCTTCCTTGCCAACCACGACCTCCATGAAATAGGCAGTCTTGGCTGCAAGCAGTTCCTCGATGGCAGCTTTCAGTTCTTCCCGCTTTTCTACCTTGCGCGCAGGAATGTTATACGCTTCCGCGATCTTGACAAAATTCGGATTGACCATTTCCGTTGACGAATAGCGCCGCTCATGAAAAAGTTGCTGCCACTGCCTTACCATACCCAGGAAGCTGTTGTTCAGTACAATGATCTTTACAGGGATCTCGTATTGCATAATGGTACCGAGTTCCTGCACGGTCATCTGATAGCCGCCATCACCGATCACGGCGATAACCTGCTTGTGAGGCATGGCCAGTTTCGCGCCGAGTGCTGCAGGGAGGGCGAAGCCCATGGTTCCTGCGCCTCCGGAGGTAACGTTTGTTCGCGGGTTTCTGTATTTGTAATAGCGGGAGGTCGTCATCTGATGTTGTCCCACATCGGTGACAACGATCGCTTCGCCATTCGTCAGTTTGGAGAGATGGTTGATCACTTCTCCCATTTTCAAATCTTTCTGGGGATGGTTGAGTTCCTTGTGCGTTACCTTTTCGTATTCAACCTGGTTTAATTTGTGAAAGGACTGCACCCAGTCTTCGTGGTTGTTCGGATTGCAGTAACCGATCAGTGCCTGCAGCGCTTCTTTTGCATCCGCGTGGATGGCAATGTCAGCTTTCACCACCTTATTTATTTCTGCTTTATCAATATCGATATGAATGATCTTGGCCTGTTTGGCATAACGGTTCACGTTTCCCGTTACGCGGTCGTCAAACCGCATACCGAGTCCGATGAGCACGTCACATTCATTGGTGTTCACATTCGGTCCGTAATTGCCGTGCATTCCAAGGAAGCCTACATAGTTTGCGTGATCTGCAGGAAAGGCACCGAGCCCCAGGAGTGTAGAGGCCACGGGAATCCCTGTCTTCTCCACCAGTGCGATCAGCTCCTTTGTGGCACCTGAAAGGAGGACGCCTTGTCCTACGAGAATGTAAGGACGTTTTGCCTTATTGATGAGTTCCGCCGCGGCTTCCACCTGATCGTATTGCAGGACAGGTGTAGGCTTATACGTGCGGACCGTATTACAGTGTTTGTATTCACTTTCTTCGATCAGCTCATTCTGCGCATTCTTTGTGATGTCGATCAGGACGGGGCCCGGCCTGCCGGTGGTGGCGATGTAAAATGCTTTTGCCACGGCCGGAGCAATATCTTTTGCTTCCGTCACCTGCACGTTCCACTTTGTAACGGGAATGGTAGTGTTGACGACATCCGTTTCCTGAAACGCATCTGTTCCCAGCAAGTGAGCAAATACCTGTCCCGTTATACAGACCACCGGAGTGGAGTCAATCAACGCATCGGCGAGTCCCGTAACAAGGTTTGTTGCGCCGGGTCCGGAGGTGGCGAACACCACTCCGGGTTTACCGGACACACGGGCAAATCCCTGTGCTGCGTGGATGGCGCCTTGTTCATGACGCACGAGAATGTGTTTCAACTCTTTCTGGAAATAGTATAGCGCGTCATATACCGGCATGATTGCGCCTCCCGGATATCCAAAAATGGTTTCAACTTTCTCGGCTATGAGCGAACGCAACAATATCTCCGACCCGGAGACCTTCTTTGCGGTTTGTTTCTCGCTCTGAGATTTTGGTTCAGTCTTCGTCAGTAACGCACCCATCTGCAGCAGTTTTTACTTGTTTAGCATACTTTAATAAAATTCCATTCTTTGCATTCAGCTTAGGAGCTTTCCATGCAGCTTTACGCTTTGCCAGCGTCTGTTCATCGACCATCAGGTTGATCTGATGGCCCTGAACATCGATCTCGATAATATCATTGTCCTCTACCAGGCCTATCAATCCGCCCTCAAAGGCTTCAGGCGTAATGTGACCTACCACAAAGCCGTGAGTACCGCCTGAGAATCTGCCATCGGTTATGAGGGCGACATTTTTGCCCAGGCCGGTTCCCATGATTGCCGAAGTGGGCTTCAGCATTTCGGGCATGCCGGGTGCGCCGCGCGGTCCGACATAGCGGATAACGACCACGTCTCCTGCCTGCACTTTTCCGCTCTGAATTCCATTGATCAGTTCGAACTCGCCATTGAAAACCCGTGCAGGACCGGTGAATTTCACACCCTCCTTACCAGTGATCTTGGCAACAGACCCCTTCTCCGCCAGATTGCCGTACAGGATCTGTAAATGGCCGGTAGCCTTAATGGGGTTTTCCAGCGGATAGATAACATCCTGTTTTTTGAAATCAAGCGCAGGTACGTCTGCTAGATTTTCTTTTATCGTTTTTCCTGTAACGGTCATACAGTCGCCGTGTAGGAAGCCTTCGTTGAGCAGGTACTTCATGACGGCAGGAACTCCGCCGATGCGGTGAAGTTCTTCCATCAGGTATTTACCGCTCGGTTTCAGATCCGCGAGCATGGGCGTTTTGTCGGAGATCCTCTGAAAATCCTCCAGCGTGATATCGATGGACGCCGTGCGCGCCATGGCAATCAGGTGCAGTACGGCATTCGTTGAACCTCCCAATGCCATCACTATTGTTATTGCATTTTCAAATGCTTTGCGCGTCATGATATCAAGGGGCTTGATGTCGCGCTCTAAAAGGTTGTATATCGCTTTCCCCGCCACCAGACACTCTGCGGATTTTTCCTTGCTGAGCGCTGGGTTCGAGGAGGAATAAGGCAACGCCATACCCAGCGCTTCAATTGCAGAAGCCATGGTGTTTGCCGTATACATTCCCCCGCAGGCGCCGGCGCCCGGGCAAGAATTCTGGACGATGCCCTTGAAATCTTCCGGAGTGATCTTCCCCGCAATTCTTTCGCCGAGCGCTTCGAATGCGGAAATGATATTCAATTCTCTTCCTTTCCAATGACCACCAGCAATTGTTCCACCGTAAACCATAATTGCAGGGCGGTTTAACCGCGCCATGGCAATCAACGCGCCCGGCATATTTTTGTCGCATCCTACTACGGCAATCAACCCGTCATAATACTGTGCACCGCATACCGTTTCAATCGAGTCGGCAATGATTTCCCTGCTGACCAGTGAATAACGCATCCCTTCGGTCCCGTTACTCATGCCATCACTTACACCGATGGTATGAAAAATCAATCCGACGAGTTCATTTTCCCACACGGCGGTTTTCACTTCCTGGGCGAGCTTGTTAAGGTGCATGTTGCAGGTGTTGCCATCATATCCGGTGCTGACAATTCCGACCTGCGCTTTATTGAGATCCGTTTCTGTTAATCCAATACCGTAAAACATCGCCTGTGCGGCGGGTAGTGTGGGGTCCTGGGTGAGTGTTCGACTGTACTTATTCAAAACTTCCAAAATTATTTTAGCTCCTACTTATTTATAAATGATGTGTTCTTTAAATAATAACGTAACTGAATGACCTTTCGAGCACCTGGCATCGGTATGCCTCCTGGATGATTGCGCCCAGGCTGTCTTTCCATTCCTTTTTAAAAGTGTTGGCATCGATCGACTCGATCCCTGCGATATCGACAGCAGTTCCGCAAAGGAAAGCGCTGTCTGCCGACTCGAGCTCATGCGGATTGATATTCCGTTCTACCACCGGAATGTCCAGCGCGCGGCAAATATTCAGTACCACCTGCCGGGTAATGCCCGGAAAGATGTTTCCAAGCGGTGCAGTATAGAGCACCCCCTCTTTCTCAAGAAAGAAATTCCCCGCAGGGCCCGCCGCGACATTGCCATGCATATCGAGCATCAGCGCATCATCATATCCTCTCGACTTGGCTTCCGTTGTTGCCAGAATGTTGTTGACATAGTAGCCAGTGACTTTTGCTTCCACCTTCACCGTGGCCGGGTCGGGACGCGGGTGAGATGAAACACAAATCTTCAGCAGTTTGTCGCCATGGTATTTGGCCCACTTCCAGGCACCTATCATCAGATAAACATCCTGGGTTTTTGTCAGCCTCATATTCGGGCCGCAAAATACCAACGGCCTGAGGTACGCGTCGGAAAGATTATTTTTTTCCAGTAACTGGTAGGCCACCTGCGTAAGCTCTTCGGAATCGTAATCCATCGAAATCCCCACCTGCGAGCAGCTGTTTTTCAGACGTTCAAAGTGTTCATAGGCTTTGAATAATTTGACGCCGTTCAATGTTTGGTAAGACCGGATCCCTTCATAAGCCCCATAGCCATAGTGCAACGTCTGGCTAAACGGGTCGATATGCACATCAACAGCTTTGATGAACTTACCATTAAGAAAGAGGACCGTGTCCTTGGTGTAATACATATTTACAACTGTTAGTTTGCTATAGGCCTTATAAAACAAAACCGCCCCGGATTTCTCAGGGGCGGTCAGTTTGTATGTTTTAAATTCTTATTCCATGGATGCCCCCGTGGGTTTTTTTAAACCTGTAATGACGATAATGAGTACCAAAACAAGATTTCCCACGTTTGCACCGGGGATAAATTGATTTGCCATATCGTTGAAACGTACCATATTCTTCTGTAACACCACAATTTTCACGAATAATCGTTTATCATTCAAGTGAAATGGCTAAAAAATTTTTACGTCACCAGTTAACGAGTGTTAGTTAAAGCCACACGACCCTGCCCTGGCCGTCGGTCCGGTATGATCCTGATCATATCCTAACACGTCAGCTTCTTCAGATCAAGGGTTGAAGTCGGGATCAGATTTTCTGTAAAGACGACTCAGAAGATTATTACTGAGAGTCCGCGAGTTCGTATTTTTAAACCTGATACTCTAAACCAATAGCCGTGCACTTGCTCCCAGGTAAATCTCTGTCGGTCCCTAAAACGGTCATTCTGTTTCTCTCCTTCCTGCTTTTAACATCGTGTGAAAGACAACAACATAAAGATCCGTTGTTTGACATGACGCATTGGAAGGACGAAGCAATGAATGAAATTCTCCCGCCCTGGAAAAAATACGCCAGGGATACTGTTGGAGATTCGTTCTACTCTACGCTTGACGCTGACTGGAAACCGGTGAGGGATTCCATTAAATTCCCAAGCATGATCGCGAGAAATCTCTTCAGTTATTCTGTAGCCTATTTGCTGGACGGAAAACAGGCGGACCTCGACATGGCGAAGGACATTAAAGATTATTTGTTTACACACGCCTGGGATCATGAACACGGAGGATGGTACGATGCTCTCGCCAGAGACGGCAAACCGCTCGAGGTTGATAAATCTACTTTTGTTCAGGTATACGTGATTACCGGGCTCGCCATGTATTATTTTATTACTCACGATGCAGCGGTGCTGGATTATGTGAACCGCTCAAATTCATTGCTGGAGGAAAAAGCCTGGGACAAAGCGCGGGGTGGATACTATGATGCAATGAACCGCGACTGGAGCGTGAAAAGTGAAGTAAAATCATTCGCCTCCCAACTGGCGCCGGTGTCGGGCTATATACTTTACATGTACATGGCGACCATGGACAAAAAATATCTTCAGCAGGCAGAAAGAATCTCTGACGCCATCCTTGGTCATATGGTGGATCAGAAAACGGGATGGATCCTGGAGTTGTTCGACAAAAACTGGAAGTATCTTCCGGCAAAGCAAGATGACGAGGAGATCAACATCGGTCATAATATTGAAGCGGCGTGGAGCCTTGCACGCCTTTATCGCCTGAATAAACGTCAAGATTACCTTCCTGCAGCGAAAGTACTTTCCGACAGTATTCATCGATATGGATTGAATCCGGAAAATGGATTTTGGTACCAATCCATCGGAAATGAAAGCCCGGGCCAGCACAGCGATTTTACGTACTGGTGGATCCAGGCGTATGGAAATATGTTTGATCTGTACCTGGCCGGTCTGTATCCGGAAGAAAACTATTCAGACACATACCTGAAAGGCGCGACTTTCTGGAATGATCACTTCGTTGACCGTACCAGGGGAGATACGCATTTCAGTGTATATGAGAATGGCGAAGTAAAAGATTCTCAGAAGGCTAACCAGTTCAAGGCAGCCTATCACAGTATGGAGCACTGCCTCCTGAACTATCTTTACCTCGGATGTTGGGTAAATCCTCAGCCCTTTACCCTGAATTTTCTGATCAGCTCCAGTAATGCAGGGGATAGACTCTATCCGCTGCCGGTCGAAAAACTGGACGCTGTGATCAAGGAAGTCAGGATCAATGGAGAAGCCTATGAATTCGAGGCGTCAAAGGATGGCGCTGTTATCCTTCCTGCTTTAACCAATGCCACCGTTGCCGTGAGTTTCCGGTAGTAACGGAGACTGAGCAAGCAGGCATACCACAGTGGGATTAATATAAAACTCGGCGAACGAATTGTCAGGTTATAGAGGTATCACGGACAAACTTGCAAGCGCTTCGCGTGCGAATTCAGCTGATTTGATGCGCAGAGGACCAGTCATTGTCAATTCGCTCATTGGGTCTTTCCTGTAAACCGGCTGTTGAGCCTGGCTGCTGGCACGACCTTTTAAGGTAAGCTTATAAATAATAAGCTATGCCAGCATGTAATTTCAGTATCCCGTTCTCGGGTTCACCAACCGACGTATTGCACCGCGCGGAAGCTGCCATTCACGAGCAGGGTGGTCATTTCAAGGGAAACGATATGTCAGGATTTTTTCAGCTGACTGTTTTAGGTAGTGAGATCAAAGGCTCGTATAACATCAGTGGTCAGGATCTGAATGTCACGATCGATTCGAAGCCCTTTATGATTCCCTGCAGCACCATTCAAAGTTACCTGACGAAATATCTGGACGGGGTGCGCGTATAAGTCATCATTATATATCGGATCGTTTCAACTTCAGATAACTGAAATAGTTGAAGAGGAAGGTCCATGCCAAGGCAATCACAATGGAATCCACCGTCAGGTAATCCCGGATTTCCTGGAAGGTATAACGCATTAACGGCACGGGCACCAGATTAGCGATACTTTCCAGCGGCAAAAAACGAATCAGCCAGGGCACGTACTCGTCGATGTTCTCGCGAATGATCAACTCAAGCATCCGAGCCAGCAACAGAAGGATGATGGTCAGTCCGGAACGCTGAACGAATACACCCAGCATCAGCGCAAAGGAGAGAAAAGCAAAGATTTCAATGAAGTAGGCGATCAGGAATTCCATGTCCGCAAATACATAGCTCCAGTTGACGGAAGGTGTATAAATCAAACCCGTCGCAAAACTGATGACCATGATCATGGCCACACTGAGGAAGCTCAGCAAAAGGTTTGTGAGGATCTTGCTCGCAAGAAATTGCCACCGGCTCAAACCGTCAATTACGTTTTGTCTCAAGGTCCGGTACTGAAATTCGTTGGTGATGGAAATTACCGTCATGATCGCCAGCACAATCTTGAAGAAACCACTGAAATAGATGAGGTTCAGCCACACATCGGGGAAATGGTAGAGCGGGATCCTGTTGATGTTCAACTTGGAACCGAAGTCTTCGAACGTGCGCGCTATCCATTTTAGAAACTCCATCCCGCTCGCGGTGGTGAAAGCCAGCGTGATAAAATACAAGCCACACACGATCCAGAACGTTCTGTAGCTGGTGAGTTTTTTCAGGTCGATTTGAAGGAGGTGAAGCATGTAGATTACGGATTGCGAATGACGAATTAAGAATTATTATGATCCGGCCAGAATTTCGAGAAACTGTTTTTCAAGACTTTTCTTTTTTGTCACAAGGTGAGAGGCGACCACCCCTTTTTCGAACAGGAACTGATTGAGGTCTTTGCTTCTGAATCCGTCGCGAAGCGCCACCTGAAAACTTCCGTTTTCACGTTGGATGGCATGTGCTCCGGCAAATGTCATCAGTATCTCATAGAAACCCGGAGCATCGGCAAACACTTCGACTGTTTCGGAACCGGCGCCTCCTATACCCACGGGACCTGTGTGAATCAGATCGCCTCTCTTCAGAACAGAAAAATGGGTACATACTTTCTGCACTTCATCCAGCAAATGACTCGCAAGGATGATGGTCTTACCATTGGCCGCAATTTTTTTTATGAGTTCGCGTATCTCTGCAATCCCCATGGGGTCCAGGCCATTGGTAGGTTCATCCAGTATTAGAACCGTTGGGTTGTTTAACAGCGCCGACGCAATGGCCAGGCGTTGTTTCATGCCGAGTGAGTAAGTTTTGTATTTATCGTCCTGGCGCGACGATAATTCAACAAGCTCAAGTACATTCGGGATATTCTCAGGGGGGCATTGCTTGATCTTGGCGTTCAGTTCAAGGTTCTTCCGCCCACTGAGATAAGGGTAAAAGATAGGATGCTCCAGGACCGCACCGATCTTTTTTCTCACGTGGTGCGACGGCGGTTCACCAAACCATGAATACTTGCCGGCTGTCGGATTGACAACGCCCATCAGCATACCCAGTGTTGTCGTCTTGCCACTCCCATTGGGGCCAAGCATTCCAAAAACCTCTCCGCGGTGAACTTCGAGGTTCAGGTTATTGACGGCTTTAATCTTGCCAAAATGTTTGGTGAGGTTTGAAATGCTTAATACTGTTTCCAAGGGTATTGTGGTTTGTTGTGGAAGATTGCCGGAATAAAAGCCCCATTCATTAATGGTTTTCATGCGACTTTTTATCCTCAGCCTCCTCATCACCGTCTTTTGTAAAGGCTTTTATTTTGCTGCTGATGTCGGTACTCTCATCGAGTGTGCTGTAAAGTTTTGTCACTTTGTCAAGGGCGACGCGTCCGAGGATATCCAGGACATAGAGGTTTTCAGCATCATTGATCAGCACGAGCATGCCTTTCGTTTTTCCGTCTTTCTCCCGGAGGTAAACATCAAAGTTCTTTCCCTGATGGCGGCTCGTCATCACTTCCTCGAATGCTTCCGATTTATAATCAGAAACAAGTTTCGTATAGTCGTTAGTGCCAAAATCGCTTTCATCTTTTTTGATCATCAGGAAGCGCATTTTTTCAATATCCCTGATGAGCTCATCAAATTCTTTGTCTTCAGCCTGGTTGAGCATCCGCAGGGTGTTGTTGTAGAAAAAAAGGGCGAGTGCCCCGCCGTGGCTTTTATGAAGCGCTTCTGTTGTTGAGCTTTGCGCAAACGATGCGGCGGGAAGCAGGATGCTGAAAATAATGAGTAAAATTTTCGCATTCATAATATCAGGGGTTGTATGTCAGGTTTTGCCGGTATTTCCGATGCAACAGGTTTACATCGATATAGCCTTTGATTTCAACGGCAACCACCTCATCCGGGTTGTCTATCAGGATGAGATACCTGTTGAGGGGAGAATTTTTCAGGGGCTGAAGATATACTGTCACTTCTTCGCGGGTTTCCCTTGCGCGGGCGAGTTCCTCATAGCGATCGTCACGGACTACTTTTTTGAAACCTTCCAGCGAAACACCGCGATCGGCAAAGGCGGATTTTGGGATGGTGATGAGACGGATGTGCTTTACTTCCTTGATGGCGCTTTTGAATTCGTGTTCCCCCGCCAGCCAGAGCATGGTGCGGGCCAAAAAGCCGGAGGTTGTAAAGGAATGAACATTTTCTGCTGCGGAGAATTTGTTCTCGAGCGCCTGGAAGCTCTTGCTCTGTGCGATGGATTGCGTCAGCGCGGAACCCGCCAGCGTGATGATCAGAAAAAGTGTTTTCATAAGCGCAGGGATAACATGAAAAAGAGCGTTGCCCGGAGGCAACGCTCTTTATTTCTAATTTTTCCTTTCTCTCGAGTTATCATCGGTCCCTTTATCCCGCTTGTCTTTTTTATCCATGTTCTGGAGATTTTCAAGGCCTTTGATATTCATTTTGCTGCCAATGCGTGATATCTGTTTCAGGTCGATTTCGCCGAAGATGCTCAGGATCATGAACTCTTCGTTTCCACCCACCACCATCAGCATCTCCGAGATCTTGCCCCCTTTCTCTTCTATCATGAACTTCATGTCTTTGTCTTTGTCACGGACGGACATCAATTCTTCAAAGTTTTTGGGAATGAGCCCGAGCGCTTCACTGTATAGTTCGCGTGAATTACGGGCATTTTCTTTTGCAAGGATCTTCAGCCCCTTCAGCTTGCTGATGGCATCGAGCACTTCTTTATCTTCCGGATTTTCAGCATCCATCTGTGTGAACAATCCAAACATTTTGCTGGAGATGTTCACATTCGTAAATGTTTCATCGTTCTGATATTTGGTAAAAAACTTCGAGATCACATCCTGGCCGTTGGCCGCAGTGAGTGTTACCATCAACAAAATTATCGCACCGATCTTGTTCATATTTTTCATTTTTAAGTTCGCTTCGTGAGATTCCTTAAACAGTTGTTTATTCTTATAATTCTGATTTTACATTTTCTTTCCGGACGTCTTTCTGCGCTTCGTTGAAAAGATTTATTTTTTTCGCCTGCTCTTCGGCTGCTCCGAAGCTTTTTGAGATCATCAACAGCGCTTTTTTTGTTTCTTCAAACGCCATTTTTGGATCATCGTAGGTGTCGGCCATTTCTTCCCGTGCCGAATCCCTTACTTCCATCCTCACGAGCCAGATTGCAAGCATCAATACAATAACACCTGCGGCGATACGCATACTGTTATAGATGAGTAAGGATAGTGTCTTTTCAGGATGCTTGATTTTTTTCAAGACCGTCCTTTCAAAGGATACATCTGTCAGAGACTTCTTTTTATGCTCATTAAAGTAACGGAACAATGCCGCAGTCTCTTTATGCTGCTCAGGCACGGATGAATTCCGGAAGTACGCCTGCAATTGTTGTTCTTCCTCGAGGGAAGTTTCGCAATTCCAGTATTTGTTTAACAAGGCATCTATTTTTTCAGAGTCCATAGGCGTCTATTTTAGTCATCTTCTCCCGCACCGCAGTTCTTGCCCTGAACAGGTTTACTTTTACCTGACTCATATCCAGTTCGAGTATCTCGCATATTTCCTGGTAGCTGTATCCTTCCACGTCGCGGAGGTGCATCACCTGCCGCTGCTTTTCCGGAAGCGCCGCCATCATCTGCGATATTTTCTGCATACTCTCACCCATTTCAGTTGATTCATGTGGCGTTAAAGCTTCATGGTGAATGCCGAGGCTTTCTTCTATAGGTTCGGTCCTTTTCCTGGTTAATACCCGGATACGGTCCAGCGACAGGTTTTTAGTGATGCGCATGCACCACGCTTCCCAGTTTTGAACGGCCGCCATTTGTTCGCGCCCATTCCAGACCCGGATAAATACCTCCTGCACAATATCCTTTGCTTCGTCTTCGTTCCTGAGAAAACTTAAGGCGAAGCGAAAAAGCTTGTTTTTGGCAGGTAAAACCCGGTTTTCAAAAGCTTCGAGATCCATTCGCTGTAATTCAATACCAAGACGCAAAGGTAGGGGAGATGTTACAAACTATTTTTAAAATAGTTTGAGTCCGGAGAGTCAGACCACAAAGGCTGGAATGCATAAGAATTTTAGCCGTTTTTGAATTTTGTTCAAAGACACAAATTGTGCGTGCCTTTTGGCTGAAGCCTACAAAAAACGGCCGCCAACTTCTTTCCAGTTGTTGAGTCTTTCAAAGTGGTTAAGGTGTGTATTATGCGGGGCGGTGAAAATGAATTTTTCACCTTTGAAATGTTCCAGGTTGCGGACCAGATCATCGATCATGTAGTCGCCGTGGACCACGGCCTTGCTCCCGCAGAAGACGAATTGCCTCCACGTAAGAAAAGGGAAATGCTCCTTGAGCCACAATAGTTTTTCGGGAAGGGATTGCGGAAATTCCATTGCAGCCGAAACAATGAATACTTCATATTTCTTATGCAGTTCTTTCATCACCTCCTGGCAGTCCTGATGTACTGCCATCGTCCGGAAAAAATTATCCCGGTAGGGGAATTCCGAGATCTTGTCGCGATTGTCGGGAAATCCTTCCCCTTCATCTTTGCCATTCAGTACAGCCCGGTCGATCCTGACGCCGAATTCCTTTTCATAATAATTGATGAACTGACCGGTGGCATCCGCCATTACATCATCCATGTCTATGATCAACCTTTTCATATATCAGCTTTTGTTCTTCATGATGGCCGCCCTGCAAAACGGCGAACCTGCATCCAATCCTTAAAATTGTGTTATCTTCAATGGTAGCAAATTTGGTGTTTTACGGGATTCCGTCAAACCAGGCGGGGGAGCAGGACGTATAAAAGGCTAATATTTTCATGAACACGAATACTGACGATATTGTTGTTTTTCAGTCTTTTGATAATGCAATCAATGCCAGCATTGTAAAGGCGAAACTCGATGCCCATGATATCCCCTGCTTTTTGACGGAAGAGCACATGGCCGGCCTTTATCCCGGCCTGAACCTGAACGCGTTCAAAGTCAGACTTCACCTCTTCGCCGCTGACCGTGAGCGGGCATCCTCGATATTAAACCTGAATGTTGTGAAAACATCCGAAGGTTCCGTAATGTGTCCCCGATGCCACTCCGAAAGCGTTACGAGGGATTTTCCCAGGGATCTGGCCGACCGCTTTACCTTTGTCTTTTTTGGAATATTCTTCCCTCACAAAAAGGTGAACCACTGCCTTGACTGCGATTTGGAATTCTGATTTGGATATCGCGGATTCGGTATTAATTTAGGGGGCAGTAAAAACTTTTATGGGAAAACCGATTGTGGGCATCATGGGCCCGGGCGAAAATGCCCGTCCTGAGGAAAATGAAATGGCTTTTGAGTTGGGGAAGGCGATCGCGCAACAGGGGTGGGTCCTGCTGACCGGGGGCAGAAGTTTCGGTATCATGGAAGCTGCCATGAAGGGGGCTCACGAAGCCAATGGTTTGACCATCGGAATTTTACCAACTGACAATGCTGAGAATTCCTCCAATGACGCCGACATCAAGATCCTGACGGGCATGGGCAGCGGAAGAAATATCATCAACGTACTCTCCAGCCACGTTCTCGTGGTGATCGGTATGGCTGCCGGCACGGCTTCCGAAGTTGCCCTCGCCATTAAAGCCAACAAAAAGATCATTTTGCTTCACCAGGACGAAATCACCATTCGCTTCTTTAAGAATATCGGTACCTATAAAATTCTGGTGACCAATACCATCGAAGAGACGATGCGGATCATCAAAGATTACTTCCGTGTAAACTATCCCACCTATTCAACGGAAGCCGAACCCGAGGGCTAAGCTTATTTTTTCATGATCGTGAACTCAACCCTGCGGTTATTCGCACGGCCTTCATCTGAATCGTTTGTTTCTATCGGTTTCGCTTCACCATATCCATGCGCGGTCAGACGGAAGCTGTCAACACCCTGGCTGATAAGATAATTCACCACCGCCTCGGATCTGCCTTGCGACAGGGTCTGGTTGTAATCATCGGAGCCTTTGTTGTCCGTATGGCCGGAGATTTCAATCTCGACGGATCCATTTTGTTTCAGGAAATCCACCACCTTGTCAAGCTCGGGAAACGACTCGTTCTTAAGCGTAGTCCTGTCAAAATCAAAATAGATGTTTTTTAGCCGGACCGTCATCCCGACCTCGATAGGCTTTAGCATCATATCTTTTGTAACGGGTGTCACCTCCCGGTCATTGATCCAGATGCTGTCGACGGAATTCAGGTACCCTTCGGCAGAAGCAGTGATGATATACCAACCGAGTTGTTCAATCTCCTGCTGGTAGGCCCCCTGTTGCGCATGGAGCTTCATGGACCTTCCTACGTTTCCTTTCAGGGCGACGTCCAGTTTGGCCGATATCCTCTTATTTGTTTTCTGATCATACACATTGCCATTCAGCACCAGCGGTTTTGCAACAGGTGTGAGCGGAAGATCGATGTGGATGGTGGTATCACTGTAGATGAGGGGAATCTTCACGGATTCCGACACGGGTAAAAATCCTTCCAGGCTGGCGGTGACTGCGTAACTGCTAACCTCGGGAATTTTCGACTCAAATTTACCCGCAGCGTCCGAGCGCAGCTTCAGGGGATCGAGATCCACCAACCTGATTTCCACATTTGCCTGAAGGGGATCGTTCGTTCGCTGATTGTACACCGTGCCGGCCAGTGTAATGCCGAAGGTTTTCGGGACCAACATGTAGAGGTCCAGTTGTGCGCCCTCCAGGGCCTTGTTGGCGCGGCTGGTAAAAATATTTCCCTGGGTGTCAACGGTGAAATAAAAATCCAGGGCGCCGGTATTGATCGGCTTGCCCATGTTCACAGGCTCGGACCAGTTCATCCACGTATCGTCCAGCCTTGAGCATTTGTAAATATCCACACCACCCTGTCTGCCGGGCGCCATCCGCGCGCTACCAAAGTACAAGGTCTCCTGATCCGGTCCGATAAAAGGTCCGACCTCGTCCAGGTTGGTGCTCAGATTCATTTTGACCGGCTGAGACCAGGAGCCATCGCCCTGCAGGTGACTTGCATAGAGATCGCTGATAGGGCTGTTTTCCTTCTCACTGAAGTACATGATAATATGCTTCCTGTCCGCAGACATCGTTGCACCATAGAAGCGACCCTGGTTCATTTTTTTGAAATCCTTTACGTCGAGTTCCGCCAGACCTCCGTTGGGATTTGCAATGGAAAATCCTTTTTCGCCCTTACTCTTTCCGCCTTTAATAAAAATATTCCCGTCAGGGAGTATGGTAAATACCTGATTGGAAGGATGAATGTTGAAGGGAGACCTCAAATGTTCAGCAGGCGACCACGCGCCATTGCCGTCTTTTCTTGAAACCCAGATATCCTGCGTGTCATCTTTTCCGAAGGTATTTTCAGGATGGTTTTGTACGAAAAAATAAAGTGACTTGCCATCGGGGGAAACTACCGGCGCGGCTTCATGGCGGAAGGTGTTGACCGTCTTGTCCATTTTCACCAGTTCATACCTTGCGGATACTTCCTGGCCAAAAAGAACAAAATTAAAGGCTGTAAATAAGAGCGTTAAGAACAGTCTCATCGTAGTGGGTTGATTACTTAAAAAACAGACTTCACAATACTATGTATCCCCTGAATGGGGAAACTGTAACTTCCATTTATCGTACGAATCAGCGGAAAAGGAGGAATTCCCTGCCGCTGATAGATATTGTGAGAACGATGATGACCAGCGCAATCAGATTAAAAATAAACATCCTTTTATGTTTTGCCTGGCTATCGGTCATTTTTTTGGAGGTGGTTCTCGCCAGTGTGATGAAAACAATGGCGATGAGCATGGCGGTATTGTGTTCGACAAGCCAGTAGCGCGTTGCAGCATCCTTCATGGCTTCGCCCGAAAATTGCACCGCAGGGCTGACAAGAAATAATATCAGACCAAGTAAAAGCTGCAGGTGGGTCGCGATAAAAAGAAACAAACTGAGTTTGTTGTCGCCATTGGTATAGGGTTTCCTGTTTACCATACCCATCAGGGAGGTGATGATCACCACAACAAGGAGGATCAGGATGATGTATCGCAGGTAAGAGTGGGTAAAGAGTAATCCGTTATACATGTCTTTGATTTAGCGTCGAAATTAGCACTCCGGCGCGAAACTTCCGAACTTTCGTAGCGTCCATTTCGGGGGGCGACGTGTTTAAAGGGAAAACCTTCCGCTAAATCATGTACCTTCAGACTAAAAAGTGCTGGAAATGATGCGATTTCACACAATCAACAGGCTTTCTGACGGGATGGGCCCTCTTTTATAAACCTGAATTCACTATTTTTAGCCAAATCATTTATGACCCAAAAATTCATTTTTTCACGGGCATCTTATGAATTAAAAATTTCCGGATAATTGCAGCTAAATAACATAACCATGAACAAACTTTCCTATTGTCTTCTTTTGCTTTTACTGATGGCCTTCGCATGCTCCGAAAAGGAAAACGGAGTGGATGAGGCCGATGATGCGGAAGCGTATACCGGTAAAACTTATCAATCAGAAAAATTAACCTATGGTGTGGATACCATCAGCGACAAGCTGACAAACCCGTGGGCCATCGAATTTCTGCCCGATGGCAGGATGCTCGTCACGGAACGCGCAGGCGAAGTACTGATCTTCCAGGACGGCAAGCTTCTGGAAGAGAAGATCCAGATCCCGGATGTTTTCGTTAAGGGCCAGGGCGGACTATTGGATATCACCCTTCACCCTGATTACAAGGAAAACGGGTGGATTTATATAAGTTATGCCAAAAAAGGTGAAGGCGGTGGCGGCACCGTTATTGCGCGGACAAAACTTGAAGGAAACAAATTCACCCAGCTGGAGGAACTGTTTGCAGCACAACCGCTCTCCGAATCTGAAGTTCACTTTGGATCCAGGATCGTTTTTGATGGTAACGGGTATATGTTCTTTTCTTCCGGGGAACGCGGAACGAAAGAAAATGCACAAAATCTCGGAAACCACCTGGGCAAGATCCTCAGACTCCACGAGGATGGTAAAGTACCCAATGATAATCCTTTTGTAGGCCAGCAGGGGGCAAAGCCGGAGATCTGGAGTTACGGACACCGCAATCCTCAGGGACTTGTCTACGACGCGAACACCAAGACTTTATGGGATGTTGAACACGGCCCTAAAGGTGGGGATGAGTTGAATAAAGTCGAGAAGGGCAAGAATTACGGATGGCCTGTGATTACGTACGGTATCAACTATGACGGTACCCCGATTACGGATAAGACGGCACAGGAGGGCATGGAACAACCTGTTACTTACTGGGTGCCCTCCATCGGACCCTGCGGTATGACACAAGTGAAAGGCGATAAATATCCGGGATGGAAAGACAACTTCCTGGTAGGTGCGCTTGCGTTCCAACATGTCGCGCGTGTTGACGTTTCCGATGGTAAATATGTAGGCCAGGAAAAGCTCATTGATAAAATAGGCCGTGTGCGGGCAGTGGAAGAAAGTCCGGATGGATATGTTTATGTCGTCACCGAAGGACCAGGCATGCTGTTGAGACTGGTTCCCGTCAACGGCGAAGCAGGAAAATAGTTTTAGAAGTGTATCAGTAAATAAGAAAACAGGATGCGCGAGCGTCCTGTTTTCTTATTTTGACAAAACCAACAACCTACTGCCCCATCATCACAAACGCGCCCCAATAATAGGGCTCCCTGTATTTCGTCATCAATTGGAGCTGGGCTTGCTTGAAAGCTTTTTGTTTATTTCGAAGCTTGATCCAGTTAGCGTAAAAACTCTTCATCAGTTGTTGCGTTGCCGTATCGTCTACTTTCCACAAGCTCATGATGAGGGCATCGGCGCCGGCCACCAGGAACGCACGCTGCAGGCCATACACGCCTTCTCCAGCTTTTACTTCACCGAGTCCTGTTTCGCATGCGCTTAACACAATGAGTTGGGTCCCCTCCAGGTTGAGGTTCATGGCCTCATAAGCAGTAAGGATACCGTTGTCGTTGCTCGCAAGATTGGGTGCGGCGGCGCCGCTCACTGTTTTGGCCGCCCCTGCAAGCATGAGGCCCGATCGCAGGAGGGGATTATCGTTTGCATTCTCCAGGTTGATTCCAAAGGCTGCGCCAGCCGTCTCGACATCTTCAAGGAAATAGCCGTGGGTGGCAATGTGCAGGAGCTCGGGCGCCTTAACCGATTTCAATTTCCCCTCGGTGGCCTTGTCTTGTGTAAGCACATTGAGCTGATAACCAGCAGTCTTTAAAACACCGGCGATGCCGTCGATCTCAATCTTCGTCCCGGGAAGTGGTGTCAGGGCAGGGCCTTCATAATCCGGGAATCCAAGCAAGGTAGCATTTTTTGCCGGCGCTACTGTCTTTCGGTTTTTCAGGGCAATCAGGTCTTTTGAATTCCCCAGGATGGTGAGGTCATAACGGTTGATCACAAAATCGGCACCTGGCTTTTTCAGGGTGTTTAAATTGATCTGATTATAGACGCCATCAGGCGAAAAGTAGATCACTTTTTTATTCTGGAGTTCGGTCTCGATCGCCGACCAGTATTGATCGTAGGAATAGCCATCCTCGATTTTCTGCTGTATTGCGTTGCGGTAAAATTTTGCATAACGCGTTTCGAGGTGCTGGCCGTTTTCCAGAACCTTCATGAGCGGAATTTGCTGACCTTTCTTCAGGATCAGCGCAATGTATCTGGCGTCGTGGGTAAACACCTGATCAAATTTTCTTAACCGGATGATCTCGACAACGGCTTCATTTTCTCCCAGCAGGTCTCTGATCTGTGCATGGCTGATCCTTGCGGCGTTATAGCCTTCGGAGAAATCACGCGACCTTTCAGACAGCTTTTTCTCCATCGCATTGGTGGCGCGTTCGATGGAATCAAGGTTGATCTTCTGCGCTTTCAGTTCATTTTTCGAATATGCATATAGCCTGGCGAGTTGTTCCTTCTGGTCCATCCACGTCATGTAATCTTTTATCATCAACCCATCGCCGCTGCTGAAAATACTTTGTTTCACCTTGTTGGTGGAATTCAGTAACAAAGCCTTTGTGGCGATCTGGTAATCGAACAGATCTTTGACAAGATCCGGAATCGCGGGACTGGCCTCCAGCGCGAAGTTGTAAAAGCGCTGGAAACGGGGAGAGAGTATTTCCCAATATTTTGTTTTCTCCGCCTCGCTCATCGGAGGGAAGTAGGTATTGATAAACTCGAGCGACTTCCCCATCAGCTCCCGGTAAAGTCCGTATGCTTTGGCGGCGTCGTTATTCTTCCAGTGGAAGATGGCGAGGTCTTCCTGGGATTGAACGTAATGCGGGTGATTCTTGCCAAGCGTTTTCTCGCGGATGACGAGTGCTTTTTCCAGCAATGGAAGTGCGTCGGGATACCTTGCCTTGATGCGGTAAAAGTTTCCGAGATCGCTGATGACTTTCGCATAGGCAGGTGCTTCCTCGCCGAAGTTGCTTTTGTAAATGGCAGCCGCATTCTTAAGAAGGCCCTCTACTTTGTCTTCCTTTTTCATCGACATATACAACGCAGCCTGGTTGCCAAGCATGCTGGCATAGTCGGGATTCGTTTTCCCCAAACGGGTTTCCATGCCGAGATAGATCGATTCTGCCTCGGAATATTTTCCCATTTGCTGATACAGCAGGGCAAGGTTGGAGAGGAACTTCAGGTGATTCTTGGATTTCTTACTTTGCAATCTTTCCGCCACATCGATCGCTTCTTTCAGGGCGTTCTCCGCCGCTTCGAAACGCCCGATCGCCTGAAACAGCATGGCCTGGTTATTCAGCACGATGCTATAGGGCATGGATGATTTCAACTGATTGCCTGCAATGATCGACAAAGCCGAGGCCAGTGTTTTTTCGCATTCATTATACCGGCCCTGATTGTAATGCAAGACGCCCATGTTGTTGAGCGAGGATGCAATTCCGATGTCGTCCTCTCCGAACATGCGCTTGCGCAGATCCAGGGCGCCCGTTGTGTATCCTTCTGCCTGTGTGAACCTTCCCATCGTGGCGTACAATAACCCCTGACTGGAAATTGTTTTCAGGTACCCCAGGTCCTCCGTGAGGTCGGATTCTTCATACATTTGTTTCGCCGCTGAGAAACGTTTTTCTGCAACCGCAAAATTTCCGGAGCCGTAAGCCAATTCACCGGATTCACGCTGGAAGCGTGCGCGCTCTTCATCGGTAAATTCGGTGTTGTTGTAATACGAACTTCCCAGATTTATCAGCGATGATGCCTTCGCCATACGTTCGCCTTTTTCCTTCACGTCAAACAGACCCGCATTATCGCTGATGAGGATGGCGTAATCAAAATCGGTCGAATCAAATTCTGCCCTTGCCTTCTCCATATTCTTCAAAAGTGAGCCTGTCGCTTTGTTGAGGTTCTCTTTTGTGGCGAGCATTCGCGCCTTGTTGTTTGCTGCGTCTTTAAGATCTCTTAAAAACTGGGCGTTGAGTTGAAAGGAGAGGATGCATACCAGCATCACACTGGCCAGTGCACGAGACATAGGGGTAATCATATAACGACGATGCATTGGTAGTTGATCAAACAATATCGCATTCGCGGTAGGCCCTGATCAGTGCCAGTTCGCCTTCTTTTCCTGGCTTGGCGTTGCCGTGCTCCATACCCCAGACGCCGCGGTAACCTTTGTCGTATACGTGTTTGAAAATGTTTTTATAATTGATTTCTCCCGTTGTCGGTTCTTTGCGACCCGGGTTGTCGCCGATCTGGAAGTAAGCGATTTCGTCCCAGCACATATCGATGTTGGGGATCAGATGCCCTTCATTCCGCTGCATGTGGTATATATCGTACAGTATTTTGCAGGAAGGACTGTTTACTGCCTTGCATAGTGCGTACGTCTGATCGGAATGGCGCATAAAGAGGTCGGGTGTGTCGCTGAGCGGTTCGAGGACCATGATCAGCCCGTGCGGTTCAAAAATTTCTGCTCCGCGTCTCAGGGCGTCAACGACATTCGATGTTTGAATCCCCATGGGCAGGCTGCGGTCAAAAAATCCGGGAACCACTGTCATCCATTTGGCATTGACGCGTTTGGCGGTTTCCAGGCACTTTTTGCACGTGTTGACAAATGTATCCTTGAACTCCTGTTTGCCCGTGGCGAGTGATGTCTTCCAGTTGTCGCCTCCGTCTACAACAAACACGCCCATGGTCATGCCAAGGCGGGCGAGTTCGTTTCCTATCTTTTCCTGTTCTTCGACTGACCGTCCCAGGAGTCCATTGTCTTCAATAGCCCGGAAGCCCTGGTCGTGCATGAATTTGATCTGGTCGACAAAATTTTTTCCAGCGTGGTTGGCGAACGTTCCCTGGTGGGGAGCAAAATTCAGCTTAAAAGCTTTTTCTGCAGACGACATACGCTCATCTTTCATTTTGCCAACGGAGTGGCTCAGGGGTATCGCCGAGGCTGCAACGGCCATTCCGTTGCGGAGGAAATTTCTTCTTTTCATGACAATGGTTTTATGGTTGTGAAAAAATACCTTCCATGCCGTTGATGGAAACTGTGATACGGCATACATGCAGACCGGCCCGGAAGTTCAAATATCGAATGCTTGCACAGGGTCATTTCTTCAGGACGGGTTACACATCGGATTACTCAGCAGCAATTTAGACCATCCAAGTTAAAAACATTTTTTAAAAAACTTTTCATTGCCGCTTCCTTATTTCCGGCCAATAAGACCGACAATCCTGGCCTGATCACGGCCCTGGCGGGTTTGGTTTTCGGTAATACTTTTTGCTTTCTCCTGAATATTGCACCTTTGCGGTTTAAACACCTTTCATGAGACTTCATCGCAGTACTTCCGAGGCAGTAGTAGAATCTTTACGGTTGATCTTTGAGGAGAACCGCTACGCCGACAAGGTGATTGAAAAGGTGCTGAAGCAAAATCCGCGCTGGGGTTCGCGCGACAGGCGGTTTATTGCCGAAACAACGTATGATATTGTACGGTGGTACCGGTGGTTTCGCGAGCTGACGCAGGCGAAAGGGACCGATTTCTGGAAACTCCTGGCTGCCTGGTGTATCCTGAGTGATGTTGACCTTCCGGCATGGGATGAATTCAAAGGCGTCTCTCCCAAGGAAGTGCGTGAGCGGGAAAAAAGAACCGTATACAGCCGCAAGATCAGGGAGTCCATTCCGGACTGGCTGGATACTTTGGGTGAATCGGAACTGGGAAAGGAAAAGTGGGAGGCTGAATTGTCCGCCCTCAATGAAGAAGCGTCGGTCGTGCTTCGCACCAATACGCTGAAGATGAAGCGGGAAGATCTGCAGCGGAGTCTTCAGGATGAAACCATCGAAACATTTCCCCTGCCTGAATATCCTGACGCACTTGTGCTGGAGGAAAGACAGAACGTGTTTACATCAGCTGCGTTTAAGGAAGGATTGTTTGAAGTTCAGGATGCGGGATCGCAGGCCATTTCGCCTTACCTTCAGACCAGCGCCGGCATGCGCGTAATCGATGCGTGTGCAGGTGCGGGAGGAAAAACCCTGCACCTCGCGGCGCTGATGAATAACAAAGGGAAAATTGTGGCGCTGGACACGGAAGCGTGGAAGCTGGAAGAGCTTCAGAAACGCGCACGCAGGGCAGGCGTTAGCAATATGGAGACGCGTGTGATCGAATCCGGAAAGACAATTAAGCGGTTGGCTGCCACTGCCGATCGCTTGTTACTGGATGTTCCGTGTTCCGGTATTGGCGTCCTCAAAAGAAACCCGGATGCGAAATGGAAACTGTCTCTGGAATTTGTCGAGAAGATCAGGGAACTGCAGCAACATATTCTCCAGGATTACTGCGACATGCTTAAACCCGGAGGTTTGATGGTGTATTCTACCTGCAGCATTCTTCCTTCAGAGAACGAACAACAGGTGGAAAGGTTCATCGCCGAGAAGAAAGGAGCCTTTGAACTGATCGAAGACAAACACATCTATCCGTCCGAAGGCTTCGACGGATTTTATATGGCGCTCATCAGAAAGAACGCGTGATAACATGAGCGCAACGGATTTCAATCCATTGCACTCATATCATACCCACGGCCACTTTTCCGTGGCCCGTGGACTGTGGACCGCGTACTAAACATCCATCGAATCGTAAACAATCACTTTCTCCCACAGATGTGAGCAGTCGTCAATAAATTTTTTGTGGATCGGATGCACCTGATAGATATCCTGGCCCGCGAGGTCGTCGAAGAATATCAGCTCTGAAGCACTGTAACTGTCGTCGATGACGGCGCGTTTTTCCGTGGCCGCGGGAACGCCGATGTGGAGTTTCCTTACGGACGGGATTTTCTCCAGCGTCTTCAGACCGTCGATTAGTTTCTTCAGATCTTCTTTTGAACTACGATTCTTCAACCAGAAGAAAACGTGGTGTGCGAGTTGTTTTTTATTTTCAGCTTCCATAGTCGGCATTGAGGTCGCTGCTGCCGCCGTACCCATGGCAACAGCCGTAGCGATGAAAGATCTTCGGTTTTGTTTCTTCATTTTTTTCAGGATTCGTGCAAAAGTTAATGCTTTCTCCCTTAAAACCTGACTTATTTCAGATAGGAAGGGATATCGACCCCGCCTTTCAGTAACGGATCCGGGATGGGTGCCTGACGCTGTATATGAAGTGGAACGACACCGGCCCACACGTCGGAGGCATAATCTTCCTCATCATCTTTCGGCGGACCGGTCCTCACTTTCGCGGAAGCCTCCTTTATTTCCATTGACAATACCAGCGTCGACTTCCATTCTCCCGGTGAGGGTTTGCGTACATCCTCCCACCTTCCGGGCTGAATTTTGTCGGTAAATACTTCCAGTGCTTGATACAACTCGTTTTCACCCGTGACCTTTCCAAAGGTGCCGAAGATCACCACTGAGCGGTAATTGACGGAGTGATGAAAAGCGGAGCGCGCAAGCACGAGCCCGTCCATTAATGTGACGCTGATGCAGACAGGATTTTGTCCTTCCGCCAACGCGCGCATGTAAGAACTTCCCACGGAACCATGGATATAGAGTTTGTCGCCGATGCGACAAAACCCGGTAGGGATCTGGAAGGGTTGATTATCCCGCACAAAAGCAATGGTGCAGAACAATGCCTCATCGAGCACGGCGTATACTGTATCCTTATCGTAGACTCCGCGTTTTGGCAAACGCGTGATGGATGTTTTGTCCGTCTTTTCAAATTCCGGCATGACAATTATTTATTTATTTCGAGCACGATCTTTCCAAACTGTTCGGCATTTTCCATTCGGTTGAAGGCCTCGTTGATCCCCGAAAGCGGAAAAGTTTTATCCATCACGGGCTTGATGTTTCTGCTTTCGATAAAATGCAGCATGGATAAGAATTCGTCACGTGTGCCCATCGTTGTGCCGTGAATGGAGATCTGTTTCCAGTACAACAGGCGCGTGGAGACATCGGTAATATTTCCTGCCGTCCTGCCGAAATTAACAATGCGACCTCCCGGCATCGCGAGCTCAATGTATCGTGCGAATTGGCTGCCCCCCGCGCTGTCAATAATGATGTCAAATCCTGCTGCTTCTTTCTTTGCTTTCTCTGTCCATTGTTCATCCCTGTAGTTGAATCCGCCGATCGCACCCATGGCGACGGCTTTAGCGATCTTCTCGTCGGATCCCGAGGTTACATATACACGCGCCTGATAGCCGAGTGCGAACTGCAGTGCCCACAATGCGGCTCCTCCGCCGATGCCGGTAATGAGTACTTTTTCGTTGTGACGCAACCGCGCCTTTGTAAAGAGGGCCCGGTAGGCTGTCAGGCCGGAAAGGGGTACCGCCGCAGACTGTTCAAAAGAAAGATGTTCGGGCTTTTCAAAAATGTATTTTTTTGAAATAGCGATGTACTCGGCAAAGGTTCCGTTATCAGGAAAACCGAGGATACGGAACGCATCCCCCTGCACCACGGGATTGTTTCCCCAGTCCAGACTTGGATTGATCACCACTTCGGCACCCACGAGTAAAGGGTCGGCATCTTCTCCAACATCCTCAACAATGCCACAGCCATCGGAACCCAAAACAATCCCATCAGGAAAATGTTGCGATTGCTCCAGCGTCAGCCAGAGATCACGATGGTTTAAGGCTGCGTATTTAAGTTTTACTAAGACCTGATCTTTTACGGGTTTTGGTTTTTTAAACCCCTCCACTTTAAGTGGAAAGTCCTTGCCTTTGAATACAACAGCATTCATGCTTTACTTTTTTCTGTCGCGGATGAAACAATGCTGGAATCTTGTCATTCCGATTTTTGGATAATATTCAGTTGCGGCCGGCGCCGCCAAAAGTATTAACATCGTTTCCATGCCCGCGGCCTCGTGCGTGAGCGTCACCAGTTCCTTGCCAATACCCTGGTGCTGAAAACGCGCGTCGACGGCAAGGTCCGACAGATAACAGCAGAACGAAAAGTCCGTCACCGCTCTCGATACGCCAACCAGCCGCTCTCCTGACCATGCAGTAACCACCACGTTGGCGTGGTCCAGCATTCGTTGTATCCGCTCCGGTTGATCAACGGGACGTCTTGCATCCAGCGTTGACCGCTTGAGCAGGTCAACAAAATCATCTGCAGTAATCTTGATATTACTGCGGTAAGTGATCAGGTCTGGCATGAACTGCGGCATGTGCCGGTGTTAGATCTTCACAAGGTAGTTCCACCCGTATGCATCGGGCTCCAGCCCGAGGCGCATGTTGTTCAACTTTCCTTTCACCTGTTGCTGGAGACTTGTGGGGCCTGCCGCAGGAATCTCGTAGTCCTTTCCATCAATGTGGATCACAGCAATGGGGGCAACGACCGCGGCAGTGCCGGTACCGAAAGCTTCTGTGAGCGTTCCTTTGATGAGCCCTTCCTTAATTTCGTCCATCGAGATCCGCCTTTCTTCAACGGGGAAGATCGCCATATCCTTTGCGAGTGTGAGAATTGAATCGCGTGTTACTCCTTCCAGAATTGCGTCTGACAATTTTGGCGTAATGAGCTTTCCTGCCAGTACGAACATGACGTTCATCATGCCTACCTCATCAATGTAACGATGTTCCTTATGGTCAGTCCACAATATCTGATCAAATCCTTCCTGGCGGGCGATCTGCGTGGGATAAAAAGCTCCCCCGTAATTTCCGGCGCATTTCGCAAAACCGGTTCCTCCCTCCGCCGTCCGGACGAAATGTTTCTCAACTTTCAACCTGTATGGTTTACTTTGATAGGGTCCAACAGGCGAGGTCATCACGATCAGCTTGTACTGATCGGATACTTTTACACCCAAACGGGATTCTGTCGCAAAGACGAGTGGCCTGATATACAAACTCGATCCCTCCTCGCCGGGTACCCATTGCTGATCTGTTTCGATGAGCGCCTTCAAACCGGAAAAGAACAGATCTTCGGGTACGGGCGGCATACACATTCTTTCAAGTGAGCGGTTCAGGCGTGCGAGATGTTTCTGCGGGCGAAAGATATTAACCTCACCGCTATGGATGCGAAATGCTTTCATGCCTTCAAAGACCGATTGGCCATAGTGAAGGGATAACATCGCCGGTGAAATGCTGAAGTTTCCATAAGGCACCACCTTCGCGGTATTCCAGCGACCTTTGTCGTAATCCGCGACGAGCATATGATCCGCCAGGTGGGTTCCAAATTCGAGATTTTTGAAATCAACTTCTCCGATTCTGGAATTTTTAACGCGCTCGACAGCGATGCTGGAAGTAAGAGTTGCCATAATTTAAATTTTTTAGAAGCGTGAATTTCATCATTATCCTTGAATATTTCTAAAGGTCAAAAAGTTTTTATGTGGGTACTATTCCTCTCAAGATTCGTTTTTACCTTACCCCAAACGTTTGAGATGACCTCAAAAGCAATATCCATATCACGCGGCTCAGTAAGCCAGTTGGATACGGCCGCCCTGACGGCCGGCATACCTTTGTAAAGGGTAGGGGTGAAAAACACTTTCCCCTCATCCCTTACCGTATTCAGGAAACTTTTAATGAGATCAAAGTTCATATCGGGATGATTGACGGTGAAGCACACCACATTCATTCGCACGGGGCTTAAAAGAGAAAATGTTTCGCTGCGGGAAATGCTTTCGCCTAACTGGTGGGCTAACAAACAGTTCCGTTCTACAATTTCCCGGTAGCCGGATTTGCCATACGCCCGGAGTGTGAACCAGGAGGGAAGTGCGCGCCACCTTCTTGAACTTTCGGGCGTATAATGAAAGAAATCGGGACTTTTTTCGGCGTCGCTCAGATAAGCGGCATTGTTTTGAAAAACCTTTAACTGCAAAGACTGGTGCCTTGTGAATTGCATCGCCGCGTCATAGGGTACATTCAGCCACTTGTGGGCATCGATGGTGATACTATCGGCGAAGTTAATGCCGCGCAGCAAATGACTGTACTTGTCTGAGCAGGCCGCAAATCCTCCGAAAGCGGCATCCACGTGCAACCAGAAATTATATTTCTTCTTCAGGTTGCCAATGGCCTGAAGATCATCGAAGTCCACGGTATTAACGGTTCCGGCATTGGCAACAACAATGACCGGATCCGCCGTATCGGCCAGGAATTTTTCAAGCTTCAACAGGTCAACTGCTTCGCGATCCGGCAGCGTATCGATCTTGTGAAGGGCGCCACGTCCTATGCCAAGCATGGAAAGTGATTTTATGCTGCTTGAATGGGGTGTTCCACTGGCAACCTTCACAGGGAAACCTCCAAGCCCCTCATGAGAGGCGTCGACATCATGTTGTTCACCGACCCATTGGCGTCCAAGGGCAAGGCCTACAAAGTTTGCCATCGTCGCCCCCGTCACGAAGGATCCGTAATAGTCTTTGTCAAGTCCGAAGAGTTGTTTGAAATAATGGATTGCCTGATGCTCGATCTGCGGAGCGATGGAATCATTGCTTCCGCACGCATTCTGGTCGTAGGCGCTGACGAGCCAGTCTCCTGCAACCGCGGCAGGCGTTGACCCGCCCGTAACAAATCCAAAGTAACGTGGCCCCGCTGAATTGGTGATCAGGTGCGCATAATTCTTTTCAAAAAAGTCCAGGGTCGCCATGGCACCGGATCCTTTTTCCGGAAGTTCATCCATGGGAAGGTTTTGAATGAACATTCCTGGTGAAAGCACATCCTGTTTCGAATAGTAATCACTGGCTACTTCCAGCGTCTTCTGCAGAATCTCATTGCGTTGTTCCAGATCCCTTTTTAATTGCGCGTCCATAGATGAATATTAATGTGGTGAGTTCCAGCATTGTGCCGGATAATCGGTCATTGGTACGGCTAATGGCTGAAAGCTTCCTGTATTTCCCTGATCCTGACCAGGTGATGGTCATCATGTTCCGCGTCGAAATATGCCAGGTCGACCGGATTCATCATCAGTTTTAGTCTCGGATGCATGGATGTCCTTGTACAGTCGGCCTCCGTCAGCATCTTATACCGGTGAAGATTCGCTTTCCGGTTTTTAATAAAGTATTCCAGTACATGATCCAGGCTTTGTTCATTGTAGTTCCCCCGCGGTTCGAAAACGGCCGGCGTCATCGGTGAAATACCATTTACCATCTCATCAATTCTTTTCAACGCTATTTCGTCAACTTCTGCAAGGTGTCCGATGTGTTGTTTGATACTCCACTTTCCTCCCGGTTGATACGACAGCAGAGGATCTTCCTGATCCTGGAGTTTTTTTTGCAGCCTGGCTATGGTCCCCTCGAGACGTTCAAGGAAAAACGGCAGCATACCGGGAGCAAAGCCAAACCGGAACGTTCGCTCAAACCACTCAGGCCTTCTCATAACAGCTTATTTCCGGGATGTGGTGAAGCGGGAAGTTAACGGATCGCGCTATGAAGCACATATGATGGGCATCCTTGTGAAGGGCTTCCGCTTTTTGCATCATCCATGCTTCCGTTACGGTTACGCGCGGATGCAGTGTGACGCTGGCGAACTGTCCGCTTCCATCGGCATTTTCCGCCATCACGCCTTCAGCGGCATCGTTGTAATCTACGACGATGATATTGTTCACTGCACAAAGGTGCAGGTACCACAGCATATGGCATCCCGAGAGGGACGATACCAAAAGATCTTCCGGCGAGTACCTTGATTTGTCCCCTCTGAACGAAGGGTCCGATGACGCCGGAATGGCCGGCTTTCCCTCCGTCGAAATGGTGTGATCGCGGGAGTAAGCCTTGTAGTCCGCAGTGCCATGACCCGTGTTTCCGGTCCAGCAGACAGTTGTCCTGTAATGATGCAGTTTTGCCATCTTAACTGAGTTCTTTTTTCATCAGCCAATCCGTTTGGGCGTCATTTCCCAACATGAAAGTATGCTGGCCGAACTTTTCAAATCCATTTTTTTCATAAAAGGAAATTGCACGGCTGTTCTTTTCCCAGACCCCCAGCCACAGGGTTTCGTATCCCTTCTTTTTTGCGAAGGCCAGGCACGTTTGCATCAGCATGTGGCCGACTCTCTTTCCAAGGTATTCGCGGTGGGCGTACAGCCTTTCAATTTCTATTGCCGGAGTATCCAGTGCTGCAGGTTTCTCCGACGTTCTTATTTTCGCATAACCTGCGGCCCGCCGGCTATCGAAGGCAAGGAAAAACACGGTACCGGGTTCCTTCATCTCCTGCTCAATATTCTTTCTGGTAAAAGTTTTATTGATGTACAGCAGCATGTTGCCAGGCGTATTAAACTCATCGAAGGTGTCCCGGAAAGTTTTTATCGCCAGTGAAACCAGCGTATCGATATCTTGCTGGTTGCACGTTCTTACGGAAATGCCTTCATTCATCTTGATCAGGTTCAAGTGTGTCAGGATAGGTTTAACTCCATTTTAATATTTGAGCGCTTGTAGGGGCCGTCCACGGGTATTTCCGTGAAGCCAAGTTTGGTATACAGGTTTATGGCCGGGCCCAGCATCGTATTTGAATACAGGAAAACTTTTTTGGCGCCATTCCTCCGGGCCCTTGCGATGGCTGCGGCAGCCAGGGCACGACCGATGCTTCTTCCCTGAAAGTTTTCATCCACTGCCATCTTCGTCAGCTCATAGATTTCAGGTGTAACGAACTTCAAAGCCACCGTGCCTGCAAGTATTCCCTGCCACGACGCCATGAAGACACTTCCACCTTTTTCTATGATGTGTTGCTCCGGGTTTTGCAGAATCTGGAAATCCAGGGGCTCCATTGTAAAATACTTTTCAATCCACTGGCGATTGAACTGTTCAAACCAGGGTTGATGCGCTGGCTGGTATTCAAGTATCTCAAGAGCCGTTTCCACCGTAATATTGAATCGAATTTAATACTACTGTTTTATATTGGCATCATGACTGCACGTTCAGAAAAAAACATCAGCGTCCGGTTGTAAATTGTGCTTTCCAGACATTGCGCAGCTGGTAGCCTTTGTTCACAATATAGATCCCTCCGATGGTCAGCAACATTCCGATCCAGATGGAGGTATTCAGTTTCTCGCCCAGAACCAGCCACCCGAGGATAACCGCTACCAATGGATTGATGTACGCGTATAGTGAAACCAGTGTCATCGGCAGGTTCCGCAGCGCATAGGCGTAGGACGCATATGCGACGATGGAGCCTACAACGATCAGATATAGCATCGAATACGTGACTTCCGGACTCCAGGTAACGTTGCTAAGATCGTCAAAAGCCAGGCTAAACGGAAACATAAAGAAGCCTCCGAAAAACATCTGCAATCCGGCATTGACGAACAGGTTGCTATCGGTGTGTTTCTTCTTTATCCAGATGCTTCCGCCGGCCCAGGCCACGGCAGCAGCGAAGGTGAAAATAATACCGATGATGTATTCCGTTTTTGAAAATGCCGCGAGATGCTCGCTGAAGATCATCACGACCCCTGCCAATCCCAGGACCACACCCACAATGATCGGCACGGTAGGCTTTTCATCCCGGTGAATCATGAGGTTTATCAGGATCACCAGTACGGGCATGAGCGAACAAATGATTGCGGCTACCCCGCTGGGAATATGCATTTCTCCCCACGCGACCAGGCCGTTGCCCATGGAGATCATGAAAAACCCGCCGATGGCCTGCCGCATGATATGCTGTCCCGACGGGAGGGAGGCCTTGCCCAGGGTGAGCATGAAAGAAAGTAACAACAGGCCGGCCGTTGTTTGCCGCAGCGCGGTAAACAGGAACGGAGGAAAATGCAAAACTGCAATACGCAGCGCGAGATACGTTGTACCCCAAATGATACAAACTGCGGCTAATGCGATATAGGGCAAATAAGACTGGCGGTTATTCATGGGGAAACGTATCCTCCAGGATTGTTAACGGTTCAAATTTCAATACATCAAAGGTTCCCGTATTAACGGATAAAAAACAGTTTCAGTTTTAAGAATTTTGATATGATCAGTTTGGAAAAAAAATGCTGTAGCATATCCGCAGGACTGGTTATAGGGATTATGGCTTTTTAGCCGGATACAACGTTTGTGAACCCCGTGATCCTTCCGGTTCCGGCGACGGAAAGGCCGTATGCAATCGGTTCCAATTTTTTTATTATATTGTTCTCACCGCTTCTTAATCAGGAATTTAATCAGTTAAAGACAATCAGTGAAAGCTAGTGAAGTAAAAACAGTGGCTGCTCAAAAATCCTTGGAGATGTAGGTATCAGCGGCGTTAGGGATTTTGGTGAGTAGCATTTGGCCAGATTTAAACAGTCCGAATTATATGAATCACGCTAAAACCCTAACGTATGAAAAAATGTTACTTATTATTCTGTACGCTATTATTCCTGAATCAGTTTGCATTTCCGCAGGTACGTGACGCGTCCGCATTCACTGCACCCCCTTCTGTTGACGCCATTTACGCGAGCGCTTCGCACAATCCCGGAACGGGTGATTCACCATTCATTGCTTTGGATGTTACGGGCCTGGTCACAGACGAAAATGGCCAGGGGTTCCCGGGCGTAAACATCATTGTGAAAGGTACTTCCACAGGCACGACCACGGACGTGAACGGCAGATACGCGATGGCTGTAGATGATGAAAATGCGACGCTTGTGTTCTCTTTCGTCGGATACAACGAACTGGAGATATCCCTGGCAGGAAGAACGGTACTGGATGTTCAGATGAGCCCCAACCTTCAGGCGCTGGATGAAGTTGTTGTCACCGCGCTGGGTATCGAACGCTCCCAGAAGAGTCTGGGGTATGCGACCACCAAAGTCAGTTCGGATGAGCTTACGATAAACAGGACGCCGAATTTCATGAACGCGCTCCAGGGCAAAGTCGCAGGGGTGAGTATCTCGGCGCTGGGTACAGGGCCCGCGGGAAGTTCGAAGATCCGCATCCGCGGTCAGTCTTCCATGTCCGGACAAAACAGTCCGCTGATCGTGGTCAACGGTATTCCGATAGACAACACGAATTTTGCCACGAACCAGGGAAATGCCGGAGCAGACAACTCGATTCAGGTCAGAGGTGGGGGCGGCGTTTATTCCGATGGAGGCGACGGACTCTCCAGTATCAATCCGGATGACATCGAGAGCATGACAGTGTTGAAAGGCGCTGCAGCCTCCGCGTTGTACGGATTCCGGGCGCAGAACGGCGTGATCATGATCACGACCAAATCCAAAGGCGAAGGCCGGGGCATCGGTGTGACCTATAATATGAACTACACCAATGAGACTCCGCTGGATTTTACCGATTACCAATACGAATATGGACAGGGTGAGAACGGGGTCCGGCCTACGAGTCCTAACCCCACTTCGGGTCAATGGTCTTTCGGGGAAAGATTTGAGCCCGGAATGACCCACATTCTTTTCGATGGACTGGTGGTCCCGTATGAGCCCCAACATGACCGCATCAAGAAATTCTTCCGGAACGGTCAGAATCTCACGAACACCATTACACTTTCAAGCAGTGGTGAGAAGGGCGGATTTAATTTTTCGATGGCGAATCTGGACAGTAAGGGGATTGTTCCAAACAACTCCTACAACCGGAAGACATTTAACCTCGGTATGAATTACAACCTCTCCGAGAAACTGATATTCCAGGCGAATGCGAATTATTCAAACGAATACAATGAAAATCCTCCCAACATAGCCAACCAGGATAACTCTATTCCTACCTCGTTGTATAACCTGGCGAACTCGATGCCGCTGGAAGTGCTGGACGCAAACAAGTACAATGCACAGGGCAATGAATATATCTATTCGCGCTTCATGAACCGCACGAATCCTTATTGGGTTCTTGCCGAGCAATTCAACAACATACGCCGCGACAGGCTATTCGGAAATATCACGCTGAAGTACAATATCCTCAAATGGCTTTATGTACAAGGCAGGGTAGGGCAGGATTACTGGTCGCGCGACCAGGATTACAATAACTTCCCTACCGGGCACGCTTCCAGGGCGGCAGCGCCCCCTGGTTTTGTGAATGGTATGTATACTCAGGAAGCAAGGCGTTTCCGCGAAGTGAATACCGACATCCTTATTTCCGCCTCACGTGAGTTTGGAGACATTGGCGTAAACCTGACCGCCGGAGGAAACCAGATGACGCAGCGTTCAGACCTTAACAGCGTTCAGGTCACCGATTTTGTCGTGCGAGATCTTTATACGGTGCAAAACGGCCGCGCAAAAGATCCTTTATATTCGCTTACCGAATATGCTGTTAACTCCATTTACGGATCAGCGGAATTTTCATTCAAGAGATTTCTGTATTTGAATGGAACCCTCAGAAACGACTGGTTCTCGACCCTTTCGCCTGAGAACAGAAGTATATTATATCCTTCCATATCCGCGAGCTATGTGTTTTCCGAATCCATGGAGCTGCCGACCTGGTTAACATTTGGAAAAATCAGGGTCGCCTATGCTGAAGTTGGTAGTGATAGTTCTGTGCCGCCGTATTCCAACCTCCTTTTTTATAATGTTAACGCCAATCTGTTCCCGAACCCGTCCGGGGCGACGCAGCCGGTTGGAGGACCAAGCTCAACAACACTGCCCAATCCCAACTTGCGGCCTATGCGTATCGCTGAGACGGAGGCAGGTCTGGAAATACGGATGTTTGACAACCGCGTAGGAATTGAGGTGTCAGTTTATAACAAGCTGACCACCGATCAGATCGTCAGTGCGCAGATCTCGGATGCATCGGGATTTGTGGACAGACGGATCAACAGCGGTGAGAGCGAGAACAGGGGTATTGAAATGCTGATCAACTTGGTACCTATAAGATCAAGTGATTTCCGATGGGATTTCACCTTTAACGGCGCCTACAATAAGACCAAGGTGCTCAGCCTTCTTACAGACACGCCGGGCGAACGCATCACAGTCGGAACGCACGTGTTCAATGGTGAGCTCAGGCAGATCGTCGGCGAAGAAATGGGCCAGATTGCAGGCTTTGGATATCGCCGGGATGATCAGGGACGAAAAGTGTTCGGCACGAACGGAATCCCGCTGCGCACCGCGGACCTCGTCACTTTCGGAAGCGCCCTTCCGAGGTGGGTCGGTGGATTTAACAATGCATTTCTGTACAAAGGACTTTCCTTTTCATTCCTCATTGACTTCAAACTCGGTAACAAGATGTTGTCTGGAACCAATTTCAACCTGGTGCGTCACGGACTTCATAAGATGACGCTGGCGGGCAGAGACGAAGGGGTCATCGGTGACGGTGTAGACGTCGATGGAAATGTGAACGCTGTCGTGGCCGGCGTACAACCCTACTGGGAAGTGGTCAGGTCGCAGGCCCTGATCGAACCGGTAATCTTTGACGGTGGCTACTGGAAGCTGCGCCAGGTAACGCTTGGATATGACTTTACCAAATTTTTGCCGGGTAATTTCCCGGTGAAGGGGCTGAGGCTGAGCTTTGTAGCAAACAATGTCCTGATGCTGAAGAAGTGGGTCGACAATATCGATCCGGAGAGCTTCGGCTACAGTTCGGATAACGTGGTGGGGATGGAATCAACCGGAGTTCCTACAACCAGGAGTATGGGTTTCAATTTGAATGTCAGACTATAACAGAATTCAATCATGAAAAATATATTTAGATACACTTTTCTGCTCGGCGTGTTGCTGACTGTCCATACCTCCTGTGATCAGGACTTTGATGAGATCAACACCAGTCAGACTGCCGCCTTAGCCATTGACCCGGTGTTTCAACTGAACAATGCGGTAATCAATACTTCATTCCCGGGGGCAACCCTGGTGTACGAGATCGGTATCGTGCAACAGATCATCTCGCCTAACTCCGGCGTATTGACAGGTGCGAACTACAACCAGGACAACCGCGCCTCGACACAGGCTTTGTGGCAGGGGTATTATCGCAACGTGATCAGGAACACGCGCGATATTATCGAACGTACCCAGGATGATTCCGACCGCAGTAACCTGTATAATATGGCGCGGATCCTTCAGGCCTATGCTTTTATGGTATTGACGGACAGCTACGGCGATATACCTTATGTGGAGGGCGGAACTGGTTATATCGACCAGGTATTCTTTCCCGCGTATGACGCACAGGAAGCTATCTACCCGCAGCTCATACAGGAATTTACGGAGGCATCAGCCGCCTTAAACGCTGCCGGAAGAATTGAAACTGCGGATATCCTGTATGGCGGGGACGTCGCCAAGTGGAAGAAGTTTGGCAATTCACTTTTGCTGCGTGCCGGCATGCGTCTGAGCAAAGTGAACGCAACGCAGGCGGCCCAGGTTGCCAGCAGCGCTTTCCAGGCAGGAGTGATCATGGACAACGCCGATAATGCAGTGATGCGCCACGACAACAACTACGTAAATCCGGTAGGCACTACGTTGAACTCTACCGAAGCTGCGAACTATTACATGACCGAACCTTTTGTCAACCACCTGAAGAGCAACAGCGATCCCCGTCTCTCCTCGATCGCCGTGCGGTATGTGGGCGCAAAATCGGGCCCGGAGCAGGTGGCTGCCATCGCGTCAACTGATCCTGGCGTCCAGATCGGTATGCCTATGGGACATGACAATGCTACGATCGTTCCGGTTGCCGCGAATCTTGGCCTGGCCAGCTTCTATGATTTTACGCAGATCGACCGTTTGCGGCTCGCCGGCAGATTTGCGCCGGTGTTCTTTGTAACTGCGGCGCAGACGCAGTTGTTGCTCGCGGAAGCAAGACAACGCGGATGGATCACGACAGCCACGACGGCGCAGGAGTTCTATCACAGCGGCATCCGCGCCCACATGGCGCAGCTCGCCAGTTATGGCGAAGCATCAGCAGTTGCTGATGATGACATCAATGCGTACATCGCGGCACATCCGCTCGCCGCAGATGATGCCACGGCATTTGAGCAGATCAATAACGAATATTGGGTCGCTTCTTTTCTCAATGGCCCGGAAGCTTTTGCGAATTTCAGAAGAAGTGGATTCCCCGATCTCGCTCCCAATCCTTTTCCGGGAAAAGATATCGCAGGTGATTTTATCCGCCGCCTGACATATCCTAACTCGGAAATCTCGGTTAACACAGACAACGTGAATGCCGCCATATCAAGAATGGGCGCTGACGACCTCGACACCCGCGTCTGGTGGGATGTGCCATAGCGACACCATGAGAATTGGAATCCGGCCAACCCGGATTCCAATTTTTTTTAGCATCGGGTGACTGCTGCCTGGCATTTGCTGTATTGATAAGATACGAAATCAAGCTGCGGCAAAAAGGGTAAAAGAAGCTCAGATCATACGCGAATGGCCCTTTCCGGTGATGATTCAGCCAAAAAACAGTTTTTGATAGAAAAAAACAGTTTTTATTTTTTTATATTCGTACAGATCAGTTTATTCCTCTGTATGTATGAATTAAAATCGGAGCACAAGTATTTAGCGGTGGCCGACAGGATTGAAACCCTGATCGAAAAGCAGATCCTCAAAGTCGGCGACAAGCTTCTTTCCGTCCGGGCGTTGAGCAAAGAGCAGGGAATCAGTCTGAGCACTGCTTTTCAGGCTTATTATTCACTCGAGAGCAAGGGCCTGATTGAGGCGCGGCCGCAGTCGGGCTACTACGTGAAATTTTCACGCAATCACATTCTTGATCTGCCACAGGTGTGCGATCCGCCGGATGATGCCATCCCTGTGAGTGTTGACGAGATGATCAACACTGTTTACATGGATTTTAACCGGGAGAAGATCCTGAATTTTTCCATGGCGGCGCCTTCGGTAGAACTGTTGCCCACCGCGAAACTAAACAAGGCGGTGATGCACGCGCTTCGTCAGTCAAAGACCAGTTGCCTGCATTATGAGCATGTGCAGGGGAACGTGTTGCTCCGGAAACAGATAGCCAGGCAAGCCTTCAACTGGGGCGGTACGCCTGGGGAGGATGACATTGTCGTCACCGCAGGCGCTGTGGAAGCAATATCGCTTTGCGTGAAGGCAATCACCAATCCCGGAGATACCATTGCCATCGAGAGCCCGACATACTTTGCTATTTTCCAGGTGATGGAAAGCCATGGTCTGAAAGTCGTGGAGATTCCAACGGACCCGGTAACAGGAATTGATGTGGATTATCTCGAACAGGCCATTCCCCGCTTTGGCATCAAGGCGTGTTTGTTTGTAAACAACTTCAGCAATCCACTGGGAAGTTGTATGCCGGATGAGAAAAAGAAGCAGCTTGTCGACATGCTCGCACAAAAGCAGATCCCGCTGATCGAAGATGACATCTACGGTGAACTGTACTTTGGAAAGAATCGTCCGAAGACATGCAAAACATTTGATAAAAAAGGTCTGGTGCTATACTGTGCTTCTTTTTCGAAATCACTTGCGCCCGGTTACCGGATAGGGTGGACCATTCCCGGAAGGTTTAAGGACAAGGTGATCAGTCTTAAGCGAATGCACACGGTTTCCACCAACACGCTGACGCAGGCTGCTGTTGCGGATTTTTTGAGCAACGGCAGATTTGAGCTGCATCTCCGGCATCTCCGCAAAGCTTTGTACACGCAATCACTTCGGTATCTGCAGGCAGTATCAGAATACTTTCCCGAAGATACGCGCGTGACACGGCCGCAAGGCGGATTTACATTATGGGTGGAGATGAATAAAAAGATAAACGCTTACAAGCTCCATAAGCGCGCGCTGAAACACAGGATCGGAATCGCACCGGGCCAGATCTTTTCATCACAGGGAAGATTTGAAAATTGCTTCCGCATCAGCTATGGAGCGCCCTGGAGCGAGGAGATCTCACACGGATTGCAAACGCTGGGAAAACTCATCCGTGAAATGCGCTGACGTTCCTTTACCAACGATAACTACCAATAATAGCTAACGGCCAACCTCACACCCCGAGGTCCGCTCCGTCGGCGATCAGAAGGAGGAGTTCCTTCACCTCTTCCGCCTTATCATGTTCGCCCATTTTGTCGAACGACATGATCAGGTTGCGCAGCACCCTGCGGATGATATCAAGGTTCGAGCAGGGTTCGAAAAAAGATGCCTGCGGCGTAAGATGAAGCTCGTTGATATAATTTTCGATGTCCTGCTTTGAGAAGATCAGTCCTTTGTTGAAGGCATTGATATAAAACTGGTTATGCCTGTCATCTTTATAGGTAAGCACAAAAAGATTCGGCAGGTTCACGCCGTAGACGGGCAGTTTTAATTTTTGCGCCACAAGCATGTAGATAACACAAAGCGTAATGGGATTTCCTTTGCGCGTCTCGAGGACGATGTTGATCATGGAATTTCCCGGACTGTGGAAATTCTTTGTGTTGGCGCCGAACTTAAGCTTGCTGAACACTACACTGTTGATCACCTTCACCTGGTCAAAGGGATAGAGATCGGGTTTGAATTCAAGCCACGTTTCATAGTAGAGCTGCTCGAGTTCCTGTTTTAACTTAAGTTGTTCAATATCCGGATACTGATAGGTTGCCACCAGCCACATTCCGGTGAGCAGGTCGTGGTCTTCGGATTGATACCACTCCTTGAGTCGCTCCTTCAGAAGTTCATACTGAAGTGTGTGAATGAGATCCTCGATTCTCCGCTGAACGTTTGAATTAAAATTGCTCTCCCACTCCTGTTCAAGAAAAGGTATGATCTCCGTTCCCAGTGAAAGGATCTTTTCCTGTACGTGGGTGACGATCTGGTCATCATCGTCTTCCAGCAAGGATATCAGTGCCTTAAATTCTTTCGATTCCATTCCCATAAGCGCGCGCTACTTTTCAGCATGAAGGTAAAAACTTTTCCTTTTATTAAAAGCACCTGCGGCCGAAAATGGTTCGGAGTTGTCGCCGAAACATGGAGGGGTCAATCAGAATATCAGGAAAGACACGGCCATTTGTTCAGTGTGCGGCCGTAATATTTATCGCGTGGAATCGCGGCAGAACGATATTTATGTTTGAATAACGCCCACATTAAATTTTTCCACCGGTGCAAGATTCGCGGCTTCTATGCCCATGGATATTACTGTGCGTGTTTCCAGGGGATCGATGACACCATCCACCCAGAGATGTGAAGCGGCGTAATAAGGACTCAACTGTTCATTGTACTGGTCCGTGATCTCCTTCAGCAATTTTTGTTCTTCTTCTGCGGTGATCTTCCTGCCTTGTCCTTTCAACGTATTGACCCTGATCTGCAACAATGTTTTTGCCGCAGATGCGCCGCTCATGACGGCAATCTGCGAGGTTGGCCATGCATAGATCAATCGGGGATCGTAAGCTTTACCGCACATGGCGTAGTTGCCTGCCCCGTAAGAGTTGCCCATGATGATGGTGAATTTGGGAACAGTGGAATTGGCCATGGCGTTGACCATCTTCGCACCATCCTTGATGATACCTCCGTGTTCTGCCTTGCTTCCGACCATAAAACCACTCACATCCTGAAGGAACAGCAGCGGAATTTTGCGCTGATTGCAATTCATGATGAAGCGTGCAGCTTTGTCCGCGGAATCTGAATAGATCACACCCCCCATCTGCATTTCACCTTTCTTTGTCTTCACGACCTTTCGCTGGTTGGCGATGATGCCGACAGCCCAGCCATCGATGCGGGCAACGCCACAGATAAGCGTTTTGCCATAGAGCGCCTTATATTCAACAAACGCGGAGTCGTCGACAAGTCTTTTGATGATCTCCAGCGTATCGTACGGCTTTACGCGGTCACTGGGAAAAAGGCCATAGAGTGTCTTCGGATCTTCCTTTGGCAGTTTGGGTGTGGCGCGATCAAACCCTGCGCGCATCCGGGCTCCGAATTTTTCGAACAATGAACGGATATAATCCAGGCATGCCTGGTCGTTGGGAAATTTATTATCAGTTACGCCGGAGATCTCACAGTGTGTTGTTGCACCGCCGAGGGTTTCGTTGTCAATGTCTTCTCCGATCGCTGCCTTGACAAGATAAGATCCGGCAAGAAAAATGGATCCGGTCTTGTCGACGATCATGGCTTCGTCAGACATGATCGGCAGGTACGCTCCGCCTGCCACACAGCTTCCCATGATCGCAGCGATCTGCACGATACCCATCGCCGACATCTTTGCATTGTTCCGGAATTGCCGGCCGAAGTGCTCCTTGTCGGGAAAGATCTCATCCTGCATGGGAAGGAATACCCCGGCGCTGTCGACAAGATAGACGATGGGCAGCTGATTCTCCATGGCGATTTCCTGCGCCCGCAGATTTTTCTTGGCGGTGATGGGAAACCACGCACCTGCCTTCACCGTGGCGTCGTTCGCCACGATCACGCATTGTCGTTTTTGGATGTAGCCGATACCGGTTACGACACCGCCTCCGGGACAGCCACCCACATCCTGATACATGCCCTCGCCTGCAAAAAGTCCGATCTCCAGAAATTCAGATCCCGGGTCGATGAGATATTGTATACGCTCGCGTGCCGTGAGTTTGCCACGCTGATGTTGTTCTTCTATTTTTTTCTCCCCCCCTCCCAGCCGCGTCTTCTTTTCTTTTGCATGAAGCTGGGAGATGAGTTGCTTCATCTGGTCTTCGTTCTTGTTAAATTCCAAATCTGTTTTTTTCATAGCCACTTTATTTGCCCTGAAGGCACTTTCATTCAGAGACACGAAGACAACAAACCAGTTGACAATTGCTGAACCTGAATTGTTCTTGCTTTTAAGACGTGCCTGCGGAGTTAATGGTGATAAATTAAATGCCAACAAATAGGTTGACAATTGCTGCGTGGGGCAATCGGACCTGTCCCTGCTAAAACCAGACCGGGCAAATAACCCAACCGTTAATTTCCGTTTTCGCGTTTACGCTGTTGTTCCAGGTCCCTTTCGATCTTCTTTCTGCTCTTGCCCAGGGGGGCCATGAAATGTCTGGGATTTTCATTAAAGTGGGAGGCCAGCGAATCCAGGTTTTGAAGCAGGTTATTCAGATTGACATAGAGCGTATCCTCGGTCATAAGCTTGCTTGCTGTGTTGTTTCCACTGTTCAGGGAAGTGAGCGTCTGGTTTAACTTGGTGAGCGATTGCTGCGCCTTGTTGATGGTTCCGGTCAACTCCAGCCTTTTCAGGGAATCTGACAGAGTGCGGAAATTTTCCAGCGTCGGTTTCAGATCCGTTAAGGCAGTATTCAGATTTTTTCCCACCTGGTCAAAAGTGCCGGTCATTTGTCCCAGTTTGCCATTCAGGTTGGCAATGGAATGGTTGATCATCTTAGGCGTGGGCTCAAGGTCCTCGAACATCTTGTTCAGCAAGTTGGCACTCCGGCTTAAGGTATCCAGCATCGTGTTGAGCTTCCGCATGGTGGTCTGGACACTGGCGGCCATGGGTTCGGCGTTCTCGGCGAGGAAGTCGGCTATCCCCTTGGCGACCTCTGAGCGGATGGTATCTTTTGGATTGAGCCGGTCACCGGTTTTGCCTACGACCAGCTGAATAAACCGACCGCCGAGCAGTTCTCCGTTTAATATCACGACAGAGGTTTCATTTACCACAATGTCTGAGTTGATGGATAGTTCTACGAGCACCCGGTCCTTCTGCTGTTGGATAATGATGTCACTGACGCGGCCAACGGCATAACCATTCAGAAAGATCTGGTTAGACTCCGTCAGCTTGTCGACGTTCTTATAGATAGCGTAATATTTGTAGTCAGAGGATAGAAAATCACTGCCTTTCAGGAAATTAAAACCAAAGTATAATAATACGATGGCCGAGATCATGAAAAGGCCCACTTTAACTTCTTTCGATAATTTCATTCCTTAAAAGACTGGTTTGAAAGGTAAAATCCCTTTTGGTGGTCAATTTATGGATTCTACTTCACTTTTGTATTCTTTAAAGGCCCGATAAATGCCGGATGCAATCAGATCCTGGCCTTTTTCTTGCGCCAAAAATTGTTCTTCGGTAGGATGGGAGAGAAAGCCCGTCTCAATAAGAACGCTGGGCATGGTTGTGCGCCACAAAACGACAAATCCGGCTTGTTTTACCCCCCGGCTATGCCGCCCGGCGCGTTGCCTGAATTGGTCTTCAACCTTTTGGGCGAATGAAAGACTGCTTTCCTGGTATGCGCTTTGGGTCAGGGAAAACAATATGTATGATTCCGGGCTATCGGGATCGAAACCTTCATAGCGCTCTTTATAGTCTTCATCCATCAGGATCACTGAGTTTTCCCGCTTTGCCACCTCGAAGTTATTCTCATCTTTATGGAGTCCCATCACATAGGTTTCCGTACCGGTTGCCTTTCCCCCCGGCATTGAATTGGCGTGAATGCAGATGAAAAGATCGGCGCCAGCCTTGTTGGCGATGTTGGCCCTCTCATCGAGGGAGAGGTATGTATCATTCTTCCGGGTATAGATGACCTTTACCCCCGGGACATTTTTCTCTATATATTGGCCCACCTTCAGGGCGATCTTCAGCGCAATGTCCTTTTCCAGGATCTTTTTGCCGCGCGTTCCGGAATCTTTGCCTCCATGCCCTGCGTCAATGACCACTACGTCGACTTTGAATTCCGGTCCGATGTAGTTGCTGGATGAGTTTAGCAAGGTTATTGCTACCAGAACTACGCTTACTCCAATATTCCTCAAGGGCTGTACAATGTTTAATGTATTTGCAATACCTTTACCCAAAATTGTAAATTTTTCCCTAAAACTTAAAAATTTTAGTGTCAATTCGAGGGTTGTGCGGTATTCTTTCATATTCATTGTAGTATTTCTTTCAATAGCGGTTTCTACAGTCGCTCAGGTTGAAAATCCTATAAAAAATCCTGCCGGCACTTTGCCGGTGAGGCAGGATACCGCGCGGGTACCCGCCGATACTATTCCTAACCGATCTGATAGCCTCAATATTACGTCTGACAGCCTGAATATTCAGAATGATACAATTCCTCCGGCAAAAGGTGACATAGAGACTACAATCAACTATACTGCCAGAGATTCCATCCGGGCGAGCGTTGACGGAAAAATGATCTGGTTATATGGCGAAGCAAAGATCACCTATGGGATGATCGAGCTGGAAGCGGAAGAGATCGTGATCGACTATGGCAATAGTACCATGACGGCCCATGGCGTTCGCGATTCGCTGGGAAACAGGATCGGATTTCCTGTTTTCAAGAACGGCGCCGAGCTATACGAAACCAAAGACATCGTTTACAATTTCAAGACAGGTCGCGCACGGATCAGCGAAGTCGTAACCCAGCAGGGCGAGAGTATCCTTCACGGGGAAACGGTATATAAAAATGAGAACAACGAATTGCTGAGTCTCCACAACCGGTTCACGACGTGTAACCTGGAGCATCCCCATTACAGTATCATCTCGACGAAAACGAAGGCCATTCCGAACGACAAGATTGTTTCGGGTCCGTTCTACGTCGAATTCAATGACATACCGTTGCCAGCCGGTTTCCTTTTCGGGATGTTTCCCGCGCAACGTGAAAGCAGGTCCGGAATTATCGTTCCGAGTTACGGCGAGGAACGCCGCAGGGGCTTCAACTTCCGGGGTGGCGGATACTTTTTTGACATCAGCGAGTACATCAAACTGGCGCTGACAGGTGACCTGTACTCCAAGGGCGGACATGCGGTCTATGCGAACTCGAGCTACATGAAGCGGTATGCCTACAATGGAAACTTCAATTTCAGTTACTCCAAGAACAGGCTGGGTCAGAATATTGAAGACCGCGACGTATCGAACGACTTCCGGCTCACGTGGAGTCACTCGCCCCAAACGAAAGGTACGGGCAGGTTCGCCGCTTCCGTCAATGCCGCGACGGCGACCTTCAACAAGAACAACAACCTGATGTATGGAAGCGTGAACGAACTCAATTCCAGCTCGCTCAGCAACATCAGTACGAAGCTGAGCTCGAATGTTTCCTATAGCAAACGGTTTGCAGGTACGCCTTTTTCCATGGGTATCAACCTGAGCCACAGCCAGGACCTTCAAACCAGGCTCGTAGACTTACCGCTTCCGAACCTGACGCTGAACATGACCAACCTCTATCCGTTCCAGCGCAAAGGCAAGACCTCCATACTCGACAACTTTTCTGTCGGATACAGCATGACCGGAACGAACCGGATCACCAACAACATTGGAAGGGTAAGTCCCGAAGCCCAGCGTGACAGTATCGCGCCTTTTACGTTCGACAATCTTTCGCTCTTCTTCCGGAACGGCCGCAAGGGCGTCCGTCATACCATTCCTGTCTCGTATTCCTTTAAGATGCTGAGATTTTTTACCCTATCGCCGTCGGTGAGCTACGAGGAGAAATGGTATTTTGAAAAGCTGAACTGGCGCTATGTTCAGGATGAGAAGACGGGAAGCTATGTTGCCAAGGCTGACACTGTACCCGGATTTAACCGTGTGTCGAATTATAGCATGAGTGTCGGCCTGAATACCCGCGTGTACGGCATGTACTATTTCAAGGCGGGCAAAGTGAAGGCTATACGCCACGTCATCAATCCTAGCATATCCCTGGGGTTGACGCCGGACTTTTCCAAAAACCCGAATTATTTCAATATCCTGAATCGCCCCTCCGGGCCGAATGACGTGTATGAGCCAAAAGTGGAGTACAAGTCGCGACATGAGGGATTTGTTTACGGATCTTCGTCTATGGGAAGGGCGGGTTCGATCGGGTTTGGTATCGGCAACAACCTGGAGATGAAAGTCAAGGGCGAGAAAGATACTGTGGAACGTAAAGTCATGTTGTTGAACAACCTGTCCATTGCTTCAAGTTACAACCTGATGGCTGACTCCTTCAAGCTTGCGCCGATCAGCATGTCGGCCAACACGAACATTATGGACAACATGATCAACGTGAATTTATCTGCCTCGATTGATCCTTACAATTACATACAGGTCCGGGATGAAGCGGGAAGGGTATCGGAAAGGCGCGTTGATGCCTATGCGTGGAAAGGCGGATCCCTTGGAAGGATCACGAATGCGACCCTTGCGCTGAACACGAACTTAAACCCCGACATGCGGAAGAAGGAAAATGCCACACGAGAGAAAGTGGCGGAATCTGATTTGCCGGAGGAGGACAAGCAGCACATTCTCGAGAACCCCAACGCCTACGTTGATTTTGATATACCGTGGAGTTTGAATATCGGGTACAATTTGAATTACCGGAGGCCCATCACGCGCACTGCGGACCGGATACAACCGGCACAGGTCATCCAGACCCTGAATGTGTCGGGCGATCTTTCTATTTCGGAGAAGTGGAAAGTCACATACAACACCGGTTATCATTTTGAGTCAAAAGAATTCACCCAGACCAACGTCGGTATCTCACGGGATCTTCACTGCTGGCATATGAATCTTACCTGGGTTCCTTTCGGACGATTCCAGTCCTATAATTTCACCATTGCCGTGAAGGCGTCCGTACTCCAGGATCTGAAGCTTGAACGCAGGAGACCGTTCCTGGACAACCTGTAACGTGAATCGTCACTCGTGAGTGGGTGCCTGCGTCAACTCGTTTTTGCTGGGGTGTCGTCGCTGTTCGTGGGTGGTCAGTGGTGAATGGTGAGTGAGTCTGATGCGCGTGTGTTTTTCCGATCTTGATGGCGACGGGCGAATGCGCGGGAGGGTACGCGGCGCTACGCTTTCACCAGCCCGCGATTCCAAGATTATGAAAGAAGTTCCATGGACGCATGCGCTTTCGGCAGCATACCACCATTCACGATGACGATTCACGCTAACCACGCCTACGATGGACTTTTTTCGTTATGAAGTGGTCACAATTCGTACGGTAGTAGGATCTAACGGTTGGGATATTTTCGATTCAGTAAACAGCCAGCGATGTTGAAAATCAGATTGTTGCTTTTTTCATTCCTGATGATTGCCGTTGCGAAGCGTGATGGCTTCGCTCAAATGAGCGGCGAGGACACAAAATCCGGTTGGTTTTCTTTGGGCGGGAGGAGTACGCTGAGTGCCTTTGACCGGGATGGAGGAGGATTGGGAACGGGAGGGCAATTCCGGATCCAATTGAGTGACCGTGTGAACACGGAGTGGTTTGCGGATTACATTACCATCAACATGTCGGACGCGGTGAGGAGTGAATATTATCATATCGGGTGGTCGGTGATGTTTTATCCTTTTGATAAGCTTCAGTATCCACGTGCTTTTCAGCCTTACGTCCTGGCAGGGCATTGTTTCGATTATAATAGAAAGTCAGTCATTCAGGATCCATCCGTGTCGAAAGAGAGGTGGGGCTCCGCGGTCCAGGCTGGGATTGGAACCCATATCAACTTCACGGACAAATTCGATATTTCGTTTACGTGTCAGTATATGACACATCTCACAAAAGGACTTGAGTCTGTTGCGGAGGGTGATCAGATAGTGATCGTCGAACATGATCATCCGTCACTGGAGGGGCACCTGTTGGCCACCGTGAGTTTCAATTATAAATTGTTTCGGCTGTGGTAAAATTGCATTTAATATTGATCCTTGGGTTGTTTCTTTTTTTCATGTCGCCAGCTGAAGCGCAGGAAGATACTTATGCAGGTGCGGGGCTGCTCAGGGGGCAGCTTACAATAAGTCCGTCGCGCGCGTTCGCGCTGAAAGAATCATATTTCTATTTGCATGGGAACGTCGCAGGCTACCTGAGTTCCAGAATATCCGTATCGGGTGAAGGATACTATTATCTGGGATCCTTTTCAGCTACGAACAGTTTCGACTATCATCACACCGCTTTCTTCGGACCGTCCTGGCATTTCCCGATGAACAATCACGATCTCTATGTCGGACTGCAGCCCGGTCTTTCATTCACGAAGCTTCATGTAGGTAAGAATGAGACCTCGAAAACGCACATGGGAGTCAATCCAATGTTTTCAATGGTGGCAGGTTACAACTTTTTTGTCAACGGTGTCTTTCACTTTTTTGTCCAGACGCGATATGTCCTTGGAGAGCACAACTACGACAAGCCTGTGAATCTATCGGAGCTGCGGCTTTCCGCGGGCTTGGGATTTCATCTTCAAACGCGGAAGTGGTAGATTGTTGGCCATAAATTGAATCCTTCATCGCGGCGCGGAGGGTGCCTTGGCAGTTCGGTCTTAAACACTTCTGATATTTAAGATAAATCGTATATTCACATGATCCCGACGGCCACAATGGCCCGGGGTCGGAATCGTGGCCATGCAGATTCCGCCGTGATGTCAAGGAAGCAAAAGAGACACTTTGCGGTTAACAGAAATACTTTGACGCGGCCAAGAATATGATCGTCACGTTCCTTTCGCACATCCGGAAAAGTTTCCTGCGATCTTCTCCTGACGCAATCTTTATAATGCTGCGATCGAAATGATAACAATCACGCGAACCAATTCCGACAATCCGGATTTCATTGCGCTTGTGCAACTCCTCGACGCCGACCTGGCTGCACGCGATGGGGAAGAGCATTCTTTCTATGCGCAATTCAATAAGATCGACAAGATCAGACATGTGGTAGTGGCCTATGATAATGCAGAAGCAGTAGGATGCGGCGCCATAAAAGCATTCTCCGCCGATGCCATGGAAGTGAAACGCATGTACGTGCTGCCGGCCCATCGGAAGAAAGGAATTGCTGCAATGATCTTGTCGGAACTGGAAACGTGGACGGCCGAATTATTTTATTCCAAATGCATACTGGAAACCGGTAGGCGCCAACCGGAAGCGATCGCCCTTTACACTAAACAAGGCTATAAACACACCGCGAATTACGGGCAGTACGCTGGCGTAGAGAACAGTGTTTGCTTTGAGAAGATACTTTTCTGATGGGAAGGATTTCGTGATAATGACGCGTTCGATTCGCAACTTCCGTCAATGTCTCCACAATGACCGGTGAATGCAAACCGCAGTTGAGCGATGATAAAAATCCTTTGGTCCCGCATCACCCGGATTTAGGTACAGTCCAATCTCATTTATACCGATACATATACCCTTTTTGCGTGTAACCCGGCCGTAATATGGCTGTCAGGGCACTATTGAATTTCGAAAAAAATCAGCCTTCCAGCGGGTTTCAATGCGGTTTTCATAGCGGTAGCTTTTCATATTCAAAAACCTCCGCGTATGAAAAGCTCCTGTGTTGTTGCCGCCACCATCTTTTTTCTGGTCTTGTTCCCTATAGCTGCTTTTGCAGCTAAACCTGTCGCAGGTTTTTTCCTGCCGGATTCCGTAAATGAAATGACGCTGGAGTACCGGACCGTCAAAGGGCTGATCGTACTGCCTGTCACCATCAATGATTCCATTCAGGTGAACCTGATCCTCGATACGGGTTGCAGGAATCTTATCCTGTTTGGGAAAAGGTTCAGCCGGATGTTCAAAATGAATTCGGCAAAGCCGATCCGGTTTTCAGGCTTGGGCAGCGGCGGACCGGTCACCGGAAGTTTATCCATCGGAAACAAGGTGAGCATCAATGAAGTGCTGGGCGAGCAGATTCCCGTGGTAGTGGTAGGCAACACAAATTTGTTCGGTTATTACAAAAATGTCCACGGCGTCATCGGTCATGATATCTTCCTGAAGTTTGAGGTGGAGCTGAATGCCAGGGCGCGTACGATCACGTTCAGGAAAGCTGTTAAGAGTATGCCACCCGCGGGATATACACATGTTCCCCTCCGCATTGTCGACGCAAAACCGATGATGCAATCGAAAGTATACATGGACAAAGACACGCATCACACTTTTGACCTGATGATTGATACCGGATCCTCCCTGGGATTACTGTTGAAATCAACCAATGTCTCAGCACTGGTATCGCAACGCCAGGAAAAGATCCTCGGTATCGGTTTTAACGGGCCGCTCTCCGGATTTCACATCACCACCAGGAAAGTAAGTCTTACGGGAATGGACATCGAAAAAGTTCCTACCGGGATTGTTTCATCGTCCTGGCATAACAATGCCTCGATCGGCATGGATATTCTGAAGGACTACATCCTTGTGCTCAATTATTGTAAAGCGTATGCATGCTTCAAACGGAATGACGCGTGAGGGGTCATTTGTTTCGCGCAAATTCGCCAGGGCGACTGATATGGCGCGGAGGTACTTGATAGGAGAAGCTGGCCAGGTGCTACCTGACGTGGTGCCCAGTAAGTTGTTCGAGATCGGCAGACTCGCGGTAGCTGCGGTTTTTATTCTCACGCAAAGCCTGCGGGAGTGCAAAGGATTCGGCTTTTCAACTATTGACATACGTTCTGATCACACCCATGATCCATTCGGGATAGACGCCCACCCAAATGAGAAGGCCTACCAATATGGTGAGCGTTACGCCACTCACGATGTAGACGGAGGGATGCAGCATGCCCACCGGTTCCTCTTCACCTTCGTGGCTCTCAAACATGACGGCGATGATCTTGATGTAATAGTACAATCCTATGGCGCTGTTCAGGGCAAGCATGGTTACGAGCAACCAGAGGTTCGTGTTCACGCCTGCAGCCACCACATAGAATTTGCCAACAAATCCGGCAGTGAGCGGAATGCCGGCGAGTGATAGCAGCATCGCCGATAGGGCAGCCGCGGTCCAGGGGCGGCGCCACAACAAACCTGCATAATCCTCCATCAACTCTGCATCGCGGTCTTTATCCGACAGGGTTGCAAGGATGCCAAACGCGCCTACCGTCGTGATAAAGTATGCGACGAGGTAAAAGCTCACGGCTTCAACACCCAATTCCTTTCCCGCAAGGAATGCCACCAGCACATATCCCATATGAGAGATAGAAGAATAGGCGAGGATGCGTTTCACATTGAGCTGGCGCAACGCCAGGAAATTACCGATGAACATCGAGGCAATCGCGATGACTGTGAAGATCAGGACAAGTGAATCGTACTGGTACCCATTGATCTCTGTGAAGAAGCGCACAAGCAGGGCGATCATTCCTCCTTTGGAGATGGTGGCGATAAAGGCAGTCACCGGTGCGGGAGCTCCCTGGTAGACGTCCGCAGCCCACATATGAAAAGGAACAATACTTAATTTGAAGCCGACGCCGACTACCATCAAACCGAAGCCCGTCATCAGGATGAGCGGCAATTCTGATAATCCCGCCAGGTGCCTGGCAATTCCACCAAACTCCATAGAGCCGGTCGTCGCATACACGAGCGCCATCCCGAATAATAAAAAGGCGGAGGAGAACGCCGCCATGATCAGGTATTTGAGGCCAGCTTCATCCGACTGTTCGCGCTTTCGCAGGTAGGCGATCATGGAGTACAGCGACACGCTCAGTATTTCCAGGCCGAGAAAGAGTGACACGAAATGTTTGCTGATTACGAGCGTACACGCCCCCAACGTTGCAAGGATGAGCAGAATGTAATACTCTTCCTTTCGCTCTTCCCGTTGCTCGAAGTATGCATACGATATCATTGTCACGGCAACTGCTGTTAACAGTATCAGTCCCATATTAAAAATCCCGAAGCCATCGAAGACAAACAGTGGCTCGATGATCCATTTGGTTCGGGCATTGTACATGGCCAGGTAGACAAAGTCGCCGATCAGTGAAGCTGCGGTGATCACGTATATGATTTTGTGATTTCGCTTCACAGAAATGGAAAACATGATCAGGATCGCCGAACTTGTCAGAATGAAGAGCGGGATGATGCTGAGAAAATCTGTCTTACTCATTTGGTACCTCCTTTCGAACTTAAGGTTTCTGTTTCCTCCGGCAGCCATTGTTTCGTTGTGGCTTCCCTGATCATCTTGTTATCAAGGACTGACTCAACCAGTGGTCGCGATGTATCGAGTACAGGCTGCGGAAACACTCCCAGCCAGACGATGATAATCACAAGCGGAACCATCATTAGTTTCTCGCGGATGGAGAGATCAGGCAGGGAATGCGTTGCGGTAAGGGGCCCATAAAATATCTTTTGCATGATGCGCAGTGAATATGCTGTAGCGGCCACGAGCCCGATCGTTGCGAAGATTGTGAGGACCGGGCTGCTCTGCCAGGCGCCGACCAGTGTTAAAAACTCGGCGATAAAATTCCCCAGCCCGGGCAGGCCGAGGGATGCCATTGAAAAGATGAGGGCAATGGTGGCCATGAAAGGCATTCTCGTCCAGAATCCTCTCATCCTTTCGATATCGCGTGTATGGATTCGTTCGTACAAGGATCCTGCAATGAGGAACAGCGCTCCGGTGCTGATGCCGTGTGTGATCATTTGCATCACGACTCCCTGCCACGCCAGGTCATTGAAAGCGAAGACGCCCAGCATCACGAAGCCCATGTGGCTTACGCTAGTGTAGGCAACCAGGCGCTTGAGATCTGTTTGGGCATAGGCCAGCATGGCGCCGTAAAGGATGCCGATTACGCCGAACAGCATGGCGACGGGCGCGATCTCAACAGCAGCTTCCGGGAACAGCGGAACAACAAAGCGGATCAATCCATACGCGCCGGTCTTCAGTAATAGCCCCGCCAGGATGAGACTTCCGGCAGTAGGCGCCTCGGAGTGGGCGTCCGGCAACCAGTTATGAAAAGGTACCACAGGCAATTTGACGATAAATGCAGCGAGGAATCCCAGCAGCAGCCAGCGTTCTGTCCCCGGCGTAAGTTCTGTTCCGAGAAGTTCAAAGTAATTGAAGGTGTAGGTGCCAGTAGCGTTACCGTGAATAAAGTACAAACCCAAAATCGCCAGCAGCATGAGCAGACCGCTTGCCTGGGTGAAAATAAAGAACTTGAAAGCTGCATACCTCCTGTTCTCATGGCCCCAGATGCCAATGAGGAAATACATGGGGATAAGCATAACTTCCCAGAAGAAATAGAATAAGAAAAGATCCATCGTAAGAAAGACACCCGTGATACCGGCCAGCACCCAAAGGAGGTTGAAGTGAAAGAATCCGGTGCGATACCGGATCTCATGCCAGGAAGTAATGACACCCACCGCGCCGAGCAGGAAGGTAAGTATCAGCATCAGGAGGCTGAGTCCGTCGAGTGCGAGATTAAAGCTCACGCCAAATGTCGGGATCCAGTCTGCAATAAAAGTAGTGATCCATGTATTGCCCGACTGTTGATGTGTTGGATTTTCCAGCCATATCATCATGGCAAGGGAGAAATTTACCAGCAGCGCAAGTACGGATATCCACCTGCAGAGATCTTTCGACCATTGCGCGCTAATCCACGCAAGGATGCCGCCCGCCATGAGAATGATAATAAACCAAAGTAAGATCATTGGCCAGTTGGTTTTTTATTTCGATTTCTTCTTCTTTTTTGATCCTGGCCGATGCAGACATGTCCTGTGTCGACCGGATAACATCAATGCAGTATCAGTCCCAAAGACAATATCAGTACCGCGCCGATCACGATTCCCATGATATACCAGCGCATGATACCACTTTGTGTTTTCGCGAATACTCCGTGAAAGAAATTCGCTCCTGAAACCATTCCGTCATACATTTTATCGACCACATCTTTTTTATTGATGCGGCACAGATACAAATAAGGTTGAACAAACACGATATCGTACAGCGCGTCGAATCCCCATCCTGAAAACCAGAAGCGGTTTAATTCGTACGTAGCGCCTTTGATCTCGGAGCGCAAATCCTCGCGCTTCATATAGAAGAAATACGCAACATAGATCCCCAGTAAACAAAGGACAGCTGCAAGTCCCTGCATGAGCCACTCGGCGCTTTCGACTCCCGGTTTTAGTTCAACGGCGGGCAACACGGGGGTCAGGAAATCGGAGAATAAAGTGACATGACCCATGTTGTGCGGAAGATCGATAAAGCCTCCCGCAACGGATAATACTGCCAGGATGATCAGTGGAATGGTCATCAGGCTTCCGGCAGCATGGCCCACGTGTGTTTTTTCTTCTCCGAAGAAGGTGAGGAACACCATCCTGAAAGTGTAGATCGCCGTGATAAAGGCGCCGATGAGTGCAGCCAGGTAGAACCCGATATTCCCTTTTTCGCCGGCCCATGCAAGCCACAGGATCTGGTCTTTGCTGTAAAAGCCGGCCGTGATAAAAGGCAATGCAGCGAGCGAGGCCGCCCCGATAAGGAACGTCCAGTAGATCACGGGCAGTCTCTTCCGCAGACCTCCCATCCTGAACATATCGTGCTCGTGGTGAAGCACCATGATCACAGCGCCGGCTGCGAGGAACAGGAGGGCTTTGAAGAAGGCATGGATCATGAAATGGAAGATCGCCGATGACCACGCGCCAATACCGAGCGCAAGGAACATGTATCCGATCTGGCTGATGGTAGAATAGGCGAGGACCCGCTTCAGGTCGAACTGCGTAAGCGCACTGAAGCCTGCGATCAGCAGGGTAATCGCACCGATGATACCTACCCATAGCTGGGCCGTTGGAGCAAGTTCGAAGACCACATGCATGCGGGCAATGAGGTACACGCCCGCCGTGACCATCGTCGCCGCATGGATGAGGGCACTGACAGGCGATGGTCCCGCCATGGCATCCGGTAACCATGTTTGCAATGGCAGCTGTGCAGATTTGCCAACTGCGCCCCCCAACAGAAGAAAGGCTATGGCCACTACGGTTTGAGATCCCACCGTCCAGGCCTGCGGGGCCTGGGTGAGGATATCCTGAATGTTGAGGGTGCCAAGTGTGCTGAAGAGCATAAACAAGCCGATGGCCATGGCTGTGTCGCCGACCCTGGTAATGATGAAGGCCTTTCTTGCTGCGTAGCCGTTTCTTTCTTCCTGATACCAGAACCCGATGAGAAGGTAGCTGCACAAGCCAACGCCTTCCCATCCAAGGTACAGGAGCACCAGGTTGTCAGCCAGTACCAGGATGAGCATCGAGCATACAAACAGGTTGAGAAATGCAAAGAACCTTGAAAATCCCTCGTCATCGGCCATGAACCCGATGGAGTAGATGTGGATCAGAAATCCTACGAAGGTGATAACAAAGATAAAAACCATCGACAGGGCGTCAAGATACAGGGCAACTCCCGGTGAGAACCCGTCGACATTCATCCAGGTCCAGAGCACCTGGTGGACGGGTTGCTGTTCGCCTGAAATAAAGTCCAATCCGACGATGATTGTAACGACGGCGGCGAGTCCCACGCTCCCTGCGCCAACGATGGCGGCTACCGTGCGCGTCAGATTACCTCCGCTGATAATGAGTATCAATGCCCCCATCAGTGGCAACCCCGGGATCAGCCATAACATTTCACTCATAAGCCGCTCTGTTTAGAATTTTCTTCAACCTTATATCCATTCACCTTTACCTTTTTACCTATTTACCCTTTTACTTATTTACCTTTTTACCCTTTTTACCCTTTTTACCCTTTTACCTATTTACCTCCTCATCATCCCTTCATCCTATCCGCGGCATCACCATCCAGTGTCTTGATCTGGTGGTAGATCTGCAGGATCAGCGCGAGACCCACGGATACTTCCGCGGCGGCCATGGTAACGATAAAGATGAACATGGCCTGCCCGTCGGGCTGCGCCCACTTGGCGCCCGCGACGATGAAAGCGAGTCCCGCCGCATTCAGCATGATCTCCACGGAGATGAGCATGAAGATGATGTTGCGCCTGACAAGGACGCTGATCAATCCGAGCATGAAGAGTATGCCCGCGAGTATGAGGCCGGCTTCTACGGGTACATGGTTCATGGTTCAACTTTTTCTAAAAATCTGTGTACGACTTTTTTCTTCTGCCGACCGAGATGATAGGCTCCAACAATCCCTGACATGAGCAAGATTCCGCTGAGCTCAACACCGATCACATAAGGTCCATACAGCGACTTTCCAACTTCTGCCGAACTGATTGTTGTTGCGTTAATATGTGTCGTGTCTGCATTCACAATGATGTAGATCAATTCCGCCAGCAGGATCGCAGACAGGATCGCGGGAAATATGAAGATCTCACGCGTGAGCCAGGTCTTCTCCTGCACCACAGTCTCATCCCGCAGATTGAGCATCATGATGACGAAAATGACAAGCACGACAATGGCCCCTGCATAGATGATGATCTCCAGCGCTGCGATGAATGGCGCGCCGAGCACATAGAACACAACAGCGATCGCGAGGAAAGACACGATGAGATAGATGAGCGCATGGATCATGTTATAACTGGTGATCACCATCACCGTTGCCAGGATGGCTACGCCCGCCGCTATATAGAACATTGCTTCCATATCAGGGTAATAAGCTTTTTACATCTACCGGCGGATTTTCATTCTGCGCTTCGCCCTTGCCTTTGCCGCCGATGGCGAGGCCGGCCACCTTGTAATAATTGTAGCCGGGATATTTCCCCTGCCCGTTGATGAGCAGGTCTTCCTTCTCATACACCAGGTTCTGGCGATTGTATTCGGCCATTTCAAAGTCGGGTATCAACTGGATGGCGTATGTCGGACAAGCTTCTTCGCAGTAGCCACAGAAGATGCACCGGGAAAAATTGATCCGGAAGAATGCAGGATACCTTCTGCCTGTGGCGTCTTCGGTTGCCTGAAGTGAAATGCAGTCCACCGGACAGGCTGCTGCGCACAAATAACACCCCACACAGCGCTCACCCATATCAGGATCTCTGGTCAGCACGATCCGGCCACGCCAGCGCGTAGTCAGTTTTGGTTTCTCCTCCGGGTACAATATCGTTTCACGCTTATGGAACATATGCAGAAACGTCAGCCACATACTTCTTACAATACTGAACATAGAATCTTTGTTAGTTTACGCACCTATACTTATCCTGTTTTTTGTCCTTGTGTCAAGGCCAACCTTTTTCCATCACGAGTACTACAGCCGCAGTCACCATCAGGTTGATGATGGTGATGGGCAATAATATTTTCCAGCCAAAGTCCATCAACTGATCATAGCGGGGGCGTGGCAGTGACGCACGCAGCAAAATGAAAAGGAAGATGAATCCAAATGTTTTCAGAATAAACCAGACAGCAGGCGGGAGGAAGTCGGGACCCAGCCATCCGCCAAAATACAATGCTACCGTTAAGCTTGAGATCAGGACGATGCCTACGTATTCGCCGACGAAGAACATTCCGAACTTCATGCCTGAGTATTCGGAGTGGAATCCGGCGATGATCTCGCTTTCGGATTCAGGGATATCAAATGGCAGTCGGTGTGTTTCCGCGATGCCTGCGATCAGGAAGATCACAAAACCTGCGAACTGCGGAATTACAAACCACATACCCTCCTGGGCCAGAACAATGTCGTGAAGGCTGAGCGATCCGGCCAACACCACTACGCCCATAATGGAAAGGCCCATAAAAACTTCGTAGGATATCATCTGGGCAGCGCCGCGCATGGCGCCGAGCAACGCATATTTATTATTCGATGCCCAGCCTCCCAGGATAATGCTGTACGCGCCCATGGAAGAGGCTGCCAGGAAAAACAAAATTCCGATGCTCAGGTCAGAGACAATGAAACCCGGGGCGAAGGGGATGACAACGAAACCCATCAATGCCGCGATCATGACGATCGCAGGAGCGATGAAGAAAACTTTTTTGTCAGCAAATGGAGGGATCCAGTCTTCCTTAAAGAAAAGTTTTAATGTATCTGCGAGTACGATCAGCAATCCAAAGGGACCCGCGCGGTTCGGGCCATAGCGATCCTGCCAAAGGGCGAGCAGCCTGCGTTCAAGCCAGATAAGTCCGGGAGCGACCGCCATCACCCCGCCCACGACGATCAGCGCGATCCATATGGGGTTGAGAGGTTCATCCATTTTTCTTCGTCTTTAATATTGCCCACGCGGGTAAATCAATAAAGGGTAGCCCCGGAAGTCCGTATGGCATGCCTGCAATCCCTTTCGGGATGGCACTGCTGATCTGCACCGGAAGCTTGTACGGTTGCCTGTTGACCTCAAAGTCAAGCATGGCGCCTGGTGCCAGGTTCATTTCTTGTGCATCAAGATCATTGATCATCACATAACTGTGCGGTACGCGTTTCGAAACGGCCGCCGCGCGTGCGCTGAGTTCTTCAGAGCCAAAGATGTGGTGGAGTGACACCATCCATAAGTGGTCCTGCAATGGAATAAAGATCTCAGGCAGATCGGTAAAATAGTGTGGTGAACCGTTTGTATTCGGCTCCAGGAGTCGCAAGCCCGGATCGCCGCCGTGCAACGATCCGCCTATCTCTTCCTGATATTTGTTGATCGCCTGCACGGAATTCCAGCCCGGCGCCCAAAAGAATGGGATCATGGAGGACGGTGGCTGGCCGCGGTAACCTTCCATGGTGAACGAGAGCGGTGAATCCGGATCCTCCGGAGGCTTGTCTTCGCTCACATGCAAATGTGCATACATAGCAGTTCTTCCGCTGAACCGCTGCGTTTCGCGCGGAATTTTTTGTCCGGCGATGCGGAACTCCGGCGGCGGAGTGATTGTGTCGGTGCCTTTCAGCAATGGTTCTTCCGTGGCAAGCGCATGGGAAACATCCTGGAAATTTTTCCAGGTGCACATATGTTGATGGCCGGCTTCCGACGCAAACTGGAGCAGCCACCGCCAGCTCTCTTTCATGAGCGGAGAATGGTCATGCACCTGGAAGAATCTTTGTGCGCGGCCTTCGTTGTTAACGAGGGTTCCATCAGATTCTGCGAATGTTCCTGCGGGAATAACGATGTGCGCTTTCGCGGAGGTGTCGTGCGGCGTGTGGTCGATCACAATCACCTGCTTACACTTTCCGAGGAATTTGTCCACAACATCGGCTTTGGCATGCCGGTAAAGATCATTCTCAAGAATAATCACCGTATCGGCGTGATCGTTCATCACCGCATTGAAGGCTGAATTCAGCCGGTGACCTCCCATCATGGCAAGCCCCATGGAATTGCACTCGGGTAATGTCAGGACAATTCCTGTTTGAGCGTTCTTCTTATGCAATGCCCAGGCAACGTTCGCTGCGGCTTTTATTACTGTGGCACAATCGCATGACATCCCGGAAATGATCACAGGCCGTTTTGCTGCCAGCAACGCATCCGCAACCTGGCGGGCGAAAGTTTCTTTTTCTTTTGTAAGATTTTTAACGGGAGGCAAGGAAGGATCCAGCATGTTGGCCACCGCGTAGCCAAGCCGGGCAATATCATCCGGCGCTGCGTGAAAGACGCCTGTAGCCACTTCGTGAAGTTTCGTTGTGGTCACGGTGGCGACGAACAGCGGGCCTTTGGTATCCTGGACGTATTCACGCGCCGCGGCATCATGCCACTGCGGAATAGATGCTTTGTCAATTTCCGAAAGCGGTTTTTGTCTCACGGCCTGCCTGACGGCAAGGGCCATCATCGGCGCAGTGTTTGTCAGGTCTTCACCCAGAATAAAGACTGCATCCGCCAATTCGACTTCCCGCATGGAGGGTGTGCGCGCGGGTCCTTCTTTCAGGATCTTGATGACCAGTTCCGCAAGGTTGTGCTCATCCACGGAGGTGCCATGATAAAAATTATCTGCACCTACCAGTGCTTTCAGTGCGAAATTGGATTGCAGCGATGCGCGCGGTGATCCGATGCCGATCACTTTGCTTTTCTTCAGGATGGAAGAAACTTCCCGGATGGCGTTGGGGGCATCTACAGGTTGCCTGTGAACCATGGGCTGAAGTATGCGGTCGGCGGCGTTTGTAAATTCATAACCGAATCTGCCGCGGTCGCAGAGAAAATAGCCGTTCACTTCACCATGGTAGCGGGCGGTGATGGAACGCAGGCTTCCATACCGTTCGCCCGCGATGGTGTTGCAGCCGAGGCTGCAATGCTGACATACAGAGGGCGCGGTGGTGAGGTCCCACTTGCGGGTATAATGTTGTTTTAATGTTTTATCGGTGAAGACGCCGGTGGGACAAACCTCGGCCAGGTTTCCGCTGAACTCACTTTCCAGCGTGCCGTCTTCATGTCTTCCGAAGTATACGTGGTTCTTCGAGGCAAAAGCTTCCAGGTCATGGCCGCCGGCATAATCGCGGTAATAGCGCACACAACGGTAGCACTGAATGCACCGGTTCATTTCGTGGTTGAGGAAAGGACCAAGATCCTGATTTTGATAGGTGCGCTTTTTATAGTTGAACCTGCGGTACGTATGGCCCGTCATCACGGTCATATCCTGGAGATGGCAGGACCCGCCTTCATCGCAGACGGCGCAATCGTGCGGGTGGTTTGTCATCAGCCACTCGATGACATTTGACCGGAAGGCTGCAGCTTCTGTATCAGCAATGGAGATCCGCTGATTATCGGTAACAGGTTCCATACACGACATGACGAGTCTTCCCGTCTTGTCATCTTCATTCCTGTACACTTTGATGGCACACTGTCGGCACGCGCCGACCGAGCCAAGGGACGGATGCCAGCAGAAGTAAGGCAGATTGAATCCCAACGAAAGGCAGGTTTCCAGGAGATTCTTTCCGGGCTTTACTTCATAGGGCTTGTCATCAATATAGAGTGTTGCCATAATCAGTCAGTAGTGTTATTCCTCTGTCCTATTTTTATTTCCACGGGCACTTGTGTTCATGAATGTGTTGTTCAAAATCTTTTCTGAAATACTTCATTGCACTCTGGAGTGGTTCCATGGCGCCGGGAGCAAGTGCGCAGAAAGTATTTCCGGGTCCTAAATATTTAGTGTGGAAATCCAGGAGTTTCAGATCATCTTCGCTGCCCGCACCCTCATCGATGGTGGAGAGGATCTTGGCCACCCACGGCAGACCTTCACGGCAGGGAGTGCAGAACCCGCAAGACTCCTGTGCAAAGAATTGTTCAAGGTTTTGGACGAACCCGACGGGGCATGTCTTGTCATCAAGAATGATCAGCGTACCGGTTCCGAGACGACTTCCTGCGGCGGCGACAGAGGTGTAATCAAGTTTTACATCGAGGTGTTCCTCTACAAGGAAATCCGTGGAGGCGCCGCCGGGTAATGCGCCTTTGAATTTTAGTCCATCCTGCATTCCTCCTGCATACTGTTCTATTAACGCGCGCATCGTCACACCCATCGGGAGCTCCCAGCATCCGGGCGTTTTGACCTTTCCGCTGACACCATAAAGTTTGGTGCCGCTGTCGCCGGTAAGGCTAAGCGCACGAAACCATTCTGCTCCCTTGTTGATGATGTGCGGGATGTTGCAGAGCGTCTCTACGTTGTTGACGATCGTAGGCTTTCCAAAAAGGCCGCTGACCTGCGGAAAGGGCGGCTTCGCCCGCGGCGTTGCCCGCTTCCCTTCGAGTGAATTGAGCAGCGCTGTTTCTTCTCCGCACATATACCGTCCGACGCCAGTGTGCAGGTGCATGTCAAGATCGTATCCGGAGCCCAGAATGTTTTTTCCCAGATAGCCGGCGGCATATGCTTCATGAATGGCTACTTCAATGGCATGCGCGGCGTTGTGGTAAGCCCAGCGGAGAAAGACAAATGATTGGTCTGCCTGAATTGCATAGGCAGACAGGATCATGCCTTCGATGAGTTGATGCGGTGTGCTTTCGAGCAGGACCCTGTCTTTGAATGTGCCTGGCTCCATCTCGTCGGCGTTGGCGATCAGGTATTTCGGCTTTGATGCATTCTGCGGCACGAAGCTCCATTTCAGCCCCGTCGAAAAACCCGCACCTCCGCGGCCGCGAAGATTGGAATCTTTCACGAGGTCAATGATGGATTTCGGCGCCATACCCCGGGCTACTTTTCGAAGCGCCTCATACCCGCCCACTTTTTCGTATTCTTTCAATGAAAGCGGCCGACGGTCATCGCGAATATGTTCTGTGAGGGGTTTCTCCATATACTTATGCTTTGCCCTGAGAGGAATTAAACTTCTTACGAATATTTCCGCAGGATCTCCTCCAGCTGATCTACGGTTACATTTTTATAAAGATCTTTATCGATCATCAGCGCCGGCGCCGTATCACAGGTTCCCAGACAGCAGTTGGGAAGGAGGGTGAAGCGGTCATCGGAAGTGGTTTCCCCGTATTGGATCCCAAGTTTTTCGATCAGGTGTTTTCTGATCTGATCGTAGCCCATGACCCAGCAACTGATACTGTCGCACAAGAGAATGATGTGTCGCCCGACCGGTCTGCGGAACAGCAGGTTATAGAACGTCGCCACTGAATCGAGTTCTTCCGGACTCATATTCATATAGGCTGCAACATCTTTGAGACTTTCATCGGAGATCCAACGGCGGTGATGTTGAACCACTTTCAAAGCTTCGATGCAGGCAGACTTCCGGACGGGCATCATGCTGATGGCTTTTTCGATGTCAATTTTTTCTTCGGTCGTCAACATAGATTCTCTATAGTATTCCTTCGTGATTGAGGATTGCCGTTGCAAATTCCTTTTCCTACCGGTCTATATCTGCCAGCACATAGTCCATTGCACCCAGTATACTTAACACATCCGCCACCGAGTATCCGCGGCTGATGTAAGGCATCATCTGCATATGCGGAAAAGAGGGTGTGCGTACCCTCATGCGGTAGGGAGAAGTATTCCCGTCGCTGATCGCGTAGTAGCTATACGCTCCTTTCGTTCCTTCGATGCAACTCATTGCTTCACCTGCAGGGATCACGGGGCCCCAGCTTACGTTGAGGAAGTGGGTGATCAGCGTCTCAATATCCTGCATCGTATGTTTTTTGACCGGAGGTGTTGTGAGCGGATGATCTGCTTTGTACGGGCCGGCGGGCATGTTCTTCAGACATTGATCAATGATGCGCAGGCTTTGCCGCATCTCCTCAGCGCGCACCAGGGCGCGATCGTAACAATCTCCGTTTTCTGCTGTAGGAATTTCAAAATCAAAATTCTGGTATCCGGAATGAGGTTGTTTCTTTCTGAAATCCCAGGCAAGGCCGCACGCGCGGAGGTTCGGTCCGGTGACGCCCCATTCGATGGCTTCTTCTTCGGTAAAGATGCCGATGCCTTTGGTCCTTGCCTTGAAAATGGAATTGCGCATGACGAGGTTGTCGTATTCGCGCATCCGCTTGGGGAAATAGTCAACGAATTTTTTCACAAGTGTTTCCCATCCGATGGGCAGGTCCTGTGCAACGCCACCAATGCGGAACCAGTTTGGATGCATGCGTCCTCCGCATACTGCTTCGATGACATCAAAGATTCTTTCGCGGTCGGAGAACATGTAAAACACCGGCGATAGTTGCCCAACGTCCTGAGCGAACGTGCCATACCAGACGAGGTGACTGGCGATCCGGAAGAATTCGCACAGCATCACGCGTATGACCTGTGCGCGTTCCGGAATCTGGATACCCGCCAGTTTTTCTACGGCTAGTAGATAGGCGAGATTGTTATTGACACCCCCGAGGTAATCGATGCGGTCGGTGTACGGGATGTAGGTGTGCCATGACTGGCGTTCGGCCATTTTTTCCGCGCCGCGGTGATGGAATCCGATTTCAGGGACGATGTCAACGATATCTTCTCCGTCAAGTTGTAATATAAGTCGCAATACGCCATGCGTGCCGGGATGCTGTGGGCCGATGTTCAGGAACATGAAATCCGAATCTTCGCTTTGGCGAGCCATGCCCCAGTCTTCGGGGCGGAACTGCAGCGCCGCTTGTTCGCGGTCGGTTTTTTCGTCGTATAAGCGGAAGGGTCCCATCTCCGTTGCTCTCGCGGGGTGTTCTTTTCGAAGCGGATGACCTTCCCATGTTAGTGGCATCAGGATTCGCCGCAGGTTTGGATGGCCGTCGAAGCGGATGCCGAACATATCAAACACTTCACGCTCGTACCAGCTTGCATTGGCCCATAGGCTTGTGATGCTTGGTGCGGCGGGACGTTCGCCTTTCAATGCGCACTTGAGGCGCAGGAAACTGTTCCTGTCAAAGGAGTAAAGGTGATATACCAAAGTGAAGTCGGAGGAAGGATAGCCATTGGCTGATTTACGTGTACGTTCGTCAATGGCAGTAAGGTCGTATAACAGGCGGTAGGGTTGAGGGATGTCCGTTTTGAGATAGGTGAGGAACTCCCTCAATTTGTCCAACGGGAGCCATAGGGTGAGAAGCTCATCCCTGGTCAGTTGTTCAGTGAAAGCATTTTCTCCAAACTTCAACCTTAATTGCTCTGTTGGACGCTGTAATTTTTCCATATCACGCCAGGCACACTATGTGCCGGTAGTTTATTTAAGACGATCAATCCTCCGCTACTTCATCTATACTTCCATATTTAATGTTCCTGCTTTCATGATTCCCTGAGGGCATGCTGTCTCATAGGGAGGGCAGCATCTGTACCTGGTATTTGTGTTTTATTTCAGATCTCGTCCGGAGAACGGAACGTTGTCATTTCTTGTCGTTTCGCATGTCGCATATCTTTCACCGATATTTTTTCCGGTTTGATGACTCCCTGCTCCCCGATCACCCAGCTGAGCGGTCTTTTTTCTTTGCCTACGGATTGTGTCAGTAAAACGAGTCCGTCAATAAAAGCATCGGGTCTTGGAGGACATCCAGGCACATAGACGTCTACAGGCAAGAATTTATCGACGCCCTGCACAACGCTGTAGATATCGTACATCCCTCCCGAGTTTGCGCAAGATCCCATGGAAATGACCCAGCGGGGTTCCATCATCTGTTCGTGCAGTCGTTTGATGATGGGTGCCATCTTGATGAAGACGGTTCCGGCGATGATCATCACGTCGGCTTCACGGGGAGTTCCCCGGATGACTTCGGCGCCGAAGCGCGCGACATCGAATTTGGGCGTCATGCTGGTGGCCATTTCAACAAAGCAGCATGAGAGCCCGAAGTGAAAAGGCCATAACGAATTTTTCCGGCCCCAGGCAAGGAGGTCCTGTACGGTGGTAAGCATGATGCTTTGTTTCACCGTCTCTTCCATCGAGCTTGTGCCTTTTACCTTGCGTTCATCCGGATTGCTCAGCCACCAATTCATGATTGAATTTTTAAAATGTTATACTTTCGGTTTTTTTCTGCTGCGCTACTTCCTGGTTCGGAGGTGCAGGTTTTTGCTTTTGGGCTTTCAGCTTTTTATACGACTTTAAGATCCGGCTTCCGTCGGGTCCGAAGTCCAGCGCTCCGTTGCGCCACTCGTAGAGGAGCACGACGAAAAGTAGAATCACGAAGACCATGACGCCGAAGTATCCGTACCAGCCAAGTTCATCAAAGGCGACGGCCCAGCTCACGATGAATATCGTCTCGACGTCGAAGATAACGAACAGCATGGCGATGAGATAGAATTGTGAAGAGAAGCGCAGGCGCGCGGAGCCGGCGCTGACGATACCGCCTTCATAGGGCTCGCCGGTAGCGCGCTCATTGTGGCGTTGTCCCAATACAAAAGAAAGGCCTAGCATTAAACATACCAGGCTTAGAACAATTGCCCCATACACCAGTATGGGCCAAAGCATGTCGGTTTTTTCTAAGCTATTCAAAACTGTTTGCCTCCGGCAAACTTCTTAAGTTTCTTAAGCTAACACCTTACTGCACTTTGTTCGTCTGCGCGTGCTTCAATAAGCATGGGCGATTACAATACTTTTCAGTGTTGAATGTATTGTTCCAGATTGTCAATAATAAATTTCTGTTCGTCGATGATATACCGGACTACGTCTCCCATTGAAACGATGCCTACCAGTCTGTCATGCTCCATCACGGGAAGGTGGCGGATCTTTTTGCTGCTCATGGTCCGCATGCATTCCTCTATACTGGTTTCCGGGGTTACTGTGACAGGTTGCTCTGTCATGATTTCTCCGATGGAAGTTTCTTTGGAGGATTTACCCCTGAGCGCAAGTTTACGGGCATAGTGGCGTTCAGTAAATATTCCCAGGAATTTCCCTTCATCAACCACCAATAACGCTCCGATATTTTTCTCGAACATTACTTCGAGCGCCTGATACACTGTGATCGTCGAGGGAACTGAAAAGATTGCGTTGCCCTTCGTCTGAATAATATTTCTGACCTTTCCCATATGTGTGACTGGTTTAAGGGTGACGATTGAAGGTAAATCATTTCTCCGAAAAAACAAACGATTTCGATCAATGATTGAAAAGGAAATCGGAATATCGGTAATTTTTTTACCGTAGGGGCACTTCGACGGCGGAAGCCATAACGGTTTTTCTCTTCATAAAGCAACGCTTTCGCGTAGGAGCCCCATTGGTTCCGTTGTGAACGGAGGACGCGTGCCGCTCAGCCTGCTGGAACCGGGGGTGATCGCGCTGGAGATTCGGGAATCATCCGGAGAGAACGGGATAATAGAAGGATCCGGACCCATGATATTCCGCCCATGGGTGGGGTTGCGTCATGCAGATATACCGTTAGTTCGACCGCGCTTTGCCTCTCAGAAATGACACCCAGCCTCCGGGTTTGAACCATCATAAAGCAGAAGGGCGGAGCTGGCATGAAGGGGCGCCCTCACCGGACCGTGTTTTCTGCATGGAAAATGGATTTTGCAATCGATATGCGTGAAAATCTGCAATCGATGTCCATTAAAAAGAATACAATAAACACTATACCACGCGTTGGTTGCGGTGCGCGCCGCTATATTTGCAGGGACATAATAGTCTTTTTATGAATTCAATTCAGGTTCTGGGTTTACTCGCAGGTTCTTTAACGACCGCTGCCTTTGTGCCGCAGGTAGTGAAAACCTGGAAAAGCCGTTCGGCCAAAGACCTTTCGCTGGGTATGTTTTCTTTCTTCTGTCTTGGCGTGGCCATGTGGCTTGTATATGGCTTTGCCGTGAAAGATATCCCGGTGATTGCGGCCAACCTCACCACATTGTTGCTGGCGTCCACACTGCTGTTCTTCAAATTAAGATTTAAAGAATAAGTCCGGCTTTTCAGGGCTCAGCCCGTTTTTCTTTCCACCTTCTTGTCTGCTGTGGGGTCTGTTATTCCCGGGTCATGTTCGTTCCATTCCTTCATGTCTATCCATCCTGGCTTCTTAAGAGGTGATAAAGCCGCTTCAAAATGAGGTGACTTTTCCCTGCTATCGGGATTGGTACGGATTTTTTTAATGAAAGGTCAGATTCTATCTTGGATCAACCAGTACCTGCCCTGTTAAGAGTCAATCTGGAATATGTGGAGTGTAAACTCATGGCACCGGCAACGTAGCGCCCGGTATTCGTATATGTATATAGATGGCTTACCATTCATTCTTGAAAAAGGTGGATATGAAAAAGGAGAATTATTTAGACTTAATAACCTCGATAGATGTTTTGAACACTTTAAATGGTGGTGTGAGTGAGCCGCAGCTGAACCTGCAGCATCACGAGGACTACCGGGAAATTCGTTTGAAGGTGCCGGGCATCAGCCTGGATGATATCAGGGTAGAGATACACAACAACAATCTTTCGATCTTTTATCTGATCAACGTTACAAGCAGCGACCGGTTAATTCCGCTGCCGAGAGTTGTTTATAACCGCAACGTGCCTTATTACATTGATATCAACAAGATCAATGCGCGTCTGGAGGAAGAAGAGCTGATCGTGAATCTGCCGTATAACCGCCTGGCTAACGGATACCATAAAGATATCTGGTTCAAGGAAGGCTAGTCTGTTATAGACTGATAAGTAAGCACCTTGAATTTCTCAGCTATGTTACCGTAGGGGTTACTGTAAATGTTTGTATAGATTAGTCCAATCAGGTTTTCCTGGGGGTCCGCCCAATACGAAGTGCTGAAAGCTCCTCCCCACGAAAATGATCCAAGGCTTGCAGGCGACCGGTAATCATTTTTTTCGGTCTCCAATCCGAAACCCAGACCGAAGTCCGTGTCCAGTTCAGGAAGCTGATCAATCAGCATCAGTTCTACTGTTTTCCGGCTGAGGAGACGTTTGCCATTGAATTCACCCTTATTGAGGAACAGTTGCAGGAATTTTGCATAATCTTCCACGGTGGAGGATAAACCTGCCCCGCCCGAAAAGTACGTTCCTTTCAGATTTGGATAATTGGGATCGAGCGCATCGAATGCCGCAGTTTTCATTGTGAAAGCTTTGCCATCCTTGTTGCCATGCAATGAGACCAGGCGGTTCTGCTTGTTGCGCGGCAGATAGAAGTAGGTGTCATTCATGCCGAGCGGATCAAAGATCCGGTTTTTCAAAAACTGATCGAAGGGCATTCCGGACCAGATCTCCACGAGATAGCCGAGCACGTCGGTATTCAGCCCGTACGTAAATCGTTCTCCGGGTTGATGTTTGAGGGGCATGGTGCCGAGAATCCTCATTTTTTCGGCAAGAACATCCCGATCGTTTCCGATCCCGCTGGGTACGCCGGCCTTCGCATAGATTGCCTTGAACTCATCGCTTCCGATCACAGCGTAATCGATGCCTGAAGAATGCGTCAGCAGATGCCGGATCGTGATCTCCCTGCTTGCCGGTTCCGTGGTATAGGTCGAATCGCTCTTGTTAAAGCTTCTTAAAACTTTCGGGCTTTTGAATTCCGGAATGTATCTGGAAAGAGGATCCTCGAGAAGGAACTTTCCTTCTTCCCAGAGCATCATTACCGCCAGGCTGGTGATGGCTTTGCTTTGTGAAGCAATGCGGAAGATGTCATCCCGTTTAAGCGCAGATTTCTTCTCAACATCGCTGTAGCCAAAAGACTTGTAGTATGCAATCTTTCCATTCCGGACAATCAATGCGACGGCGCCCGGGATACTTTGATTTTTAACGTGTTCTTCCAGCAGGTCGTCTATCTGCCGGAGTCGGTCTTCGGCAAAGCCTGCATCCTCCGGTTTTGAAACATTTGAAAAATTATTTACGGATTGGGCGTGCAACACCTGGGCTGTTACAAGCAGCAAAAGGAGGGAGAAGGCTCTCAACATTATATTCTGATAAATTTATTAAACGGTTACGTGTGACCAGTTCTCACCGGTTTTGATGCGGTGGATCTGCATATCGGAAACTTTAAATTGTTTTGCCAGTGCTTTCAGCGTTGGCTGTTTTTTGGATTGAAGCGCCCGCTTGATCTGCTTCACTTTTGAAGCGTTCAGTTTCGGACCTTCTTCCGGATTCTGACGAACCAGTACATTGGGATCTTTCAGCGCATGCTCGATCTGGGCATCGTGCTTGACCCACTTCAGGTTTTCGGCCTTGTTGTTTTCCTTTACGTGATCAAGGTGGATGACAAAATTGTGCTTGGTGCTGGGTTGTTTGCTAAAGTACTCTGCCACCAGGCGGTGCAGATAGTAATTCTGGCGGTTGGCTTCCCTTCCGATCGTTACACTGGGATAACCCTGGGTAAGGCGGGGTCTGAGGATGTAGCCATCTTCAATCTTGTTTTTGAAACTGACGATCCGGCCGCGGTTGGAGATCGCATAGCGCTTGGTGGTTACACCTTTCTTCAGATCAAGTTCTTTCCAGCGTTCTCCTGCCAGAAGCTTGAGGCTCGAGTTTTTTTTGGATGTCGTTGCCATAATTAGTTTAATTTTTCTGAGTATTGAGGAATTAGTGAGTGAAAGCGTGCGATAATTCTTTCCAGAAGGTTATCCGGAAACCGATTCATAATGGGTCTGCCATCTATCTCTTTCACAGGTGTGATTTCCCCCATAGTACCCGTTGCAAAGACAACATCAGCATTGTAAAACTCCGTGAGGGAAAGATTTTTCTCTTCCGCCGGTACGGCCAGGTCTCGGCAGATCTGAAGGACCAGATCCCGGGTGATTCCTGCCAGGCAGGCATCCGGGTGAGGGGTATACACCGTTCCTTGCTTTATCATAAAGAGGTTTGCATCATTAAGTTCGGAAACAAAACCCAAATGATCAAGCATTATCGCTGCATCCATGCCGGAAATGTTTGCCTGGATCTTCGCAAGAATGTTGTTTAGCAGATTATTGTGGTGGATTTTGGAATCGAGGAATTGCGGGTTGTTCCTCCGTTGTGAAGCTGTAATCACGCGGATGCCGGCGTTGTTATCGTACACAACCGGTTTCCACTCCGCGAGGACGATGAGACAGGATCCTGTCGTATTCAACCTCGGATCCATGCCCGAGGTTATTTTTTCACCCCTGGTCAAAGTCAGCCTTATGTGGGTTTCATCATGCATGTTGTTCGCCGCAAGGGTTTCGAAAATTGCCTTTCTGATCGCTTCTCTCTCCGGAATGTGTTCAAAGGCCAGTGCGCGGGCGGAGGCCTCCAGCCGGTCGAGGTGTTTGTCGAGACAAAATATTCCCTCCCGGTAAACTCGTAACCCCTCCCATACTGCATCACCTCCCTGTACAACACTGTCGAATACGGAAACACGGGCTTCTTCTCTTGGTAATAATTTGCCACCCACATGGACCTTGATGGTGTTGTTCTTAGGGTTAAACTTTTGCAACATATGGAGCGTTCCTCGGGGAGAACGGAATTTAACCTGGTCTGTCTACTTCAGCGTTGAAGGGCGGGCAACGGGCTTAAGTAAAGTAAGGATTATTTTACTGAATGATCAAGCTTTTACGGAAAATGGTAAGAGTTTTTCATAAAATACCCTGGCCTCTTTGTACAGCGCTTCGAGGTGCTGTGGCAACGGAAGGCTGGCAGTCGTCTGCCTCTGAAATCCCGTCGACTGATGAACGCTTCCGTACCAGTGCGGCGCCCACACGCCGTCGTAAGACTTGGGCCCCGCCGGCCAGTGAGCCATCCGTTGTTCATAGGGGAGTCCGCAGAGGCGGCAGACTTTTTCCAGCACCGCTGCGGGGTCCGCTAACAGGAAGGAGGAGTCGATCACAACCGGGCGACGCAAGTCTTCCTGCTGAAGACGCGTAAATAATTCGTACTGATAGGCAACACCGATATCCCGCATCGTGGGGTGCGAAATCACGGCTGCATAACTGGCCAGGATATGTCGCGGGTCGCGGATAAGAAAAATATTCTGCGCCCCCTCGATAAACGGTTCATCCAGCACCTCCATGTGGTGCGCCATGTTCTTCACGAAGAACACCGGCTTCTCATTAAAGGAAGTGATCCGGGCCTTTACCGTTGCCTCATCCCCCGGCAGTGCCTTGAGTACCTCCGCCGCACCGGGATGGGGAAAACCGGTTTTGGTCAGGTACACTGCGTAAAATGGTTCATCCGATACGTGCGTATCATGACGCTGTGCAAAGGAATACATCAGCGCGGTCGAGACATTGCGGGGGCCCGAGATCAGATTGAGGATCACGCGTTCTGAAATTCTTTCTTAATCACCAGCAGGTACCAGTCTGTTTCAATCGGCAGATAACCGTGGTCGTAGCAGTAGTAGTACAACGCACCTTCTTTGGTTTTATAGATGCTGGTAAAGTAGTTGAAGTCAAATCCCTTTGACTTCAGCTTCCCGTGACTCACTTTGTTTTTCCCTGTCGGATTCATAATCATCAGTATCCGCCTGTTCCTGCGAAGGATGTTGTTGACGTTTCGGATGTAGCTGATCTCTTCACTGTTCAGGCGGTTGTTGAAGGCGATTCGGCAGGTATCGGAACAAAACTTTTTGTCGATACGCCCCTTGAACGGCTCGCCGCATTCAAGGCATAGTCTTAAAGGTTGAGAGGGCATTTTGTTATCCGTTTACAAACGTTTAGAAACGTTTACGAACGAATATAATCGATTATAATCGCTTAACATACGACTAACGCATTTTTCCTGCTTCATCTTTGGATCGTCAGCAGTTAAAAAAGACCTGACGTTCTCAAATCAATGTTCAACCCATTAAAAGTTTAAGTCTATGAAAAACTTAAGAAACAGTGTTCATCTCATTGGCAGGTTAGGAAAGGATCCTGAAGTGAAACAGTTTAACGATCGGAAAAAGGTGTCGTTTTCCATCGCCACCACTGAAAACTACAAAAATCAAAAAGGCGAAAAGGTCGAAGATACCCAATGGCATCATGTCGTCATCTGGGGTAAGCTTGCAGGGGTCGCTGAAAAGTACCTGAAAAAAGGAAATGAGGTGGCGGTTGAGGGCAGACTGATTCACCGTGTCTATGAAACTAATGGGGAAAAGCGATTCATCACCGAGATCGATGTGAACGACATGCTCATGCTCGGCGGCAAAAAGGACTGAGGTGAGCGGAAGGAAGTCTGGCTGTCACTGGCCAGATTTCCCCTTTCACGCGCACGGGAAGAACACCGGGCACATTTATTTAGGTATTTTTAGGTTTACAGTCCAAAATCCCACCCGGGAGGTAAGACCATTTTATTACCAAATACGTTATATCACCGGCCGGCGCGCGAAAGGGTTTTTTCTTAGTTTTGCTTTCGATGACATTTTTATATCCTTCTTTTCTCTGGGCTTTAGCTGCACTCTCCATTCCGGTCATTATCCATCTTTTCAATTTCAGGAAAACAACCAGGGTATTTTTCTCCAACAACCGCTTTCTCAGACAAGTAAAGGAAGTTACCACCGCCAAGAGACGTTTGAAGCATTACCTCATCCTGGCTTCGCGATTACTTTTCCTGCTTTTCCTCATCCTCGCATTCGCGCAGCCCGTGATTCCTGCGAAAGATCAGTTGGATGCCGAACGGAATATTGTCATCTATCTTGACAATTCCCAGAGCATGTCTGCCCAGATGCCTGACAAGACGCCTGCGCTCGATGCCGCGCTGAATTTCTCCAGGGGTATTGTGGATCTGTTTCCGCCCGATACCCGTTACAGGATACTCACCAATGATTTTGCCCCTTTCTCCAACACTTTTAAAACAAAGGCCGAAGCCCTGGATATCCTGGCCCAGGTGCGCACCTCTCCCGTGAGCAGGTCAATGCGTGAAATCCAGAACCGGTTGCAGCAGGAGGAAGCAAACCGCGGTCGCGAGTTCTTCTGGATTTCTGATTTTCAGAAATCAACGACCGGTGAAATCCCCACCACCTGGGACAGTGCCTCGCGATGGCATTTGGTACCCATTACGTTTGCAGCAGCACCCAACGTCTTCGTCGACTCCGCTTACCTGCAGAATCCTTTTGCCGCGGGCGGTGAAAAAAATGTCCTCACCGTAATTGTGCGCAATGATGGTGAAGAGGAAGTGAACCAGTTAAATCTGAAGCTCACGGTCAACAATATACAGGCAGGAACCGCCACCGTTGATATCCCTGCGGGAGGATTGACAGAAACAAATTTTGACCTGACGACCGGACTGTCAGGCTTGAACCGCGCGACCGTTTCGTTCAATGATTTCCCTGTCAGCTTTGACAACGAATTTTTTCTCTCCCTGAACTTCACCAGCAAGATCTCGATCATCGAAATAAAACCCGGTTCCGAGGTGACGCCCGTGGAGCGTGTCTTTGGAAACAGGCAGGTGTTTAATTTCAGAAGCTATTCCATCTCCAATTTTAATTACAGTTTGCTGGATCAGGCGGATCTTGTTGTCGTCAATGGCGTGGATCGCAACGATGCAGCCTTAAACCTTTCCCTGCAAAATTATCTCAACGGGTCGGGTACCCTTCTGGTGATCCCTGGCGCCAGGCCCGATGCACAATCACTGCAGCAATTAACAGGTAATCCACAGTTGAGTGTCATTGAAAACAATTCGACCCTGCAGGACCTGGATCGACCCGATTACAACAACCCCTTTTTTGAGAATGTTTTTGAAGAGCGTTCGCCATCCATCGCCATGCCGAAAGCAGTCCAGGTGCTGCGTTGGGGTACGGACCGGTCTGCCATCCTCAGCTTTAAGAATGATGAACCTTTCTTAACACGTATCGATCAGGGTGGAAAGCTTTATCTCCTGGCCACGCCTTTGCAGACATCCTTTACTGATTTTCACAACCATGCACTGTTTGTCCCTGTCATGTATCGCATTGCCGGCAGCAGCCGCAAGAATGACGCGCGCCTTTATTACACGCTGAAGGAAAATTTTATCACATTAAAGGCCGACAGCCTCTCCGGTGAAGAGCCGTTGAAATTGAAGGGGGAACAGGAAATTGTACCCGATCAGCGAACCGTAAACGCACAGGTTTTCCTGGAAATCCCGAAGTTTTCCATTAGTCAGGGATTTTATCAGGTCCTCGCCGGGACCGATTCAGTAGGTTTAATCGCCTTTAATCTTGACAAGGATGAGTCATTACTCGACCAGTTTACCGGTGCCGAAATAGAAAATCAGATGGGCAATGCATCGAATATCAGTATCTTTGAAGCGACTTCGGCGGAAGCTTTCAGTAACGAAATAAAAGAAAGATATTTGGGCAAACCTTTATGGAAGTATGCCCTGATGATAGCGTTGTTCTTTCTGCTTGCTGAGGTATTACTGATCCGCTTTTTAAAATAGAGATTGATGAAAATATTAATTCAGGCACCTGAAATTCTCCATCCAAACTCTCCCTTTCATCAAAAAGAAAAAAATGTACTCATCCACAACGGACGTATAGCGGCGATCGGCGACAAGAATTTTTCTGCAGACAAGACCATCCGGGCGGAGGGCATGAAGCTTTCCATCGGATGGTTCGACCTCGGCACTTTTATCGGTGATCCGGGTCTGGAGCATAAGGAAGACCTGACTTCAGGATTGCAAACGGCAGCTGCAGGCGGTTTTACCGAAATTGCGATGCTCCCCAACACCCAGCCCTGTGTTCAGACGAAAAACGAGATCAGCTACCTGCTGAGGGGCAATGAAAAGAGGCTCGTACAAGTTCATCCTCTGGCATCGGTAACGCACGATAATAAAGGAGAGGAACTTACAGAAATGATCGACCTTCATACTGCAGGGGCGGTCGGATTCACCGATGGATTGAAGCCTGTGTGGCATACCGACATTTTTCTGAAGTCTCTCCAGTACCTTCAGCAGTTCAACGGCGTTTTAATCGATCATCCGGAAGATTATTGGTTGAACCTCTTTGGGCAGATGCATGAGGGAATAAACAGCACGCGTCTCGGATTGAAGGGCATGCCGCGCATCGCCGAAGAGATAGTGGTAGGTAAAAATCTTGAGTTGCTGCAGTATGCCGGTGGAAAGCTGCACTTCTCGCGAATTTCTACTCCAAAATCGCTGGAACTCATCAAAGCTGCCAAAAGGAAATTTCAGGTTACTTGTGATGCAACGGCGTATCAGCCACTGCTGGACGACAGCATGCTGGCTGACTTCGATACAAACTTTAAAGTAAACCCTCCTTTGCGGGAACGCCAGGATAATGAAAGTATCGTCAGGGCGCTGCGCGATGGAACGATCGATGTGCTGAGCTCGGGCCACATGCCCCACGATGAGGAAAGCAAAGACCTCGAATTCGATCGCGCGGAGTTCGGCATCATCACGTTGCAGACTTTCTGTGCAAACCTGACGTCACTCTCTAAAAGTGTGGATTGGGAGATCCTGATTGAAAAAGTCACCACCGGACCGCGGCGGGTACTTCAACTGGACGTCCCAAAGATTGAGGAGGATGCGCCGGCAAATCTAACCCTGGTGGACCCGAATCAGAAATGGGTTCTGGATGAGCGCACCAACTTATCGAAATCAAAGAATTCACCATGGTTTGGTAAAGAGCTTACCGGCAAGGCTGTTGCCGTTTTCAATAATGGCCAATCCTGGCTCGATCGTTAATCATGAAACCGCTGGTTAAAATTTCGTTGCGATACGGTGTGCTCGCGGGCATTATCGGTTCAGTCCTTCTGGTGGGCCTCTATTATATAGGGCGACACCCTTTTCTCATACCGGTCTTTATGGATTTCCGGATATTCCTTTTTGCGGTTTTCATTTTTTTTACGCTGCGGGAAATAAGGGACTTCTATCAGAACGGAGTATTGTATTTCTGGCAGGGCATTTTTGCTTCTTTTTTGTTTACGGCGTGTTATGCACTGCTTGCATCTGCGCTCCTGTTACTTTTTATCCATTTCGTGCCCTCTTTTTTGGCAGACTATATCACGCTGTCAATTGACCAGCTTAAATCACTGCCAGCGGACGTCATCCAGCAAATCGGGCAAGACGTCTATGACCGGAACCTGGAGCTACTTCCGGCGACCAGTAATACTGATCTGGTCTTTCTGTATTTCTCTCAAAGCTTTATGATAAGCCTTTTTATTAGCATTATATTATCCGTAATTTTAAGGAAACAACCTAAAACCTAAACCCTTGCTTATGGAAACACATGTGAACACGACCTCGTCGGTTACGCCACGTTCTGTTGGCGTCAAATACGGGTTGATCTCGGCCCTCATTTCAGTTGTATACTTTCTGGTACTGGTGTTGTCGGGTCAGAATGCTTTTGACAACAAGTGGAGCTGGATAGGCCTGATCGTCTCAGTTGCGCTGGTTGTGCTTGCGCACAAGAATTTCAAGGACAGTGGCAATGGCTACATGACCTATGGGCAGGGCGTTGGCATAGCTTTTTGGATCGCCCTGGTGTCCGTAGTCATCAATTTTTCGCTCACGTATGCCTATGTGAATTTTATTGACGCTTCGGCGATGGACATGTTTTATGAGCATCAGACGGAGCAGATGTCAATGCAGGGAATGCAGGATGAGCAGATTGACATGGCAATCAGTTGGACCAAAACGTTATTCTGGCCGATGTACCTTTTCATGGGCTTGTTTTTCGGAGTTTTGGTAGGCGTTATTGTTAGTATCTTTACACAGAAGAAAAATCCAGAACCAGCCTTTTGATTTGATGAGAAACCCGGAGATTTCAATCGTAATTCCGGCACAGGACGAAGAGGAATCGCTTCCCGAATTATGCCAATGGATCAGCCGTGTGATGCAAACACACGGCTTCAGCTATGAAGTGATCATGATCGACGATGGCAGCACCGATTCGACCTGGCAAAAGATATTGCAGATCAGCGAAGCGGACGCTCGCTTCAAGGGGATCCGCTTTAACCGGAATTTCGGAAAGTCGGCTGCTTTGCAGACCGGGTTTCGCGCCGTGTGCGGGGAAGTAGTCATCACGATGGATGCTGACCTTCAGGATAGCCCCGAGGAGATCCCGGAACTTTACGCCATGGTGAAGCAACAAGGGTATCATCTGGTCTCGGGATGGAAGAAAAAACGCTACGACCCGATTTCCAAAACCATCCCTTCAAAGTTCTTCAATTACATCACCCGCAAACTGTCAGGCATCGAGTTGCATGATTTCAACTGCGGCCTGAAGGCCTATCATATCGCCGTCGTGAGAAACATCACCGTATACGGCGAGATGCACCGCTACATTCCGCTCATCGCCAAATGGGCAGGCTTCACGAAGATCACCGAAAAGCCGGTGGCACACCAGGAGAGGAAATACGGGCAAACCAAGTTCGGCATCGAACGCTTTATCAATGGTTTCCTCGACCTTCTGTCTATTACTTTTGTCAGCAGGTTCCGTCAGAAACCCATGCACTTTTTCGGTACGTTTGGCACCCTGTCTTTCGTGATCGGATTCATTTTCACCGCCAAGATTTTCTGGCATAAAATGGACTCACTGTACTTTTCCAAAACACCGTTGGGCCGCGACATCACAGAGCAACCGCTCTTTTATCTCGCACTCGTGGCCCTGATCATTGGCGTTCAGCTGTTTGTCACAGGCTTTTTGGCGGAAATGTTTGCCATGCAGTCACTGACCAAACGCGATTATCTCGTGATCGACAAAGTAGGGTTTGAGGAAGACACGACGGCGCGCAGGGTGCCTTCGTTTGCCAGCTGAGCGGGTAATCAGTAACCAGTGATCAGTAACCAGTGACCAGTGACCAGTGACCAGTGATTAGTGATTAGTGATCAGTGATCAGTGAGCAGTGCAACAGCAATACATCGGCTGCGGATCGGGTGGTTATGTCTGAAATTCACGATAATGTCCTTACTTTGCGGTTGTGAAGCATCCGAAATATTCTGTCATAATACCTGTCTACAATCGTCCGGATGAAGTGCTTGATTTGCTGGAAAGTCTCGTGACGCAAACGCGGAAGGATTTTGAGGTTGTCATCATAGAGGATGGATCTTCGGTAACCTGCGACGATGTTGTTCAGCAGTATGCTGACAGACTGGACATCCGTTATTTCTTCAGATCCAACAGCGGCCCGGGTCCGGCGCGGAACTTTGGATTCAAACAAGCGCTCGGCGATTACTTTGTGATCTTTGACAGTGACTGCATCCTTCCGCCCGCCTACTTCGAGGCGGTAGACCGCGCCCTGGAGCGCGAAGGACTGGATGCCTGGGGCGGGCCCGACAAAGGACATGAAAGATTTACGATTCCGCAGCGGGCGATGGCCTATACGATGTCTTCCGTATTAACAACGGGTGGCATACGCGGCGGAAAGCAAAGGGTAGGGTGGTTTCAGCCGCGCAGCTTCAACATGGGGATCTCGCGAAGGGTATGCGAGGAGACCGGGGGATTCAGATTCGATCGTTATGCCGAAGATATCGAATTCAGCATCCGCATGAAAAAAGCGGGCTTCCGCACCGGACTGATTCCAGACGCATTTGTTTTCCACAAGCGCAGAGCCACGTTTGCCCAGTTCTTTAAGCAGGTGATGAACTTTGGAAAAGGGAGAGCACTGGTAGGAAAGGCGCATCCGGAGGAAGTTAAACTTACGCATTGGTTTCCTGCGATATTCACCCTGGCAACGCTGGTCCTGCCCGCACTTTTACTGGCCGGTCGCACGTTGTTCATCATCGGGCTGGGATTCTTCGCGCTTTATCTCCTGGCAATCTTTATCCACTCCCTTGTAATCAACCGCCACGCAGGTGTTGCTGCCTTATCGGTGGTATCCGCTCTGCTCCAGTTGTGGGGTTATGGTTTGGGATTCATGATCGAAAAGGTGAAATAGATCTTTGCCGCAGGATGTCATCCGGGCGACGTTTTAAAAATTGTATCTTACCGGAATTGCCGTTCGGTATTTTTTTCAGGATTTTTGGACAATAAACCCCCTGTATGAAAAAAGTTTTAAAGAGTTTTTTTCTCATCATCAATTATAAAACCCTGATCATCACCACCCTTTCGGTAATATCCACGTACGTTTGCTACAGGCTCGGGTTTACGGCCAAATTCCCTGATATGCTGGTCGGCGTCGCCATCGTTTTTCCCGTGGTCTTTTCTATTGGATCGGCCTACAACAGAAGGGAAGGAGCGCTGCAGCGCTTTTCCGATTTTAAGGGTCACGCCATCGCGATATATTATGCTACCCGTGACTGGACTCCGCATAAAAATCATAATCTGCCCGAGCAGGTGCGCCTGTTGATCACTGAAATGATTGCCATCATGCGTAAAATGTTCACCTCCGATAACAGGGCGGACCTCCTTGCCAATGAGCGAAAGATATATGCTTATTTCTCCCGGCTCTCCGGCATCACCAATGCCATGCGTGAACACGGCGTGCAGACGAGCGAAACCTCACGCGTCAATCAATACGTGAGTAAAATGATCATCGCCTTTGATAATCTCCAGGTGGTGCATTCGTACCGTACACCCATTACGCTGCGGGCGTATAGCAAAGTCTTCATCTACATATTCCCCATCATTTACGGCCCTTACTTTGCGAGCACATTCAATGACTTCTCTGCGAATCTCGAATATGTGATGCCGGTACTGTATAGCTTTATCCTCGTCAGCCTCGATAATATCCAGGATCATCTCGAGCATCCTTTCGATGAGATCGGGGAGGATGATATCAAGATCGACGAGAATGAGATCACTGCCTATATGAACTGAGTGAAAAGCGAATACGGAGATGGTTTGTCACATCCCTGTATTCATCTTTACGATACGTACCCGCGCGTTACCGGATCAGGTCAAAACTTCAAATCACCTGAACATCTTTGAAGGCGGGATAATCCACATATCCTTCGGAACCCGGCGTATAGAACAAATCGAATTTGGGCTGATTCAGGGGTAAATTACTCCGGAACCTGTCAACGAGGTCGGGGTTAGGAATAAATGGCCGCGCGAAAGAAACGAGGTCGGCCTGACCGCTTTCAAGCACTGCCTCCGCGCTGGCTGCAGAATAGCCTCCGGAAACGATCAGGGTGTTGTCAAAGATTTTGCGCAGATGCTGCACCAGCACATTCGGCTGGCCTTTTGTCGCAGGATCGCTAATATGGAGATAGGCGATTCCCAGCTCGTTTAATTTTCTCACCAGATAAAGGTAGGTGGCCTCCGCTTCCGCATACCTGGGTGTTTCATTGAATTCAGAAAAAGGAGAAATTCGAACGCCGACTTTCTGTCTTCCGATCGTTTGGACGATGCCTGCTGTCACTTCCAGGATGAAACGGGTACGGTTCTCAAGGCTGCCTCCGTATTCATCGGTACGGCGGTTGGTATGCGGATTCAGAAATTGTTTCATCAGGTATCCGTTGGCGGCATGCAGCTCTACGCCATCAAAGCCTGCCCTCATCGCGCGCTGGGCCCCGTGAACATGTTCCAGCACCGTGAATTCTATTTCCTCCCGGCTCATTTCTTTCGGCGCCGGGATATCAAGCATGCCTTTACCATCCACCCACATTTTGGTGATTTCCGGTTTTACTGCTGACGGGGCGAGGAGGGATGCGCCCGCGGGGAGGTTTGCAGGATGGCCCACCCTTCCGGTATGCATGATCTGGAGGAAGATCTTACCACCCTTCGGGTGGACGGCGGAGGTTACTTTCCGCCAGCCTTTGACCTGGTCGTCCGTGAAAATTCCCGGAATGCGCGCATAGCCAAGACCGTTGGGGGAAGGTGAAGTACCCTCTGTTATGATCAGGCCCGCAGCGGCTCTTTGTGCGTAATATTCGGCCATAAGCTCATTGGGTATATTGGTGATGGCGCGGCTGCGGGTCATCGGCGCCATGACGATCCGGTTGGCGAGTGTCAGTTCTCCCATTACGTGGGGCAAGAAGATTTTCTCCATAATTGGTATTCGTTTATTTATATATTTATATATTTAAAGATATCGATGTATTCAATACGAAAAAAAACTGTCAGGGGTTCTTCAACTTTTGCAGAAATTTCATGTAATTCTCTAACACGCTGACGTTGAGGGTGTATTTAAAGGATCTTCCTTCTTTTTCCGCTTCGATGAGACCGGCTTCCGTCAGGATCTTCATGTGGTGGGAAACAGAGGGCTGGGCCAGGTCGATGATTTCCGTGATCTCGGCGCAGGGGGCACATCCGCCCTTTTTGGTGATATGCTGCAGGATATGCAGGCGGTGTCTGTCTCCGAGTGCCTTGGAGATCTTTTCAATCGATTTCAAGTCCTGTGCTTTTGTGGTGGCGGTCATGTGTGGGCGCGTGATTTGCAAACCTAGCAAGTAAAATATTGTTTTAAAAGCTCATCTGCCGGCCGGAGCCGGTTTGCGGGCAAATCCAAGGATCGTCATGATAATAAACAATATCCCCACCACCATGAGCGCATACCTCAGATTCGACATGTCGGCAAGAAATCCAATGACAGGTGGGCCAAACAAAAAACCCGAATACCCTACGGTGGTAACCATGGCTAGTCCTACTCCGGAAGGAAGGTCTTTGGTATTACCCGCTATGGAATACGTAATGGGGACGATGGTTGACAAACCCAGGCCGACGAGGAAGAAACCCGTGATAGCAGGGTATGGCTCCGGCATGAGCAGTGTGACCGCCATACCGATGGTTGATATTAATCCTCCGTAAACGATAAGTTTTGTGTCACCCCACCAGGCGCGGAAACGATCACCCAGCAATCGGCCTAACGTCATGGCGGTGGCAAAAGCCGACAAGGCGATGGGTGCCAGGGCTACAGGGGCGATGGCAATATTCTCCATGTAGTTGACAGACCAATCTGAGATGGCGCCTTCTCCCAGCATACAGCAAAAAGCGATGATACCGACACTGAGTAGTGCTTTGTTCGGCATCCGGAACAACGGACCTTCGTGTGCATCGGTAACGTCGGGTTTATCGTCGATCAGATTCCCCCTCACCCAGAATACAAAAATTACGGAAAGCGCTGAGATGATCGCAAGGTGATGTGACAGTTCGATCTGCCGGTCAGCGAAGAATGCACCACTCCATGCGCCCAGTGCCATGCCAATACTGAAGAAAGCATGGAAGGACGTCATGATCGGCCTCTTATATTGCTGTTCGACCATGACCGCCTGTGCGTTCATCGCGACGTCCAGCATACCCGTTGAAACACCCACCAATACATAGAGAAAGCCCAGTGCCACAAGGCCCGGCATAAAGGGAATGAGTGGAACAAAGAGGCAATAAAGAATCAATGAAACCAGGGAAATCTTGCGGCTGCCGTTCTTAATGATCAGCCATCCCGTGAAAGGCATGGCCAAAACTGCTCCCACCGACATGGCCAGCAGCACCAACCCGGTCGCGCCATTGTCTGCCCCATAGTGTTCCTGTATCCGCGGCAAACGCGAGACCCAGTTTGCATAAACAAACCCATTGAGGAAGAATGCGATTTTAACGGCGATTCGGTTCAGCAGCACAGTTTTGTCATTTAAGCCACTTATTGATTATCGGATGCCTTGACGGTAAAAGTAAAACTTTTGCTTCCCGAAAGGCCATCCCCGTTCAAACCGTGGACTACTACCTTGTACAGACCCGGCACATCCGAAGTATAAAACTGTGCCGTTTGTTTTCCGTCTTCGCCGGTAGTGATCTCTGGCGCCCAGTGCAGCAGATACCGCTGGTCAGGCATCCGGTCGTTGCTGATGTTTGTATTGTAGTGGGGGCTGAAGAATTCGCGCTTCAGCTGGAGGCCATCGTAATCCAGTGACAGGCTTCGGGCATCGAGTTCCAATCCACCGAGGTCACCCTTGTAGGTCGAGTAGCTGGCGATGCCGGAGAATACAGCTTGTCCGAGGTAATACAGTCTTTTGACCACCTCAAGTTTTTCGACGCGCAGCGGATCAATTTTCATGATGTCGTCGACGTCGAAGACAGGAACGCCATCGACGAGCACCATCGGATCACCGGACAGCACTCCCCCATTGACATTATCGATCACCATGAAATGAAATCCGTCTCGCCTTTTGCGTACAAAAACGCCAGGTACATATTCACGCATCACCTCTTCCATCACAGGGAATCTTGTATAGTCATCCAGATAGTAGGCATTATCCGCTTCTCCGTAAAAAGCCGAGCTGTCTACCATTGGTGTTTCAAACCGGTTCCCGTAAGCTTCGTCATAGTAGATATCCTGCACCTGCATGGCGATGCTGCGCGACAGCAGGTCTTCCTTGACTTTTGCATCGAGTTGTAATGGCGGCAGCCGGTCTTTGTCCGTCGCGTTGGAAAAAGGATTTTCGATTTTCAGATCATAGGTTTGTGTTGAATCTGCTTTTGTTTGAATGATGATCCTGCGCGGGCCATAGAAATCCTTGATCTCAAATTTTACTTCGCCATCCGCATTGCTCCACGAACCATATGCGCGGATGATCTTGCCCGGCGACCCGAGGTAAGTAAATATAGCGCGTTGCTTTTTGCCTCCCTGGGAGACAAGACCCCGGATAATATGACTGTTCACTTCGGGCAGGAAGCGGACTGATTGGTTTCCATCAAGAATATGCTGCCAGGAAAATCTGCGCCAACCGTGTGTGAGCATAAGGTTGTCCATGGCAGCAACCACAGCGGGTGCTTTCTTGCTGAAGTAATATTCCGGTGACTCCACCTCTCCGGTGAGGTCAGAAGTCAGCCACAAATAAGGGTGGATGTCAGTAGCCAGGTAGTTGCCCAGCGAATCGATCCTGTAAACAGACAAAGAAAGGTTTGCGGGAACAGGTGCTTGTGCGTCCGTTCGTGTCTGAAGGGACAGTGAGACTTTACTTCGAATGTTGTAGACTTTTGCATTGCTGGCTACATCGATGTTCAGATTTTTGTTTGGATAAGTGAAGTAAAGTCTTTCACATACTGGCTGAAGGTTTTCGTCGAAGAGGGTAAAGTGGGAAATGCCTCCCTGCAAATCACTTTTCTTCAAACGAAACGTTGCGCGACTATGCTGAAGGTGTTGCCGCTCAGCGACGGTGATTTGCTGGCGCGCGTGTGCAAAAAGAAAAACATGCGCGTCGTCCACACCTTTCGTCTGTATATTGATAGTGAGATATTCCCCGCTGTCGCGCACGTGCATCACATAGCCGGCCGGGAAGACGGAAGGAAACGCATGACTGCTCTTTCTTCCTGCCTTATCAATGAGGATCGCTTTATACGTTTCATTGTCCGATGGCGTAAATACAAAATTCCCAATCCCGAATCTCGTGCCCGATAATATGCTGGCCGTGTCCCCTTCGCTGTTCAGCAGAAATCCTTTGCCATCAGCCCCCAGGCCATTCTCATCCGTTATTTTAAAGGCTATTTTGCTTTTCAGTCCGGATACAAGATTTCCTCCCTCCGGAAAAAAATGAATGCTGTGGCTACCGGTTATTTTGCCGTTGGCTGGGGGCACAACAAATGGGTTTACGATCGTGAATGCTTCATCGAAATAGAAGTCCGGATCGGAATTTTTCATCCAGTTGGTATAGAGTCTCAGCCTGTAGTTGCCCGAGTTCAGCGAGGCCGGCAAAAAGAATGATCCGCTGCCCATGCCTTTGTTCAATTCAATTTTCGCTTGCAGTACGGGAAAATTTCCTTTGTCAAGTACCTCGGCGTATGCGACCTTGCTTACATCCAGGGGCTTATGAAAACTTCCGTCGACGGTGTAAATCTTAAACCAGAGCGTTTCACCTGTGAGATAAAAGCTCCGGTCAATGTGCGCATAGATTTTTTCCTGGAGGGCCCCCTCCCGGTGGCGGGTGAATCGCTGCACGAGTGTATCCAATGAATGTTGCTGCGCTTCCATGCAAAGCGGGGTAAGAAGGAACAGAAGCAATGTCGGCCAGTTTTTCATATGCATGCTTTATTCCCAGAATGGAGGTTTGGCTGTCACGCCCCCAAAGGTTGTACAGTCAACACAATGCGGCATGGAGATCGTATATCCGATAATGCCTCCACCCATCGAATAGATCGCATCCACCAACAGAGTTCCCGTCGAAGCGGTCGGCAGGTCTGCCAGCATGATCGTGTCGAGTGTGCAATAATTATTATTCCTGAACAAGCGCCATAATTCCTCAGGCAGTTGATTGCGGCGTAAATACCTTCGGGTTTCATGTAAAGTGCTTCCGCTGAAAAACCCAATTACTTTTTCGTCCGGATGCGTCATGCTGCGGATGTTCCCTGTAACCTCCGAAGGAAGGGGATCAAACAGCCCTCCCAGATTTTCCGTGCTTTTCTCCAGGTTCAACCAGTAGTCGTAAGCTTGTTCAGTGAGCGCCTGTTGCTGTACCAGCAGGCTGTATTTTACGGTAAGCTTAAGCGATCCGTAAGGAATGAAACTGATGGGGTAACGGCTGATAACAGATTCTTTCAAATGTTTTGTCGATCCCACCATGATCTCCGTTGCCACATTTGTTTTCCAGCATATATTGATGGCCTGTTCGGGCCGCCTCATCGCAATGCCGCCCTGGGGTGAAAACATGAACGCTGAATAAAAATTGGAATGGTATTCGAAGGTCTCAGTATACTTCCATCTGTAGTGTTTCGATTTTCCTGACGGGTCGTGTGTGTTGACGAAGAATTGGATGCCGCCATCTTCCACCGCATAGGAGATCGAGTCGATAGGAGGTGATTCCATGATCGTAATAAAATCGGAAGCATATTCCCGGTTGTCGCGTGTGTGTACCAGGAGACGGTATTGCCGATCGGTACTAACCTGCCCCATATCTCCAGAGTACTTGCCTGGTTCGATTTCTGTCAATGCATAAACAGATCCGTGGTCATCTTCCACACGCACCGCTGCCCCAGTTTCGAAAGGGACTGCCTCTTCGCTTTTCACGGGCAGGGTGCGCGTCAGCCTGACCGTGGCAGTATGTTCAGTGGCGTTGAGGAAGCCGTCCACAACAAGATAATTTACATCGTCGTCATCCAGGGGCGGATCGTATGGTTCAACGCAGCCGACGAGCTGAATCGCCATCAGGAGGCATGCGCCATACGATTTATAAAATTTCATCGGGTCAGAATTTAAAATTATAAGTAAGCGTAGGTATGGGACGGGCAAAGATCGAAAGTTTGTATCCGTTGATCTTCCCCGCTTCACTTACGAAGTATACGGAATACGGATTGGCGCGGCCAAGCAGATTATACACGGCGAAGGTCCATGAGCTGTGGGCAAGTTTCCTGATTTTGTGATTGCCCTCGATATTGACCGAAACATCTGTGCGGAAGTAATCCGGTATGCGATATTGGTTTCTGTCGGAGTAATGTATTCGTTGCACGCCATCAATTTCATATTTTCCGATGGGTAATGTGATCGGGCGGCCCGTACTGTAAATGACATTTAAAGAAAAGTTAAATCTGCGGCTGAATTTGTAATTGCCGATAAAGTTTACTGCATGTGGCTTGTCATAGTTGCTCGGGTATTTGCGGCCTTCGTTTACAGTCTGATCGCTAAACTCGCCCTTTGTCTGGATGAAGGAGCGCGAATAGGTATAACTTACCCACCCGTTCAGTTTACCGCTTAGTTTTTTCACCATCAGTTCAACGCCATAAGCTTCTCCTTCACCATCGGTCACTGCCGTCTCGAGTTGGTGATTCAAAAGGAGCACTGCCCCGTTCTTGTAGTCTGTTAAGCTTTGCGTGTTTTTGTAATATGTTTCCACCGATGTTTCTATCGTCGTTCCTTTCAAATATTGATAGAACCCAAAGGAAAATTGATCGCCGACCTGTGGTTTGATATAGGGGTCGCTTAATTTCCAGATGTCGGTGGGGTTGACCGAGGCAGTATTCGATAACATCTGGATGTACTGACGCATCCGGTTGTAGCTAACCTTAACAGAGGCTGTTTTTGACAATACGTAGCGGAGCGACATGCGTGGCTCCGCGCCATGATAGTTTTTAATCGGTTTGCCGGAAGCGTACTGAATTGTATCCGTAATATTGCCGGCCTGGCGTGGAACGCCTTCGCCATATTGAAAGAGGTTTCGCGGACCGAGGTATTGATAAAGGGAATAGCGCAGGCCCAGGTACAGGGAAAGTTTCGGATTTATTTCAAAGTTCTCGCTTGCATACAATGCACTTTCCGAGCCCTGTTCATTTTCCAGGATATCGGGAGCCACCACTGATTCAGGCCCGATCGCGGTCATTGTGCCAGGGGATAGATCATAGCGGATTGCGCTGATGCCTGCATTGATGGTATGGCGCGAATTCGGGAAGTAACTGAAATCTGCTTTGGCGTTGAATTGCCGGATCTTAAAATCCATAACAAAAGCGTCAATGGGATTCTCATCGCTTTCGACGGAATAGGTATACCGGCTGAAGCCGCTTGTCAGCACGCCGTAAAATTTATTATTGAAGAGGTGTTTCCACTTTAGAGAAGCATTCTGGTCACTATAACCGTAGACGGTATCACTGTTTAACGTAAACCTGTCTTTGCTTGCATACGCCGATAAATACAGGCTATTGTTGTCATCGATCTTGTGGCTGATGTTGGCAGTAATGTCGTAAAACGAAGCGGTGCTGTTCTTGAGTTCTTTGGATTCCATCTGCCTCAGTAGCCAGCCAGAGTAAGTTGAGCGGCCGCCTATGATAAATGAGGTCTTGTCTTTAACGATCGGCCCTTCCAGACTGATCCTTCCTGTGATCGGGCTGATTCCGCCGGACCCGGAAAACTCTTTTGTGTTTCCTTCGCGCGTGTGAACGTCCAGTACGGACGAAAGCCGTCCGCCATATTCCGCCTGGATGCCGCTTTTATACAGCTCAACATTTTTCAGCACATCGGGATTGAATGTCGAGAAGAAGCCAAACAGGTGGGATGGATTGTACACGACGGCATCATTGAGAAGAAGCAGGTTCTGGTTGGCAGCGCCGCCGCGGACATTCAGGCCGACAGTGCCTTCGCCCACGCTCTGAACACCCGGCAATGTGAGAACGACCTTCATGATGTCCGTTTCACCGAGGGCGAGCGGAATCTGTTTCATGGTTTTTATGTCAAGCTTTTCCCTTCCCATCTGCATGCCCATCACATGTGCATCGCCTTCGGCTTCCACAACAACTTCTTTCAGGGGCTTGATATCGGCGTCCATGTCAATATCAAGGCGTCCACCGGAATACAGCAGGATCTGCCTGGCGGTGGTTTTCATCCCGATGCTCTGGATCTTCAACTCATGTCTTCCTTTGGGCAAGGTAAGCGCATAATACCCGAATTCATCTGTGGTAATACCAATGGTTGGGTTTGTGACAAACACAGAGGCACCGATCAGGGGCTCGCCTGTATTGATATCGCGGACATTACCGGCTATAGTAGCCTGACCGTTATTATCTCCGGTATTTCTTCCGATGATATGGATTTTTGTTTCCGCCAGCCTGGATGCCTTTTCCTTTCGTTCATACTCTGAAAAATCAAACGCGCCCGCCGACGATCGTCCCGGCGATTCTTCGCCGAAGAAACCAATCGGGAGCTCGGCAAGTATCGGTCGTTCCAATGTTATAAAGACCCGGTTGTCCGGAGCGATGGCGAAATGCAAGGGTGATCCCTCCAGGACTTCATTCAGGATAAGATTAAGCGGCCGGCCGTCAGCGGTCGCATTTACCGTCAGCGTATCAGTCCATTTTTTGTCGTAATGAAAGCGGTAGGGACTTTGTCGTTCGATTGCCTCGACCATCTGGTCAAAACGCATGGATGAAAAATTACCACTGATGGATGCGGCGCGTTGCCCGTACGTTGTTGTAAACATCAGGAGCGCAGAAGAAAGCACGGAAAAAAACAGCTGCTTCATCGAAGGGTGTCGTAATATGCTGCAATATCTTTCAGGTATTGCTCCCGGTCATCTGAAAATGCGCCGGTTTGTCTTTTAAGAAATTTCTTCAGCTCCGGTTTTTTGTCGGCCAGAAGCTTCAATACTGAGCCTTTGGTTTTTACCGGAGCGAAGATGCCATTCTTCAAAATGTAGTACCTGTTTCGTTCGTCATATGTTCTGTTGATCGTGGTGCTTTCTATTTTCTCAAGCATGTACTTTTTCCTTTTTGCAATGACCTTCGTTTCGCCGGGATACAGGATGTCATAGAAGCCTTTTTCGGGAAGTCCAACCGCTTCGTTTTCGATTTTTTCAAAGTCATGGCCTGCGATGGTAAAGCGTCTTAATTTTTCGGGCACGAGTTGAATCGGGTGCCCGCTTGACAGGTGTTCGGTGATCAGCTGAACGTTATAGAGGTCGAACATCAACGGAACATGCTGAAAATATTCGCCATCATAGAACACGCTTCCGGTTAACCAGTCTTCTGAAATGAAATAGGGATGTTCGTCAATGGTGTGCGGTGGTGCCTTGTATTTGCTGCCATTGTAAAGCCGAGCCTGGACACCGATTGCCTCCTTATAGCGATTAACCGTATTTGAAATGGAAGTGGCGAGAAACGTTGAGTCTTCTCCTGGTTGGGGGAAAGCAGAAAGGGTTGATCCCATCAGGATCAGGCCGAGGAGGATTTTTCGTATCATCGAGGTTCACAAACAGATACGTAAAATAACTTTTTAAAGGAATAAAACCGTGTTTCCCGGTAAATATTCGTGGCGGAAGTTTCGTCTTTACACCACGGCAATAAAAAAGCCCGCGTGAGCGGGCTGTTTCCTGGGGGAGGTCCTGTTATTTTGCGTAGGCTACACTTCGCATTTCCCGGATGACGGTTACTTTAATTTGTCCCGGGTACTGCATATCGCGCTCGATTTTTTGTGAGATGTCAAAGCTTAGCTGGCTCGCCCTGTCGTCAGTAGCTTTTTCTGCATCGACGATCACGCGTAACTCACGCCCTGCCTGAATGGCATAGCATTTCTCGACGCCATCGAAGCTTAGGCCGACGTCTTCCAATTCCTTCAATCGTTTGATGTATTGCTCCATCACCTCGCGTCTGGCGCCCGGCCGTGCACCGCTGATGGCGTCGCATGACTGGACGATAGGAGAAATGATATTGGTCATTTCGATCTCATCGTGGTGAGCGCCGATGGCATTACAAATGGCGGGGTGTTCCTTGTATTTCTGAGCGAGTTCCATCCCTACGATGGCGTGGGGCTTCTCGAGTTCTTCTGTCCATACTTTGCCAATGTCATGCAAAAGTCCTGCGCGCTTGGCCTGCTTCACGTTCAAACCCAGTTCAGAAGCCATGATGGCACAAAGATTCGCTACTTCCCTGGAGTGCTGCAGAAGATTCTGGCCATAGGAGGAGCGGAACCGCATGCGGCCTACCATCTTCACCAGTTCCGGGTGGAGCCCGTGGATTCCAAGATCGATGACCGTTCGTTCGCCGATCTCGATGATCTCATCTTCAATGTTCTTGCTGGTTTTTCCGACAATTTCCTCGATACGGGCAGGGTGGATGCGTCCGTCCTGCACGAGGCGGTGCAGCGACAGGCGGGCGATTTCTCTGCGAACGGGATCGAAGCCTGAAATGATGATCGCCTCCGGGGTATCATCTACGATGATCTCCACACCGGTTGCGGCCTCCAGGGCGCGGATGTTTCTTCCTTCACGACCGATGATCTTGCCCTTGATGTCATCGCTTTCAATGTTAAAGACTGAAACACAGTTTTCGATGGCGTGTTCGGTGGCGGTGCGCTGGATTGTCTCGACCACGATCTTCTTTGCTTCTTTAGTCGCAGTCAATTTTGCCTGCTCCATGATATCCTTGATGAAACTGGAGGCCTTGGTCTGCGCTTCGTCCTTCAGCGTGGCAATCAGTTGTTCGCGGGCTTCCTCGGCGGTAAGCTTCGAGAGGTTTTCCAGGATCTGGATCTTTTGCTGGTTGAACTTGTCTAATTCTTCCTTGCGCTTCTTAACGTGATCGAGTTGGGCGGCGACGTCGGTACGCAGATCGTCCAACTCACCTTCCTTGCGTTTCAGATTTTCAATCTCCTTGCTGATGGTCTGTTCCCTTTGCCGGATCTTTTGTTCGTTGGTGATGATCTGGCTTTTCTTGCGGTTGGCTTCTTCTTCGAACTCCGTACGCATCTTCAGGATCTTTTCCTTCGCCTCGAGCACCTTGTCTTTTTTGAGGTTTTCCGCAGCGATCTCAGCTTCTTTTATGATGAGTTTGGATTTCTCCTCAGTTTCTTCAATTCTTTTGGAAGACCTGCGCTTGCTGAGGAGTGTCCCAAAAAAGAGGCTAAGAATAATCGTGGCCAGAAAGCTCACGAAAATTATTATCATCGTCGTTGACATAAATAAAAATTGGTTTTATGAAAAAACCGGTGTGCCGCTTTGGCTAGGAAGGGCAGGAGGAAGTTAAAGTATCGACTGGGAGACGAGGTTGTTCAGCTGCTTTACTTTTTCAAACACAGTCTGGTCTATTACCTGGTGTGTTTCTTCAGCCGCCATTTTATCGACCAGGCACTCGAAAGCCACCATAGCGATAAGATCCTGTTTATCATCAATCCCCAATTGCTCCCGGTAAGATTTTAGTTTTTCATTGATGAGTCTGCCAGCAGTTCTTACCCTCTCCTCGTCCTTGCGCCTCACCTTCATCGGGTATTCGCGGTCGGCTATTCTGATCTTTATCGAAAGTTCCTCCATCAAATAATCTTACAGGTTGCTATCTACTTAAGTGAGCGATGCATTTGTCTATCTCTCGAATATATTCGTCTACTTTTTTCTTCAACTCCGAAACACTTCCGTCTTCCGGGTGTAAATTATCCACAATTTTAGTGATTTTCAGTTGATTATGAAAACCGGTGATTTGTTCATCCCGGATCCTGATCGCTGTTTTTAATTCCTGATTTTCAATTTTAAGGGTCTTGATCTCTTCTTTCAGATTCTTGTGCTCACTCACCAGCACCAGAAGCTTGCGTTCTAAACCGTTGAGATTGGCTTTTAATACCTCTTGATCCATTTGACTATCGGGGGTTTTTTGTGTGTTAACCATCAATCGATTCAATTCCTCGCTGCTTCCCTGCTCACCTGACTGAATCATTGACCTATTTCCTGATCACTGCACCTAATTTTTGCTCAAAAGCCGCAATCAGCCGTTGCATAGTCTTCTCAATCTCTTCGTCTGTCAAAGTTTTAGTCTCATCCTGGAGCGTAAAGCTTAACGCATAAGCTTTCTTTCCTTTCGGAATGTTCTCCCCTTCATAGACATCGAAGACGCCAATACTTTTTATCAACCGCTTCTCGGTATCCAGGATGAGTTTGCGAATTTCATCGAATATAACGGGCGCGTCCAGTACGAGGGACAGATCACGTTTTACTTCCGGAAATTTTACAACCTCCTGAATTACTAACTTAGGGTTTGCTAACCTGAAAAGCAAGGATGTATCGAGCTCGGCAAAAAATATTTCCTGCTTGATGCCAAAATCTTTCAACAAAGCTGATTTAACCTTTCCTGCTTTACCAAGGTGTTGATTATGAACACTCAACGTTGCAGCGTACTCGAACAACTGTCCGGACTCTGCTTGCTGTTTTATTTCCCTGACGCCGGTCTTTTGCAGAATATGATGAATCTGTTGCGCCAGATCATAATGCCCTGTGGCCTTGACTGGATGCTGCCAGTTTTCCGCTTCAAGATTTCCAGTCATGTAAAGCGCAAGCTTTTCCTGCTCCACGTATCTGCCATCTTTCCGGCTATAGATCTTGCCGAATTCATACAGCCGGAGATCTTTTTGCTTCCGGTTGATATTGTAGGCAAGTACTTCAAGACCTGTAAACAACATTGTTTGACGCAGAACACCTTGTTCCTCGCTTAACTTGTTCAGGATCCCGACAGTTTCTCCGTCAAAGGTCAACTGATGTTTCTGCTGATAAGCCTGGTTTGTGAGCGAGTTGGTCCAGATCTCAAAGAAACCGTTGCCAACCAGGAGTTCGCCGATCGATCTTTTGTACCGGTCAATGTTCTTGACGGGAAATTCCGCCAGGAAATCCGTTCTCGCCGTGTTGGACAGCTCTATATTGTTGAATCCATAAATGCGCAGGACCTCTTCAATGACGTCAGCTTCCTGAACCACATCCACGCGGTAGGGCGGGACTGACACGGTATAGCGGTCTGCCTTGCTGTCCACTACATCAATATCCAGCCTTTTAAGTATTAAGTGGATTTCCTCACGGGGGATCACCTTCCCGATCAGGCGGTTCATGTTTTTATCCTTTACCTCAATCAACCGGTTATCCACTTTTGTGGGGTAAATATCAACCACTTCCGATGAGATATGACCGCCGGCAATCTGCGTGATCAGCAGGGCGGCGCGTTTTAACGCGTATACCGTAATGTTGGGATCCGTTCCGCGCTCAAAACGGAAAGATGCATCGGTCTTAAGCTGGTGATGCTGGGAAGTCTTGCGGATGAAGACCGGCGAAAAATACGCGCTCTCCAGAAATATATTTTTTGTGCTTTCGCTGATACCCGAATGGGCGCCGCCAAAGACTCCGGCAATACACATTCCTTCTTCACCGCCTGATTTGCCATCGCCGGCATGGCAGATCATCAGATCGCTTCCGCGTAGCGTACGTTCTTTATGATCGAGTGTTGTGAATTTGCTTCCTTCCGGCAAGGTCTTTATCACCACCTTGTTGCCCTTGATGGCTGCAGCGTCGAAAGCATGAAGCGGTTGTCCCATTTCATGACAAACAAAATTGGTGATGTCAACGATGTTGTTGATGGGCGTCAGTCCGATGGATCGCAACCGGTTCTGGAGCCATGCGGGAGAATCACCGATGGAGACGCCGCTGATGGTCAATGCTGAATAGCGCGGACACGCTTCGGCATTTTCAACCACCACCGGGATCGTCAAACTCGTGTTGTCTATTTTAAAACTTTCTACGGATGGCCACCGGATCAGCCGGTTTTTAGCTGCCTTGATATCGCGGGCGACACCTATATGGGACGTTGCGTCGGCCCGGTTCGGCGTGAGGCCGATCTCGAGTATATGATCGGATTGAATATTATAGTGGCCGGAAGCCGGCGTCCCTGTCTTCACGGTTTTTTCCAGCACGATAATGCCTGCATGGCTTTCTCCCAGGCCAATCTCATCCTCCGCGCATATCATCCCTTCCGAAAGCTCACCGCGGATCTTCGCAGAGCGAATGGTAAAGGGCTCGCCCTTCACGGGATAAAGGGTCGTTCCCGGAACGGCAACAACAACTTTCTGACCCTGGGCGACATTGGGGGCGCCGCAGACAATCTGGAGTGGCTTTTCATTTCCCACATCCACGGTAGTGACTGATAACTTGTCTGCATTGGGATGTTTGGCGCAGGTTAAGACTTCGCCAATCACCAATCCGGAGAAACCGCCTTTAACCGTTTCGAAAGGCTCGACGCTTTCAACCTCAAGCCCCGTGGAGGTCAGGATCTTACCCACTTCTTCCGGTGATTCCGGAATTTCAATGTATTCTTTGAGCCAGTTATACGCGATCGTCATGCCTTGTACGGAAATAAAAATTCAAAAATAAGGGTTTGAGTTTAAAGCACATAACAACTTAACGCTGATCAATCTGTTAAAGCGCCAAAGGTATTGCCCGCGGAGGAGATTCTACACACAAATTATGCACAATGGTGAGTGCGCGTGTGCGATTTTTGACGGTCACGGCCCGTTTCTAAACCGGTGCGTTCGTCTGGCTTTTCAGACTTTTCAGACCTTTAATACTTCTCAAACTTTTCAATCCCTTCAGGCTCAGGGATGATACACCTTCTCACCGGCGCGGATGGGGATGGAGAGCATATTCTCCCGGGGGGGCAGGGGACAGGAAAAGCTGTTATTGTAGGCGCAATACGGGTTGTACGCAAGGTTGAAGTCGAGTTTGATGGTGGTGCTGCCAGGCGTTTTGGTTACATCGAGGTAACGGCCGGCGCCATACGTTTCAGAAGCACTTGTTTCGTCACCAAATGCGAGGAACAGGTTACCCCGGAAGGGGCCCATGTCAGCAATCTCAAGGATGAGAAGTTTGTTGGCGACGCCATCGAGTTTAAACTCAGCATAGGCGTATTCAACATAACGCTGTTCTTTACCGTCGTTGGTAGACAGCACCACTGGCTTCTTTTTTTCGACCGGGATGAGGTTGGCGATCACCCGGTACTTCATATCAGTGGGATAATAGTTCAGACCTTTGTATTCCTCCGGCGCACTGGCAAAAGGTGATTCGGCTGATGTCCGCATGAACCGGTCTTTGTCTTTCCGTTCTTTTTCGATCTCTTTAATAAAGGCTGTATCATCCTGGCTCCCCTGAAAGCCATAAAAGATGATAATAATCGCAGCGATGACCGCTATGAGTGTGATTACTTTGCTGCGTTTCATAGATCCTGTAAGGTTTTTGAATATTAGTGCTTCTGCCGGCAATTTAATGAAACACGCTGTGAAATAGCCCAGATTCATTCCTGTTTAACCAGGGGAGCCCCGGACAGCATGAGTTGCTTGTTCTGCCAATGCATGATGGAATCGCGCTGGTTGTAGAACAAGTTAAAAAACATCGGAACGCTGTTATCGACCAGCCTGCCCGGGCCGTTGCTCAATACGCAGATGGCCATTTTACTTCTGCGGTCGATGGCGACCTCACTCCGGTACCCCTTGACATAACCCCCATGATACAATAAGGTGTCGTTCTTGAAATTCAATACCCTCCAGCCTAGCGCATAATGTGAATCAGACCGCCCGACCCATTTGCGGAAATAGCGGTTTTTCGTTTTTGCTTTGACAACCGGGGTAAATATCTTATCAAGCGTCTCCGTGCTGACGAATTTCCCGTTCGTTCCCAGCATTACCTTAAGCCATTCGGCCATATCCGCGATGCTCGCATTTATTCCTCCAGCAGGCCCTACGTTGTAATAGGTATCGAGGATCTTGGTTGCTTTCCACCCTTTGCGCCAGTGAAGATGTGGCTGCGCAACATTATCATTTTGCATGATGGCCTGATAGCTCATGGAAGCGTCGTTCATCTTCAGTGGATCGAAAATTTCTTCCTGCATGAGCGCCTGATACGTTTTGCCGGTGCGTGCCCTGATCACCTCGCCGATAATGCTGTAAGCGACGTTTTGGTAACTGTACATTTCGCCTGGCCTGGCGATGATGTTCACGTTTTGCAGTTCCTGCACCATGGTTTGAAGGTCGACCCCATCCTCCACCAGGGTTGTGTATGTGTGATAAGGAAGGCCCGTAGAATGCGAGAGCACATGGATCAGCTTCAGGCTGTCGGTGTTTGTCGTGGTTTTTAGTTTGAAATCGCGCAGGTGTTCAATGACAAAATCATCCCAATCCAGTATGTTCTTCTCAACCAGCAAACCGGTTAACAAGGGCGCAAAGCATTTTGACACAGACGCCAGCCGGAAGACCGTATGTTCGTTGACCGAATCTTTTGTTCCGGCTTCCCGCACACCATATCCTTTCAAAAAGAGCACCGTGCTATCCTGAACGATGGCAATGGCCATGCCGGGAGTTTTGGTTTGGTTGAGCAGATCGACCATTTCTTTTTCATAGTCGACGAGAAGTTTCTGCACATAAGGGTTTGGAAGAGCGGGTTTGATGGGGCCGGGGGCGACTTCGGGCTCTTCTACAGGATCTTTGGCCTGGAAAGTAATCACCAATCCGACGATGATTAATAAGACAAAAAGTCCGCCTCCGATGATTCTCTTTTTATTCATTCGCTATAACATTCCCTCATCTGCAAAACTAAAATATTTTTGACCGGCCACGATCAAATGGTCGAGCACTTGAATTTCCAGCAGTTTGCCGGCCTCTCTGATCTTTTTTGTTAAATCGATGTCCGCCTGACTTGCCGTGAGATTGCCCGAGGGATGATTGTGGGCCAGGATGATACCGCTCGCCAGTTCGGACAGGGCGAGCTTGAATATGATCTTCGGATCGGCGACGGTGCCGGCAACGCCGCCCTGGCTGATCTGGTGTTTTTTGATCACGCGGTTTGCACGGTTGAGCAGAATAATCCAGAACTCTTCGTGGTGGATATCCTGCAAATGTGCCTTGAGGAGGGCAAAACCATCTCTGGAGCTTGCAATGCGCGGTTTTTCCTCCGAGTCTCCATCGTTTCTCCGCCTTCCAAGTTCCAGTGCAGCCACAATAGAAATCGCCTTTGCCTCGCCGATGCCCTTTATTTTTGTCAGGTCTTTGGCAGAAAGCCGGGCCAGGTCGTGGAGTTTGTTGTCGACCGTTTGCAAGACTCTTTTGGCCAGTTCCACGGCGCTGGTGGAGGTGGTGCCGGTGCCCAGCAGAATGGCGACCAGCTCGGCGTCAGATAACGCCGGTGTTCCTTTGGATAATAATTTTTCGCGGGGTCTGTCCTCCGGAGACCAGCTCTTGATCTTCAGGGGCGTTAAAGAGGGTTCGTTCATAGTGGGTCTTTTTTTGATTTCCGGGGCGGGTTGAAGCGCCCGTGAACGAATGTAAAAAGAAAAACCCTCTCCGAGTGAGACTCAGAGAGGGTTTCCCCATGTATGCTACGAATTATTTTTCCAGTCCGTTGACGAACTTTGCCAGCTTGGATTTCTGGTTTGCGGCCTTCTTCCAGTGGATAATGTTGTTTTTAGCCAGTTTGTCGATCATCGCAGAAACCTGCTTCAACAGTTCTGATGCCTCCGTCTTGACAGTGGTGGTCTTCAGCTTCTTAATAACCGTTCTCGCGGTCTTGTGCTGATAGCGGTTCCTGAGGCGCTTGGTTTCGTTTGCGCGAATTCTTTTCTCTGCTGATTTATGATTTGCCATATCTCTTTTCCAAAATAAGGACTGCAAAGGTAAGGGGAAATATTTAAAATGCAAAAAAAGTCTGAGGATTCATTTTAGTCCACGGACCCCGGACCACAGTCCACAGTCGACAGCCCACAGACGGGTCAAGCGACAATATTTTGTACATTGGTATAGCCAATCGCTAAACGCACCATTAAGATGAGAAAGACCCTTCTCCTGCTGGCTCTTCTCGGGCTGTCGAACGCTGCATTTCGGCCCGTCTGGGGCTTTTTTGCTCATGAGCGGATCAATCGCCTCGCGGTCTTTACGCTTCCACCGGAGATGATCGGTTTCTACAAAAAGCATATTGCTTACCTCGAACGGTCTGCTGTAAATCCCGACAAGCGGCGTTATGTTGTTCCTGAGGAGGCGCCGCGACACTATCTTGACGCTGACCATTATGGAGACAGCGCCCTGACCGTGCTTCCGCATGACTGGCGTGAAGCCGTGACGCGTTATTCGGAAGACACGCTGCAGGCTTATGGAATTCTGCCATGGCATATTGATGCGATGTATCACAGGTTAAGGGATGCCTTCCTGGTAAAGGACCCTGCGGAGATCCTGCGGATATCGGCAGAGCTGGGCCATTATATTTCCGACGCGCATGTGCCGCTTCACACCACGGAAAACTACAACGGCCAGCTTACGGGGCAGGAGGGGATACACGGCTTCTGGGAGTCGCGGCTGCCGGAGATCTTCAGCGAAGAATATAATTTTTTTGTGGGGAAGGCTCAGTATATGCCATACCCGCAGGATGCAGCGTGGGAAATAATTGCTTCCACACACAAACTCGTTGACCGCGTCCTGTCGGAAGAAAAGAAGCTCGGATTGCGCTATGAAGAGAAAAAATATGCTTTTGAAACCAGGGGCACCCTGACCGTAAAGGTATACGCAGTTGAATATGCCCGCGACTACCATACGGTGCTGGATGGAATGATTGAAGAACAAATGCGCGCCTCCGTCAAGGCAATCGGCGACATCTGGTATACGGCATGGGTAGACGCGGGCCAGCCGGACCTTCGCAAGCTGATTGATTACAAACCAACGGAGGCGGAGCTTCAAAAGAACCGCGAAGCCCTTACAGAATGGAAGAAGAACCGGGTCAAGGTTCGCGCGCATGAATAGCTGCCTGATTCCGCATCCTCTCTTTTTGATTCGGGCCTCACGTGAGGTGTGACCCGTTCAGTAGCTTAGGCCAGCTGCAAGGTCTATCGGAAATCCTGAAAGGGGGTCCTGATGTCGCAAAACATATTACCTTTGTGCCGGTTAAAAAAAACCGTCTGGAAATATTTCCGGGGGGTTGGAAGCCATATCCATCTGAACTACTTTTTGGTCTTTAATGAAATCTTTTTTTAACAAGCGCAGCTTTCCGGGACTGTTATTCCTTTCAATTATCCTTATCGCCTGTACCAGCAAACGGGAGGAAACAAAAATTCTTCTTTATAGTGACAACGGGAGTCTTTCGCTTGAAAAGCAACTTGACGAAATTGGCGGGAAGTCTGGCTGGCGTATTGAAAAAATTTCTGATACCGATACGTTGCAGGAAGATCTTATAAAGGAGTACAGTGCCCTTGTTATCACCTTCTCTGCTATCAGCACGTTGGATCATCGCGCGCTTACAACGCTTAAACGCTATCTCGAAGCTGAGGGAGGCGGTCTTGTGGCTGTGAAAGACACCACGCATTCACAAAATGATTATCCATGGCTGGCCTCCTGGAATACCATCGGGCTGAATTCGCGGCTGAAGGAGGATAACGGTCGCGTTACCGTATTGCTCCCTGGCTTCACGTCTGACCAGCTGCAGGAAGCAATCGAGTATGCCATCGGCGAGAATGCCATTCCGGATTACCGCCGCGTGAAGACCGTTTCGGTTCCGGACGCCAGTCGTTACACCTACCGGGTGCTGACACAGGGAATGGATGAGCCCATGCAAATGGCGATTCTTCCAGACAATAATGTGTTGATGGTAGAAAGAAAGGGCGCGGTTAAACTCTATGATGACAGCGCAAAACAAACAAAGACCATTGCGCAGTTTGACGTCTTCAGCGGAATTGAGGACGGCTTGCTCGGCGTGGCGCTGGACCCGCAATTCGAAAGAAATCATTGGGCTTATTTTTATTATGCCGTCGCGGGACAAAGGAGCGTGAACCGCCTCTCAAGGATTGAACTCCGCGGCGATGAACTTGACATGGCCTCTGAGAAAACCATGCTCGAAATTCCGACGCAACGCATTTATTGTTGCCACTCCGCCGGATATCTGGCATTTGATAAGAAAGGATTGCTTTATCTTTCTACCGGTGACAATACAAATGCTGAGGAGACAGAAGGCTATGTTCCCCTTGATGAGAGACCAGGAAGGCAACTTTCCGATGATCAGGCCACCGCTGCGAACAGCAATGACCTGCGTGGTAAAATACTGCGGATAAAACCTGAACCGGACGGAACGTACTCTATTCCGGAGGGAAATCTTTTTCCGAAGGATGGCTCGAAAGGGAGGCCGGAGATTTATGTGATGGGGTGCCGCAATCCGTATCGCTTTTCCATCGACCCTGAAACAAATTTCCTGTACTGGGGCGATGTCGGTCCGGATACGAAAGTACCTGCAAGTGAAGGAACGCTGAGCTTTGATGAGATCAACCAGGCGAAAAATCCGGGTTTTTACGGATGGCCCTATTTCCTCGGTAACAACGAAGCTTTTCCGCACTACGATTTTGCGACCAAAAGGGAGGGGCCCAAATTCAGCCCGGAAAGTCCCATCAACAATTCTCCGAACAATACAGGTGTAAAAGAACTGCCTCCCGCACAGCCAGCCATGATATGGTACGGTGATGGAAGCTCATCGCGTTTTCCGTTGGTGGGAAAAGGTGGGCAAAGCGCCATGGCGGGCCCTGTTTATTACAGCGATCTGTTTGCTTCCGCCAGACACAAGCTGCCTGATTATTACGATAGAAAACTCTTCATCTACGATTGGGTACGCCGGTGGTTCATGGCCGTCACACTCGATGAAGATGGAAATTATGTACGCATGGAGCCGTTTCTCGACCACCTGAAATTCGTCGCTCCTACGGATATGCAATTTGCCCGGGATGGTGCGATCTATATTCTTGAATATGGTACGAACTGGTTTGCGAAGAATTCCGATGCGCGATTGATCCGCATCGAGTACGCAGAGGGCAATCGTAAACCCGTGGCCAACATCCGGGTAAGTAATTCATACGGCGCAGCACCGTTTGAAGCCAGGTTTTCAGCCGAAGGGTCTATGGATTTTGACGAAAAAGATGTGCTGGAATACAGGTGGCAGGTGGAAGGAGAACAGGTTGATGGCGACCGCATGGTTCACACTTTCACCAATCCCGGAACTTATGAAGTGGGGTTGACCGTAAAAGATAATCACGGCGAGGAAACCAGATCAACGATCGTAATGAAAGTGGGCAATGCTCCGCCGGCGGTTGTGATTAACACCACGTCCAATAAAAGTTTTTACTGGGACAATGTCCCTTTCGATTACAAAGTTCTGGTTAGTGATCAAGAGGACCAATCAATTGATGCAGGACATGTAAATGTTTCATTGAACTTTCTGCCGCATGGAAAAGACCTTGCTGTCGTCCTTTCCGATCCACGCGATGCGGGAAACATCCAGTTCACCAAAGGAAAAAGTTTACTTGAAAATCTTGACTGCAAGGCTTGTCATTCGACGGATCAGGAATCAGTCGGTCCTGCCTACAGAAAAATTGCGACGCGTTATTCCGGTAAGCCAGGCATTGAAAACCAGCTGGCCTATAAGATCATCCAGGGAGGAAGCGGTAACTGGGGTGACCGGCCGATGTCATCGCATCCTGATCTTTCTGCGGATGAGGCTAAGGAGATGGTGAATTACATTCTTTCGTTAAATGCGTCGAATCGATCCCTTCCATTGGAAGGTACGGTTGCGTTGAAAGATCATGCGGAAAAAGGAAATGAAGGCTCCTACCTTTTCATGGCCAGCTATACTGACAAGGGAGCAAATGGTATCGAACCGTTGTATACCAATGCCCACATCGCGCTCCGGAATCCCATGGTGCAGATCGAGGATTACGATGAGGGGGATGTGCGGATGGGAACGATCACCACGGTGTTCTTAACCTTTGCCACCGCGATCCAACATGAGCGTTTTGTTAAATTCAATGACCTTGACCTCACCCATGTCAAACAGTTAAAATACCGTGTGCAATCGCATGGAGTCGGAGGGAATATCGAGGTCAGGCTCGACAGCAAAAATGGTAAGCTGATCAGCACGCTGCCTGTCCCGGCAGGAAAGGTGGACGACCTGAAAGACGGGTGGAAAGAAGTCAGTGCGAGATTAAATGAAACCGTCTCCGGAAGTCATGATGTGTATTTTGTATTCACACATCCCAAAGGACAAAGGGGAAATCTGTTTCATTTAGACTGGGTTTACTTCGGGAACCGGTAATCCTGGTCCCGGGATAATTGCGAAACCCTATCCGGTTGCTTTTAATTGGAAGTAATGCAATGGAAAGCATTCCCGTCTCACACAGTCGCTCGGATGCCATTCGAAATGGGGCCGGTGTTCTGCCTGACTATAAATTGTTGATTGCCGGTAATTTTTTTTCAGAAATTTGTGTTGTCAATTCCGCGAGCCATGGAAAAATTCATCGAAAGCATCCTGAAATCCTATGCGGATTATGGCAGTTACCTGTATCATGAGATCACGAATCCCGGCTGGGGAAATTATTTTTACTGGCTGATCGGCGTCTCTGTTTTTTTCTTCGTGCTTGAATGGCTGAGGCCCTGGAGGAAATCGCAGTCTGCCATCAAGAAGGATTTCGGACTGGATGTGTTTTACATGTTCTTCAATTTTTTTCTTTTTTCGCTTATTGGATATTATGCCATCTCCAATGTATTCGTCGACGCCTTTAATGGTTTTCTTTTCAATGTTTTCGGGATCCGTAACCTGATAGCGATTGAAGTCGGTGTACTGCCTGCAATTGCACAACTTGCGATACTGTTTGTGGTTCGCGATTTTATCCATTGGAATGTTCATCGCCTCCTGCACAGGGTTCCTTTCCTGTGGGAATTTCATAAGGTGCATCATTCGGCGAAAGAACTTGGGTTTGCCACGCACCTGCGCTTCCATTGGATGGAGACTGTGGTCTACAGAACCATCGAGTATATCCCTTTGGGGATGATCGGTTTTGGTATCCGGGATTTCTTTTTTGTACACCTCATCGCCATCAGCATCGGACACTTCAATCACTCCAATATTAAAGTTTCCTTAGGCGTTTTTAAGTACATCTTCAACAATCCGCAGATGCACCGCTGGCATCATGCGAAAAATTTTCCCGCTTCCCACCCCCATGGCATCAACTTCGGTATCTCGCTGAGTCTTTGGGATTATTTATTCAAGACTGCTCATGTTCCCTATGACGGCGTGTCGATTGAACTGGGTTACCCCGGCGATGAGGAAATGCCAGAAGACTTCAGGGGACAATCTGTTTTCCCGCTTTCCCGGAGGAAACCCACGGCGGAGGAGCCGCAGGTCTTGAAAGAAGACCATGCGAAGGTTTGAGCCTTCTGTAGCAGATTTCCTTTCAAGTATTTTCGGCTGGAGCACGCATTCCCGGAATTGCATTGCTACATTTACGGTCTTAAGCATAGCATTTTATTGAATCAATGCAGCGGTTGACGTTTATGCTATTTATGTTAACCCTCAGTTTTTGTGTGAGGGGGCAAGGCATCCTGGAGGTTGATGACGCGATCGACGAACGCAACTTCATGCCCTATGAGCTGACGTATTTTATCGACTCGGCGAACGCTCTTTCGTTTGAGGACGTTTCTGCCGCCGCGTTTGCCAATCAATTTCAGCAACACAGCTCTTACCAAAACAGGGACTTCAGGAGCAATTCCTCCTATTGGATACGCTTACCCATCCGCCACAAGGCGAACACGGAAAAGATGTGGCTGTTGGAATTCTATGATCAGACGATTGATTATCTCGATGCCTACGTGCCGCAGGCGGATGGCCGCTATAAGAAGGTCAGCATGGGGGATAAATTGCCCTTTGAAGAACGGTTGATGCTGCACAAGAATTTTGAGATTGCCCTCGATGTCAAGTCGGACACCCTGATGCATTACTACTTCCGGGTGCAGTCACATGGTTTCGCAGATGTGAGGATCGCGTTCCGGTCTGTTAACCGTTTCGTGTATTACGCGTTGAACGAGTATTTCCTCTTTGGAACTTTTTATGGCATGATCCTGATCATCAGCCTGTACAACTTTCTGGTGTTCCTGGCTATTAAGGAGATCAAGAATATTTATTACATCCTGTATATACTGAGCGTCGCCGCCTATGCCATGAGTTACGACGGGATCGGCTTTCAATACCTGTGGCCGGATCGTCCGGAATGGAACGATTATGCGACAGGCATCACGTTATATTCGGTCATTCTATGGTCGCTGGTCTTTACAAGACGTTTTTTGCGCACCAAGGCGCACGCACCCCTTCTGGATACTGCGCTGCTATGGATGATCGTATTCCGCTCTGCATTTTTCATGGCAGAGATCTTTTTTCTTCCACACTTGCTAACCTATCGGAATATCGAGATCATCCCGCTGTCGTTGATCTTTATAACCGCGATTACTGTATGGAAGCGCGGATACCGGCCTGCCCGCTTTTTTGTGATGGCCTATGGGTTCCTCTTTGCCGGCTTCTTTATCCGGTCCCTGGTGTATTTCAATATGCTTCCGTTCACTACACCCTTGCATTACAGCCTTCACTTCAGCTTCGTTTTGGAAATGCTTTTTCTCACGTTCGCCCTCGGAGACCGCATCCGGTTTCTCAAAGCCATCCGTGACCGCGCCCAGAAACGTATTATCCGCCAGCATGAGATCAACATGGAACTCAAGGACAAGGTCAACCGGGAGTTGGAGCAGAAAGTGCTGGAAAGGACCCTGGAGCTGAACACCAAAAACCGGGAGCTGGAACAGATCAACCAGAAACTTCAGCGACAGTCGCTGGAGATCAACGAGATCAATTCGATGCTCGACCTTGATAACTGGAAATTGAAGAACAGTATCCGTGAAGTCCTCAATGAGCGATTGATGGAGAAGACGATGGACTACCGGCAATTCATGACCTTGTATCCGGATAGTCTGGCCTGTTACCGGTTCCTGGAAAGCCTGAAGTGGGAGAACGGATTTCATTGCCGCAAATGCGGCAACGAGAAATATTTCGATGGCTCGCTCAAGTTCGCCAGGCGCTGCACGCGTTGTGGCTATAATGAATCGATCACCACCTTCACCATTTTCCACAGTATCAAATTCCCCATCGAAAAAGCTTTCTACATTGCGTATCTCGCCGTTACCGGCAAAAAAGATCACACGTTGGAATCATTGTCCGGCCAATTGGAGATCCGCATGAACACGGTTTGGGGTTTCAAGCGCAAGGTTCAGGACAGGATTCACCATCTGGAAAAGCAGGGTAAGAAGCCCACGGCCTCCAGGTGGGAAGAGGTCATACTCTTGCCCATGGTTCATAAAGTGCTGAAGAGCAAAACACTGTCGTGAAGGTTGTTGAAGATCGGGAGCCCTACCCCCGGCCACTTGCCGGTCAGCGATTGCAACGCCGTCACAAGGAGGATCCGTTCTTGTTTTGTTCACGCCTTCAGTTTCTCCAACCGATTCACCAGTCTTAGGCTCGTCATTTCCGTTCAAAATGAGCCAAGCGACCGATGCCTGAAATCAGGAATGTTTTTTTTACGCAAATCCCTTATGGCGGTGCTCGTCTAAATGTAGAGAAATCGATTGAAATCAATGTTTTTTTTACGCTAATTCAGTGCCCCTGAGTTTGAAGATTGACAGGCTTTAAAAGGTTGAATCCGATGATTTTTCTGTGCCTGCAATCGATTTTTACCAATATTTCCATTAATAAAACTAACCAAGTTATCTATGAAAAATTTTTTACTGTTGCTTGTGGCATTTCTGGTGTCATGGACGGCATGGTCTCAGGAACGGCAAGTTACCGGTACGGTGACTTCTGCTGATGATGATCTGCCGGTACCTGGTGTCAATGTGGTTGTGGAAGGTACCACCAAAGGTACTGCCACGGATGTGGATGGTAAGTATTCCCTGACGCTGGCCGAAAATGAGAATACGTTGGTTTTCAGCTTTGTAGGATTCCAGAACGCCACCGTCGAGGTGGGAGACCGGACCGTAATAGATGTTAGCCTTCAACCGGATGTCACTTCGCTGGAAGAAGTGGTTGTCGTTGGATATGGAACGCAGCGTGAGAAAGATCTCACTTCGGCGATCACCACGATCAAATCCGAAGAGATCACGAAAACTCCGACGGGACAGGCCATGCAGGCCTTGCAGGGAAAAGTCCCGGGTCTTCAGATTGTGAGCAGCGGAGCTCCGGGTGATGCGCCGACTGTTCGGGTACGGGGGATTGGTACGTTTCCTGAATTTAACGATGATGGATCCACCAAGAATTTGGAAGGCCCTCTGTATGTGGTTGACGGAATGTTCTTCGACGATATTGACTTTTTGAACCCGTCGGATATTGCAACGATGTCGGTATTGAAAGATGCTTCTGCCGCGGCCATTTACGGTGTGCGCGCAGCCAATGGCGTAGTCCTGATTGAAACCAAGTCTGGTCTCACGAATGAAGCTGCCCAGATCACTTACGATGGTTATTATGGTGTTCAGGTGGCACAAAACATTCTGAAGATGGCCAATGCGGAACAATTCACCGCGATGGCGAATGAGTCAGGTTCTGTCGCCGATGCCAGTTTCATCCTCAATGCGATGCAGCGATTTGGAAGAAGCCGCGTCAATCCAAATGTTCCGGATGTAAATACAGACTGGTACCAGGAAATTCTGCGCACGGCGCCGATTCAGAATCACAGTCTCAATGTCACTGGCGGAGGAGAACGGACATCGTATTCGGTTGGTGGAAGTTATTTCGGACAGGATGGAATTCTCGACACTAAAAATGATTACGAGCGGTTTAACCTGCGTTCCAAGATCGATTTTCAGGCCAACGATTGGTTCAAGATTGGAGGAAATGTTAACTTAAGCAATGCAACCAAGCACGATGCGGAAGACGCAGCATGGAACGAAGCATATTTTGCCATACCGATCCTTCCGGTGTATGACGAGTTGAATACCACCGCGGCGCCTACACGTTACGCCAGCGCCCAGACCCTGGGTTACCGCGGAGGGCAGAACCCCTTTCCAGTACTCGCATTCAATAATAATGAGCTGAAGATCCGCAAGGCGTTAGCAGGGTTCTATGCCCAGATCGATATCGTTCCCAGTAAGCTGAATTTCAGGACCACCTATAACAACAGTTTTACTTCGCTGGATGAGCGTTATATGGATTTGCCCTACTATATCGGTGATGGATTTCAAAGACCTCAGGCCAAGCTCACCAAAGTTTTTAAAACCTACAATAACCAGATATGGGACAATGTACTGACCTATACTGAAAATGTTGGAGAACATAATTTTGTGGTGATGGCTGGCGCGTCTTACAGGGATGAAGCCTATAGCGAACTGAAGGCGGCAGGAACGGAATTCAATGTTCCGCTTGACCGTGAACAGTCGTGGTACATCAACTTCGCGAATGAGATTCCTACTGACGAAGTAGCCGATAATGGTTCCAGGTTTTACGGACTATCTTATTTCGGACGGGTTTCCTATAATTTCAAAGATAAGTATCTGCTGTATGGAACGATGCGCGCTGATGGAAGCTCGAAGTTCCAGGAAAAGTGGGGTTATTTTCCGTCTGTAGGAGCAGGCTGGGTCATTTCGGAAGAGGGCTTTATGAGCGATGGCAATACGATTGACTTCCTGAAACTGCGCGCCAGCTGGGGTAAACTCGGTAATGATAAGGTGCCGGCCAGTAGCGGCGCCCGGACGACAGAGATCGTAACAACGGCGATCAATGATCAGCTCGTGTCAGGAGCTGTTTTCACCAATACTTTTGACTACCTCGAGTGGGAAGTCATTGAAGAATGGAACGTAGGTATCTCATCGCGACTACTTGACAGCCGCCTGTCTCTTGAAGCTGACTACTATATCCGTAATAATAACAACGCTGTCATTCCTGTCCGGATCGGTAATGATTTCGTCCGGAGAAATGCCGGGGAGATCAAAAACTCCGGTTTGGAACTAGCGCTGACCTGGTCTCAGGAGTTGACCAATGGTCTTCGCTACAACATCGGCGTAAACATGGCCACGCTGAAGAACGAGGTTACCGATGTTTTCGGACAGCCGTATATTGACGGTGGTACCGCAGAATTCCGTCAGCGAACGATGGTGGGAGAACCTTTGCTTGCGTTCTTCGGATATGAAACCACAGGCGTTTATCAAAACGATGAGCAGATTCAGGCTGATCCCATCGCCGTGGCAAACGGACTCGTCCCGGGCGACCTGATGTTCAGAGACCAGAATGGTGATGGCGCGATCAATGATAATGACCGTGTCGTATTGGGTTCCTATCTTCCATCCCTTACTTATGGCTTCAACCTGGGTATCTCATTTATGAATTTTGATCTTTCCGCCAACGTGATGGGTCAGTCAGGAAACAAGATTCTCAACCGCAAGCGCGGGGAGATTATCTGGACGTCTGACGGAAACATGGATGCGGACCTCGCCATTAATCGCTGGCACGGCGAAGGAACTTCGAATGAGTATCCTTCTTCCGCGGGTCTGAGAAAAGGATGGAATCAAAAGATGAGCACTTTCTTCGTTGAAGACGGCGACTTCTTCCGGATTCAGAACGTTCAGTTGGCATATAATTTCAACAACGTTAAAATGTTTGGAACTGAAATGCCCCAGTCAAGGCTGATCCTCACTGCGGAGCGCCCGTTAACCGTATTCTCCTATAACGGTTTCAACCCGGAAGTTCCCAATGGCTGGGATACGCAAACGTACCCCATCCCGGCAGTGTATACTGTTGGCTTAAATATCAAATTCTAATTTCTAGATCAAGAATATATGAAACTGCTTAAATACTATATAAAAATTGCCGTCGTCGCCTTCACAGCGATGGTCGTCACATCGTGCCACGATCTGCTGGACGAGCCTCCGGAAAACACTTCGTTTCTTGAAGACACGGATTACACCAATTCGGACAATATGATGTTGCCCTTGATCGGAACTTATGCCGGTTTTTATAACCGTGGCTGGGAAGACTTTCCGCTGATCTCCGTGAGAGGTGATGATGTGAATGCGGGTGGATTGGGCGATCAGCAGGATTATGCTGAAACCGACAAATACAACTATAACAAGGACTACTGGATGTACAATTCCTTATGGCAAAACCTGTACAATAATATCTGGGATGCGCATTCCGCGATTGAACAGATTGAAAAGTATCAGGAGTTTGCTCCGAATCCTGCGCTTGGCGATCAATACATCGCTGAAGCGAAGGTGCTCAGAGCTTATTTACTTTTCCAGTTATCGCGTGTATGGGGCGACGTATTTATTACCACGAGTTCCGATCCTTCCGACCTGCTGAACACACCGCTGTCAACACAAGCCGAGGTGATGGAACATATCTCTGCGCAAATGGATGAGGCCATGCCTCTTTTGCCGGTCATGCATCCGAATGAGCGCACCGATATCCGTGGAGGGGTTACGAAATATACGGCGCTTGCTATCAAAGCACTGGCCAACCTGGAGTTGAAAAATTATCAGGCAGTTGCAGATGCCACGTCCGAGATCATAACTTCCAATGAATTCGCGCTGGAAGCTGATTATTATCAGTTGTTCAAAATTCCGGGTAAGCTCAATAAAGAAAATATCCTGGAGTTACAGTATTCCGATTTTGGCGCTGGTTCCGGCGATACCAAGACGCACCTGTTCGCATTCTACGGACCGGAGAACTGGACACCAGCGGTCACTGGTGCAGGGAGCGGTTGGGGATTCTTTGAGCCCAGCCTGAAGTATATCAAGTTCATGCTCGACAGGGGAGAGACAACCCGTTTGGAGACTTCGGTGCTCTTCACGGATCGCGGGATTGCAGAGATCAAAAAGGATCCCAACTATGCGACACTGCCCGACTGGATTTCGAACACCACGCCATCCAATGACAGGATCAATGATTACGCGCGTGCGATGTTTGCCAGTGGGAAACATTACCTGCCTTCCGATCAGCTGACCCCCGGCCGCACTGATTATGGCACGAATAAGAACTTTACCTGCATCCGTTATGCCGAGATCCTGTTGATGCATGCAGAAGCGCTGGTTCAGGGTGCATCGGGAACGGGCATGACTGCGGATCAGGCTGTCAACGCCGTCAGGGACCGGGCAGGTCTTGGTGCACTTTCCGGTGTAACGCTGCAACAGGTGATGGACGAGAAATTTGCGGAGCTGGCCATGGAGTGGGGCGTTCGTTATTACGACATGATCAGGCTTGGCGAATACGATGAGCTCAGCTATGATGGAAGGACGTTTACAGAAGATAAGACCTTCCTTCCTTATCCACAGTCGCAGGTAGACTTGTATCCGATTCTTCGCGAGAGCCTATAATTTTTTGACCCTTAAAAATGAAGAAAATGAAAATGTTAAAAAATATTTTAATCGGTTCTGCGGCATTGGTTGCAGTTGCCTGCAATGAAGGTATCGATCCGATCTCACGGGTAGCGCCGGGGCCGGATGAATCCGCTCCTACCGTTACGATCACCTACCCCGCAGAGGGTACACTGATCAGGGTAAGGGAAGATGTGGCTCCTGTCAACATTCAATTTGAAGTGGTGGATGATATTGAGATCCAGACTATTTCCGTTTCGCTTGACGGAACGAAAGTACAGGAGTTCACTGACTTCAAAGATTACCGCCGGGCGCTGCAAACCTATCAGTATGGCCAGCTTACCAACGGTACGCATACGCTCGCGATTACAGCCACTGACCTTTCCGGCAAATCGACCACGCAATCGGTCAATTTTGAAAAGATCGCTCCGTACCAACCCGTTTATGAAGGGGAACACTTTTACATGCCCTTTGATGGTGACTACATGGAGTTGGTAAGCATTACCAATGCCACACAGGTCGGATCTCCCGGTTTTTCCGATGACGCGGTGTCGGGTAAATCCTATGCGGGTGCGGCCGATGCATACCTGACATTACCTACCACGGAATTCCTGACCGACGAATTCAGTGCGGCCTTCTGGTATAAATTAAATGCTTCGCCTGATCGCGCGGGCATTCTAACAATCGGTCCTCCGGACCTGGTCAATACGGCTACCCCCAATAACAGAACAAGCGGATTCCGTTTGTTCCGTGAAGATGCCGGCGGGAAGCAACGTGTCAAATTGAATGTGGGAAATGGTGATTCAGACTTCTGGTTTGATGGCGGAGCCGCTGCCGATATTGCTGCCGGAGAGTGGGTCCACATTGCATTTACGATCGGTCTCGACAAGGTAGTGGTGTATATCGACGGACAAGTCGTTTCAGAAGGAGCATTTGACGGTGTAGACTGGACAGGTTGTGATATCCTCTCCATTGCTTCCGGAGCGCCCCGTTTTACGGAGTGGGGCCATCTCTCCGATCAGAGCCTCTTTGACGAATTGCGCATGTTCAATAAGGTCCTGACGCAGACTGAAATTCAAGCGATCATTGCCGGTGGTTGATCCGGCAAAATATTAACTTAAAGGGGACAAGAAATGAGGATTTTCGGGTTGACTGAAAATCCTCATTATTTTTATGCGATGATATTCAGGCATGTATTTATTTTCCTTCTGCTCGCACACTTGTCTGGCTGCAACAACGATGAACAGACCAGCAAGCCGCTAAATTTGCTCCATGCATTTGCAGGGACCATCGAACTTGATCTTTCTGGGGTCACCGACGGCATCCCCGTAGACCGGAGTGTAACCCTGCTCTTTTCGTCCGCTGTAAATGAGACATCGGCGCGTAATTCCATCGCACTCAGGAACGGTCAGCAACCTGTTCAGGCCGCCGTCAGTTTCCTCGCCGATGGCCGCACCGTTGTAATTTACCCGTCCGGTCCATTGCTGCCTGCTACTGTTTACACACTGGAACTCAGCGGAGGATTGCAGGGCGCCGCTGGTGAGTCCTTCTCACCGGTCAGCCTTCAGTTTAAGACAGCCATCGGAAACCTGACGCTGGCTTCGGTGGAGATGCATGGAACGGATGTCACGAAACAGGATCGCATCACCGATGTGCCACTGGATCTCCCCCTGGTACTGAATTTTTCGGCACCGGTAAACCGCCCATCCCTGGAAGGATCTGTAAGCCTCCAGGGAACAAATGCATCCGCATTGATTTTTTCCTACTCGAATGATGATCAGACTGTCGCGATCGCGACCACCATGCCGTTAAGACATTTGACAAAGTATGTGTTAACGATCTCATCAAATGTAAAAGGCGAACGGGAAGAACCCTTTGCGGGTATGTCGAAGACATTGTATACCCTGGTTGATCCAACACCGAAAATGCCTGTTGTCTCCGATGAGGAGCTGCTTACAATCGTTCAGCACCAAACCTTTAAATACTTCTGGGACTTTGCCCATCCCGTCAGCGGCATGGCGCGTGAACGGAATACTTCCGGTGATGTAGTTACCAGTGGCGGAACCGGATTTGGTATCATGGCGCTCATCGTTGGCGTCGAAAGAAATTTCGTTTCACGCGCTGAAGCGCTGGAACGCATGAACGCGATACTCACCTTCCTGGAAAACGCCGACCGGTTTCACGGCGCCTGGCCGCACTGGATGAATGGCAACACAGGCAAGGTGGTACCGTTCAGTCCGAATGATAATGGCGGTGATCTCGTCGAAACTTCGTTCCTGATGCAGGGGTTGTTGACGTTCCGTCAATATCTGCAGGCGAACGTGGCCAGCGAAAAGACCCTGATCGATAGAATAAATTTCCTTTGGAGTACAGTTGAATGGGACTGGTACACGAAGGGCGAGGATGTGCTCTATTGGCACTGGTCTCCTGACAAGCAGTGGATCATGAACCACGCCATCCGAGGATATAACGAGGCGCTGATCACATACTTTCTCGCAGCGGCTTCGCCTGCACATAGCGTTGATGCTTCCGTCTACCATACAGGCTGGGCCGGCAACGGCTCGATTATAAGCAACAAAAGTTTTTACGGCATCAACTTACCGCTGGGCTATGACTATGGCGGACCTTTATTCTTTGCACACTATTCATTCCTCGGACTGGACCCACGGGGCCTGCAGGATACGTATGGCAACTACTGGACGCAGAATGTGAACCATTCGTTGATCAATCATGCGCATGCGGTTAACAATCCAAAAAATTATGTCGGCTACAGTGACGCCAACTGGGGATTTACGGCAAGTGATAACCACGCCGGATATTCAGCACATTCACCCACCAATGATCTCGGCGTGATTACACCTACTGCTGCCCTGTCGTCATTTCCATATGCGCCGGAGCAGTCAATGAAAGCTATGAAGTTTTTTTACTACACGCTGGGTGACAGGCTGTGGGGTCCTTATGGATTTTATGACGCCTTTAACATCACCGAAAACTGGACGGCAGATTCGTATCTTGCCATCGACCAGGGTCCGATCATTGTGATGCTCGAAAATCACCGCACCGGATTGTTATGGAATTTGTTTATGTCTTCTCCGGAAGTGCAGACGGCCATGGATAAACTTGGGTTTACCCGTTAAGATCTTATTTTGATTTTATTACAAAAAGACAGCACAGTAATGAAAAGTAAAGTCGTTCTCCTGCTCACATTGTCAACGCTGATATTTGCCTGTACTCCGCAGAAAGAAGCGGGTCGATCAACCGCAGGCGACAGTACACAAACCTTAAGCGATGATTCTTTGATGACGCTCGTTCAATACAGAACATTTCAGTATTTCTGGGACGGTGCCGAGCCAACATCAGGTGCCGCCCGCGAAAGATTTCATATGGACAATGTGTATCCCAACAATGACAAACACATCGTAACTTCCGGTGGAACGGGATTCGGTGTAATGGCAATCCTCGTGGGCATTGAAAGGAAATTTATTACACGACAGGAAGGCTATGAACGGCTTGATAAACTGGTCGGCTGGCTTGAGAAGGCTGATCGCTTCCATGGGGCATGGCCACACTGGCTGAATGGCGAAACAGGGAAAGTGAAACCGTTCGGCAAGAATGACGACGGTGGTGACCTGGTCGAGACGGCCTTTCTGGCGCAAGGGCTGTTGTGTGTCAGGCAGTACTTCAAGGATGGTAATGACCAGGAGAAAGCCCTTTCGCAAAAAATAGATAAACTGTGGAGGGAGATTGAGTGGGACTGGTATCGTCGCGATGGAAAAAATGTATTGTACTGGCACTGGTCGCCGCAAAAAGAATGGATCATGAACTTTGCCGTTACGGGATACAACGAATGTCTGATCATGTATGTGCTGGCTGCGGCATCGCCCACGCATGGGATACCTGCGGAAGTATATCACGAAGGATGGGCACGCGGTGGCGCCATGAAGAATGACCCCAGCCATGAGCAGTATGGTTACCATCTGGATCTGCGTCACAACGGGGCAGAACAATTCGGCGGACCTTTGTTCTGGTCTCACTATTCCTATTTAGGCCTGGATCCACGTAAGCTGAAAGATCAATACGCTGACTACTGGCAACACAACAAAAATCATACGCTGATCAATCGTCAGTATTGCATTGAGAACCCGAAGCAGTTTGAAGGGTATGGGGAAGATTGCTGGGGACTTACGGCGGGATATTCGGTTAAATCTTATGCTGCCCACAGTCCGGCCGAAGATAGGGGCGTGATCACGCCGACGGCTGCGCTTTCGTCCTTCCCTTATACACCTGATGAATCCATGAAGGTGATGAAATATATGTATTATAAACTCGGTGATAAAGTGTGGGGTGAATATGGATTTTACGATGGATTCAGTGAAGAACACGATTGGTACAAGCCCTGGTACCTCGCCATCGATCAGGGTCCTATTGTTGTGATGATGGAAAATCACCGCTCCGGATTATTGTGGGATCTCTTTATGTCGGCACCCGAAGTGCAGGCTGGGTTGGACAAACTGGGATTTGAATATAGATAGCAAAGGTGCAGGACCAAAAAAGTTTTCGCTCCTGCGCCGCATGCGTCTGATGAAATTTTTATCCTCCAAACAGGGATACCTGATATCGCCTGGATGAAAATCGCCAGGGGCGTTCAGGTGATGTTTATCACACCGTGAGGTAGCCCCGAACTGATGCATCTTTCCACAGTCCATTTCCTGAAAACGCGTTTGATCGTATCGATTAACTCGTTGGCACCATTTTTTCTTTACTGCTGGTGTACACCTTCACAGGTGTATTGATTTTTTATGTGAGGCCTAAAGAATGGATATGAAAAAATCAGGACCTATCATCGTGATCGAAGATGATCTGGAAGATCAACAGATCCTCGACGAAATTTTTAAGAAGCTGAATTTTCCCAACAAAGTTCTGTTCTTTTCCGATGGCACTGAGGCTCTGCACTATCTCAACACAACTTCTGATCAGCCTTTTATTATTCTGTCGGATATTAATATGCCGCGAATGGATGGTTTTGAGGTGCGGAACAGAATCTGCGCCAATGAGAAACTGAAATGCATACCGTATCTTTTTTTTACAACGGGCGTCGACAAAAAAGCCGTGGATGATGCGTACGCGATGTCAGTGCAGGGATTTTTTATCAAGCCCGCCCGTATGAACGAATTGCAGGATACCGTAAAAAAAATTATTGAATACTGGCAGGAATGCTACGCGCCTTCGCAATTCAATTAATGTCCTGTTACAGCTCCAGAAATTTATTTGCAGCAACTGACAGATGTCATGCCCGAAGGAACGCCGATACGATCTGTTCCCATTCCTGGTCGAGCGGGACACGGGGCAACGGTTTTCCCGCGCGGTGATACCAGTAGGCTGCGTTGCCCTGATCACCTTCCTTGCGGTGGAGGTAGGCATGGATCCACGACCCTTCTGATGATTGAATATCCTGGGCAATGTTGTGTGCTTGTTCCCAATCATTCTTTCCTTCATGCCACATCGCCTGCAAGAGATTTGAGAGACCTTGTGGTGGGTGGGGTTGCGATAAGCTGGATTTGAATGCTTCGAGTGTCATCCGGCAAAGATGCTGTTTTTCAAGATTATTCCTCCAATGTTAACACCCATAATGCGTCTGCCAGTCCCGGGCCCGGATAGCGAAGGGGTTTTCGCGATGAGGTATCGGTCGGGGATTTGTCATTGACTTTTTCTCAAAATATTGCTATCTTACTATATCCTCGAAACATTCCACCAAACCCATTCCTTATGAACTTCTTTAAGGATCCTACCCACATTCCGCATAGTTACGGAGTGCGGATCGCCCTCGGGCTTATTGTCTACTTTGTGGTAATGCATCTTGCTGGTTTATCCCACCGAGTGGAGTTGCGGTTGCTGAATCTCCTGATCCTCATTACAGGTGTTTACATGGCGCTGAAAAGGTTCCGTGAAACGCATGGGGCACACCTTCACTACTTCCGCGCGCTCGTTACCGGTGTGGCAACGGCTGCTATCGGTTCATTCATTTTTGCTATCTTCTTGTTTTTATACATGAACGTGGACGAAAGTCTGATGCAATCCATCATTCAGAATGAGCCCATGGGCCGCTATCTCAATCCATACATGGCGGCATTTATCGTCGCGCTCGAAGGAGTTTTTTCGGGATTGCTGGTAACGTTCATCCTCATTAACTATGTGCACACGGATGAGGTCAATGCGCCGGCGGGTTAGCGGAACTTCAGCTGCTGTATTTCGGGCGGCATAGTTTTTTTTGATTTTATTCCCAAACTCAGGTATTATGAAGATTGGGAATACATCTGTTTGGAATATAGCTACCAGGATCCCCGAGATCTATGGTACAATGATTGCGCTGGCGCTGATCGTTTATTTTTTCATCAGCTATCTTGCCGGCTTTATACATGTGATCGAGTTGCGTTTGTTTAACATGGTGATATTGATCGCCGGTGTTTACTTTGCATTAAAACAATATCAACGGACACACGGGGGTCACATGGATTACTTCCATGCCTTTACTACCGGTATGGCAACCGTTGCGATCGGCACGCTGACATTTTCCGTCTTTCTTCTCGCGTATCTTTTCATCGATAAGCAGTTGATGGAAAGCATTGCTCAAAGACAGCCCTTGGGATTTTATCTTGACCCTTACATTGCCTCCTTTATGGTTTCACTGGAGGGGATCTTTTCGGGCCTTTTCGTGACGTTTTTGTTCGCAAACTTTCTCTCTGCGCGGGCGCCTGTGAACCGGCTTGGCGGGAAAGGGGAGATCATTCAGTAACATTCATCCAGACGACCTTTTGCTCGGCAACGTGCGGCCGGCCGATGATGGTTCCATATAATTCCGGACGTCTTGCCTTGCGATAGCGGTAGCCGCCGGCCTGTTGAAGTTTCTCTTCGAACAGGGTCGCGGTCACCAGGTCGTTATCCAGCCTTCGGCATTCTGCGATAATGTCACCAAAAGGATCGAGTATCATCGAACAACCATTCTTCAACTGGTCATCATCCATTCCGATCGGATTGGAGAATACTACGTACACTGCATTGTCGTATGCACGGGCCGGCAACCATTTCATCAACCACGCCCGCCCCTTCAGACCATCGAATTCCACACGTAAGGAGGTGGGATCTTTTTCGCGGTTGTCCCACAATGATGGATCAACAAAGCCGGCGCCGGGTCTTGTGGATGGTGTGCACATCGTCACATGCGGCATGAAGAGGATGTCTGCACCCAGCAATACAGTTGCTCTCACGTTCTCAATGATGTTGTTGTCGTAACAGATGAGGATACCACATTTCCAGCCGTCGATTTCAAAAATGGTATACGCATTTCCCGGCGTTATATGCGGATTGATGAAAGGATGAAGCTTTCTGTGCCTGGCGATAAGGCCGTCCGGGCCCACGGCAACGTATGCCTTGTAAATTTTTTCGTCCTGGTCTTTTTCAAACAATCCTGCCAGCACAGTGATGTCGTTATGCGCAGCAATCTCCTGCAACCGCTGAATGCTCTTTCCGTCCGGAATGAATTCTGCAAGATCCACCATTTGTTCTTTGGAAAGATGTCGGGCAAAAGTATAGCCTGTAATGGAACATTCATGGAAGGCTACAGCCCGCGCACCCTGTGCGGCAGCTTCGGACGCTAGCCTTGCGATAACATCCAGGTTGTAATCTTTGTCGCCACTTCTATTTTCGAACTGTGCCGTGCTGATGCGTATCTCGTTTTTCATAGCAGATTAAAATACTAAAATAAGGTTGTTCGCCCCAATATGCAATTCACCCGCTCCCCTTCAGGGGATTTAGGAGCAGGTATTGCGTCTTGATCGCTTTGTGACTTTCTTTGCATCCATGCGCTATCAAAAGATCGGCCAGCAGCTTTTTGTTTACAACCGCAAAAACCTGTTGAAGGAATTAAAGCCCCATTCGGTTGTCGTGCTGAACGCCAACGACATCATGCCAACCAACGCAGACGGGACGATGAGGTTCAGGCAAAACAGCGACCTGTTTTATCTGACCGGAGTGGATCAGGAAGAAAGCATTCTTGTATTATGTCCCGACTTTCCTGATGAGAAATACCGCGAAGTCCTTTTTCTGCGCGAAACCAGCGAGCAGATTGCGCTCTGGGAAGGTCACAAGCTTACGAAAGGCGAAGCGCGGGAAGCTACCGGCGTCAAGACTGTATTGTGGCTCGCTGACTTCCACAAGATATTCCATACCATGATGGTGATGGGAAACGTTGAGCATGTGTACCTGAACACCAATGACCATTACCGTGCGGAGGTTTCTGTCGATTCCCGCGACCAGCGCTTCATCAAATGGTGTCAGCAAAAATATCCGCTTCACAAATACGAGCGTCTTGCACCCATCATGCACAGGCTGCGCAGCGTGAAGTCGAAGGACGAAATTGAGCTGATGCAGAAAGCATGTGATATCACGGCAAGTGCCTTCAGAAGGGTTCTGAAGTTCGTGAATCCAGGGGTAAAGGAATATGAGATCGAGGCAGAGTATGCGCACGAATTCCTTCGCATGGGAAGTCGTGGCTTTGCCTACGAGCCCATCATTGCTTCCGGTGCCAATTCATGTGTACTCCATTATATCGTCAATGATCAGGTGTGCAAGGATGGTGATTTGTTACTGCTCGATGTGGGAGCGGAGTATGCTAATTATAATGCTGATCTTACGCGCACAATTCCGGTGAACGGCAGATTCACGCCGCGTCAGCGCGAGGTCTATAACGCTGTGCTTCGTATCCAGCGGGCTGCCATGAAGATGCTGAAACCCGGCGTAATGTATTATGACTATCACAAGGAAATTCAAAAGCTGACGGAACAGGAATTGATCGGCCTGAAACTCATCGACAAAGAAGACGTCAGGAAACAAAATCCGGAAAAGCCTTTGTTCATGAGATATTTCGCTCATGGAACTTCACACATGCTTGGCCTCGACGTACACGATGTGGGCAACATGTATCAGAAAATGGTTGCCGGCATGGTGTGGACTGTTGAGCCGGGAATCTATATCCGCGAAGAAAACCTGGGTGTGCGCATCGAGAACAATGTAGTGATCACGGATACCGGCGTCATCGACCTGATGAAAGATATTCCGTCGGAGGCAGAGGAGATAGAAACGATCATGAATAGCAAATAATCACATGCGGAAAGGAGTCGTTGTGCTGATCTTGTTGTCCGTCACCGGTTTTCTGGTGAGGGCACACGAGTTCTGGCTGGAACCCGACCGCTTTTACTTTCAGGCGGGAGATACTGTCAGCGTCGGATTCAGGATTGGCGAGGATTTTATTGGCGACGGCTGGAAGGTGAAAAAGGACCGCGTGATCCGTTTGGAACATCATTCAACGAATGCCGTCGGTGATCTGAAAAGAAATCTCAGGGATGACACAACTAACCCGTTTCAGCTTTCCCTTTCACGCGAAGGAACACATTTGATCGTGATGGAAACGACGCCGGCACTTATTGAACTTGACGGCGAAAAGTTCACCGAGTACCTGGAGAAAGATGGGCTGGATGAGATCCTGTATCAACGGAGAAAAGATCAATCATCCGGTGACAGCGCTTCGGAATTTTATTCACGTCATTCGAAACTTATCCTTCAGGCAGGCGCAAACGCAGATGATACCTACAAAAAGATCTGCAACCTTCCCATCGAGATCATTCCCGACAAGAATCCGGCAACGCTCAGGAAGGGTGATCGCATTGCTTTTAAAATTCTTTATCAGGGCAAGCCTTTGTTCGGCGCAAAAGTAAGGGTCTGGAACCGCCACAGCCATCGCACTTCCGTGCAAAACATTTTCAGTCAGCAGGATGGCATGATCGAGACCCACATCAGCAACCCCGGTGCCTGGATGGTCAGTGTTGTGAAGATGGTGCCGTCACAGGAGCCCGACGCCCGGTACAGAAGTTACTGGGGTACGCTCGTGTTTGGGGTACGTTAAGCTTCGGTGGAATGGGGAAATGAAGACAATTGCAACTATTATAAACACATGGCCGATACCATCCATTCTGACAAAGCGCCCGAACCGGTAGGTCCCTATCCGCATGCGCGCAAGGTTGGCAACCTTCTGTTCCTCTCTGGGGTTGGGCCGCGAAAACGCGGATCGAAGCAAATTCCCGGAGTCACGCTGGATGCGAATGGAACGATTGTCGCATACGACATTGAAAAACAATGTCACAGTGTATTTGAGAACGTGCGGAATATCCTGGAAGCGTCTGGTGCGCGCTGGGAAAACCTTGTTGATATCACTGTTTTTCTCACGAACATGAAAAAGGATTTTCCACTGTTCAACAAGATCTATGGAGAGTACTTTAAAGAGCATCAGCCTTGTCGCACAACGGTGGAGGTGACGGCGCTGCCTACGCCCATTGCCGTGGAATTGAAATGTATTGCTGTAATTGAAGATGGATTGTAAGGGCGAAAACTTTCGCGCCTGCATCCGTTCTGAATATTTTTTTAGACGGAAAACGATTCGCCGCAACCACACGTCCTGGATGCGTTCGGATTGATAAACTGAAAACCTTTGCCATTGAGGCCATCGGAGAAGTCGAGCGTGGTGCCCAGCAGGTACAACAGACTTTTCTTATACACGAGAATCTTAACGCCCTTGTCTTCAAAGACCTGATCAACCGGATTGATCTTGTCATCGAAGCCAAGATCATACATTAATCCAGAGCAGCCCCCGCCCTTGACAGACACACGGATATTCTCCGTTTCAGAACGGCCTTCTTCTTTTCGGAGTTCAACAATTCTGTCTTTCGCTTTATCGGTTACTGTGATCATGCTTCAAATTTTAATTATAACGCTATTTCAGGAAATAGGATTCAAAACCACACTGAATACAGTGATGGTATTCATATCCCGGCCGTAATATAATTTCTGCAGTGCATCCATGATATTAGCGGCCTTAAAATAGGAGGTATGCAGCTCTTTGCCGCCCTTTACCACCCATTGAATGGTGTAGGAGTTTTCTTTCTCCTTGTATTGCTGCACGTAGGCAAGCATTTTATTCAACGCCTCCACCTTGTCGCTTCCTGTTTCGCTGTGAAAAAGGAATGCCTGGTTGTGGCGCGGATTGATCGTAATCAGGTCCAGTTTCACCTTTCCGTCCAGATTGGTGTATTCGAAGACCAGATCGGAGGAACGCAGTCCCAGATGATCTTTGATTTCCTGTTGTATCCGGGCGGCTTCTACATGCATTTCGCTCAATGCTTCAATCATGGCGGTGAAAGTTCCACTAAAACTTTTGAATGCGCTAAAAAGTTTCTTCTTTGAGGTCCAAAGTTAACCCAATTATGGAAAAATTGGAACATATCGGCATCGCCGTAAAAAACATCGCAGAGACCAATAAAGTTTTTTCCCACCTCCTGGGACGCGAGCATTACAAGATTGAAGAAGTCACCTCGGAAGGAGTCAGAACTTCCTTTTTCAATGTTGGCGGCGTCAAAATCGAGCTTCTGGAAGCGACCCATGAGGCTTCTCCGATTGCCAAATTCATTGATAAAAGAGGAGAGGGCATTCATCACCTGGCTTTTGAGGTCACGGACATTTATGAAAGTCTGAGAAAATATAAAGAGCAGGGGTTTGAGGTGATCAATGCGGAGCCAAAAGAAGGAGCAGACAACAAACTCATCTTCTTTCTCCACCCCCGGTCCACCAACGGCGTGCTGATCGAACTTTGTCAGGAAATTAAATAGGTTTTTGTACAGGCTCCTTTAATCGCACCTTCACGTCCGATCCCTCTGGCAGTCTAATATCCACGGGCTTTCTTGCCACCAAACTGGATATCATTATAGTACTTCTGCTTCTTCTTTCCCTCCGCCGTTTTGTAGTAAGGCTTACTGCCGGCACATGAAGTGAGGATGACGGCGGGTATGATCAGGTATCCAAGGAATTTTCTCATGAGTCTGGTTATATCGGTTAATACTGCAAAAGGGAAAAAAAGAACCGCTTTTGGAGATAAATTATCATTTTTGATCCCACGACGGGATGAAACCCGATCCCGAAGATAGCGACAATATAGTTATGGCTGACAAAAGACTGGAAATCAAACAATTAGGTGAATTCGGATTGATTGACCGCATCCGGCGCAAGTTTTCTGTAAGCCAGCCTAATTCCGTATTCGGCATCGGCGATGATGCGGCTGTGATCGAAACCGGAAATGATTTCCTGCTGGTTGCAACGGACATGCTGGTGGAGGGAGTTCACTTTGATCTGACGTATACGCCCATCCATCACCTGGGTTACAAGGCGGTAGCGGTCAACGTGTCGGATATTGCTGCCATGAACGGAAAGGCAGAACAGATCACTGTCAGCATTGCATTGAGTAATCGTTTTTCGGTGGAAGCCGTGGATGCCCTCTATGACGGGATTAAAGCTGCCTGTCAGAATTACAAGATTGACCTCGTTGGCGGAGACACTACTTCTTCTACATCGGGGCTGATCATTTCCATTACCGCGCTGGGCCGTGTCGCCAGGGAAAAAGTAGCTTACCGGCACGGGGCAAAAGAGCACGATATCGTCTGTGTAACAGGCGATCTCGGGGGAGCTTTTGTGGGATTGCAGGTATTGGAGCGCGAGAAACAGGTCTTTCTCTCGAATCCGGAGATGCAGCCGGGCCTGGAGAAGTATGATTATATCGTCGGGCGCCAACTCAAACCGGAGGCGCGGACAGAAATTATTTATGATCTCGAGGAGTTCGGGGTGATCCCGACCTCGATGATTGACATTTCCGACGGGCTTGCTTCGGAGCTATTGCATCTCTCGAACGAATCGAATGTCGGGGTACGAATCTATGAAGAGAAAGTTCCGGTAGATCAACTCACGTATGAAACCGCGGTAGAGTTCAAGCTCGACCCGATCACATGCGCGCTGAACGGTGGCGAAGACTACGAGTTACTTTTCACCATCAACAAGGCGGACCAGGAAAGGCTGAAGAATCACCCGGATATCCATATGATCGGCTACGTCCACGCGCGCACCGATCAAAATGTAATGATAACAAAACAGGGCAATGTTGTTCCGCTGCGCGCGCAGGGCTGGGACCACTTTATCGGTAAGCAGTAGGCACCACCAACCCGGATCTCTGTCGAAGGTGGACGATCTCAGTCCTCCGGAAACGGAATAAAAACAAAATTCGTAAAATCCTCGTCGACAACGAACAAACAACAGAACTCATCAGGATCTTTGAAGGCATTTTTGAAGTCTTCCTCATGCTCGATCAGATTGCGCTGAACAAATTCATCGAGAAAGGAAGCGTAATATTTCCATTCTGTCCGGGCAGTTTTAGGATCGATTAACAGTTGGCCTATGGGCTGATCTACCTTGCAAATCGGAAAAATGGGGAAGGTGGAGAATCCTCTTTTGCGGATCTGGTAGGAAGCTTCTTTGAGGGTATCTGCAACTTTCACAAAGTCCCGCGAGATGGTGCCAAGATATTTTCCATTTAATTCCGGATCGTTTTGCATATTCCTTTAGTATAATTGCCGCTAAAATAATCTATTCCTGCAAACCATAATTTTCCGGCCGGATTTCCTATGTTTAAGGTCACGGTCAGAAAGCGATGCCAGAAATGACATCAATTGGGACGGTCGCACGGAAAGATAAACTATGGTATAATTACCGTCCGCTTTCAAATTCTTTCAATAACAATTCAGACTCGAAAAAAATTGCAAACGTATATCACCTTTCTTGGCAAAAGTTCATTTTTTCTCCTGTTGTTCGTTCTGCTGTGTGCGTCAGGGATTGCACAGAAGAAGAACGAGCAATTCCAGCTGCACATTCGCGAAGCCACATCCCCCATTATCATCGATGGCATGATGGATGAGGTTGCGTGGGAAGAAGCCGAAGTCGCCACTGACTTCTACATGATGCTTCCGATGGATACCAGCAAGGCGAATGTGAGGACGGATGTACGCATGGCATACGATAAGGATAATTTGTATCTCATCGCCATTAACTATCATGCTGTTCCCGGCCCTTATATGGTTGAATCACTGCGCCGGGATTTTGCTTTCGGGAAGAATGATAATTTCCTGCTGTTCATGGACCCGTTTAACGACCTCACAAACGGATTCTCTTTTGGAGCAAACGCTGCGGGCGCACAATGGGACGGGATTATGTACGAAGGCGGGAAGGTCGATCTCAGCTGGGACAACAAGTGGCGATCAGAAGTGAAAAATTACGAGGACAAATGGGTGTTTGAAATGGCCGTTCCCTTTAAAACCATCCGTTATAAAAAAGGAATCACTACATGGGGAATAAATTTCAGCAGGCTCGACCTTAAAACAACGGAAAAATCAAGCTGGACACCTGTGCCGAGACAATTTCCGTCGGCAGCCCTCGCGTATACCGGAAATCTCGTTTGGGACAGGCCGCCGCCGCCAGCGGGGGCTAATATTTCAGTCATTCCCTATACCCTGGGTGCTGTAACACGTAATCACGAACGCGGTATTGGAACGAAAAGCCGTGCTGATATCGGAGGCGACGCAAAGTTTTCGCTCACGTCGTCACTCAACCTCGATGTGACCATTAATCCTGATTTTTCACAGGTTGAAGTCGACCGACAGGTGACAAACCTCGATCGGTTCGAATTGTTTTTTCCGGAAAGGCGACAGTTCTTTCTGGAGAACGGAGATTTGTTTGCCAACTTCGGGTATGCTTCCAACCGCCCTTTCTTTTCAAGGCGCATCGGATTGGGCGTACCCATCCAGTTTGGCGCCCGCTTAAGCGGGAAGATCAACAAAGACTGGCGTGTCGGCGTCATGGATATGCAGACCGAGCGCGTGAATGAAGATGACCGGTTTTTGCCTTCCCAAAATTTCGCCGTTGTGGCACTGCAGCGGAGGGTGTTTGCCAGGTCCAATATCGGCGCCATCATCATCAACAAGGAATCATTGCACTACGCGGCCTCGGATTCGGCCGTTGGTGTGAACCCTTACAACCGCAATGTGGGTCTGGAATACAACCTGGCGTCGGCAAACAACATCTGGACCGGCAAAGCATTGTTTTTGAAATCCTTTACCCCTGGCATCGAGGGGCGTGATTTTACCCATGCGGCCAACCTCCAGCACAACAGCCGTAAATGGATCATCTCAGGCCAGTATGAATATATCGGCAGCAAGTACAACGCCGAAGTGGGGTACGTACCGCGACGAGGTTTCGTAAAGTTCAATCCTTATGTCTCAAGGTTGTTCTTTCCACGGGGTACAAGCATTCTGAGTCATGGCCCGGCGATCAATTCCACGTATTACGCGAAC
>JBARAD010000142.1:0-8415 GCA_049791675.1 Chryseosolibacter sp.
CTTTTCATGTTGAAATTTTATCACTCTAAATCAAAATCCCGTGCGGTTAGTTTTACCCAACGCAGGTCATTCGGGTCATTGCTCTCAGGCCGAGCGCAGCGCACACCATGAATTGTGTTTGTCTGCCGCTGCGCGCAAGGCCTGTAAATGAGGCTGGACGGCATTCAAAAAAATAAGCTGTTGATCTGTGGCAAATTCGGAATGGCAGATCTCAATGGCTTCCCTTGCGTCCTGGTGAATCAAAAGTTGGCCGTCTTTGAATTCAATCAATTTCGGGCCCCGTGTCGCGGATTCCGGGAAATCTTTTAACACCCAAAACCAATTATGCGCGGCTTCTAAAAGCTGGAATGGGTCTTTAGGTTCGACAATGTCCATGAATGCTTCCTTTGTCACGGGGATGCCTCCGGGGTATAGGACCCCTTTGGTTTGCTCATAAAGCAACTCTTTTTGGCGTTTTAGAAATTCACGTCGGGCAAGTTCGCCGGATGTGATTGTCAATCGGCCATCGGTGGTTTCGATCTCGCCCACTCTGAATTTCCTGACAAATGTGTCCGATGGTAATATGGTCTTGCGTTCCATCCCAATTTTGCCAGTAATGGTCGCTTTCTTGTATTCTATAGCGGTCCATTACAACCAAGGGCGCCTGATAACTTTGACCATACAAACTATGTTGCTGAGTATTGGGCGTCTCCAGGCTCCGATGAAGCGGATGAATCTTCTGAAAGGATCATTCTTGCGATGGATCATCCACAACCCAACCATAATGCCGGTACCGTAGCGTTCGGGCTCGATGGCTATTTGTACATTTCTGTTGGCGATGGCGGTGGTGCACATGATATCGGTGTTGGACACGTCGAAGGCTGGTATGAGGATAATGGTGGTGGCAATGGACAGGATATTACCGAAAATCTTCTTGGAAGTATCTTACGCATCGACATAAACCAAACAAATCCTTACGGTATACCACCGGACAATCCGTTTGTTGGCAAAGAAGGATTGGACGAGATTTTTGCTTCTGGCTTCAGGAATCCCTACCGCTTTTGTTTTGATCCTTCTAATCAAATAATTTCTTCCGATGCCGGCCAGGAGTTGTTTGAAGAGATTGATCTTGTGGTAAAAGGTGGTAATTATGGGTGGAATGTGAAAGAAGGCCGACACTGTTTTGACGCAGAAGATCCTACAAACCCGCCTGCATCATGTCCAGATGAAGACCCAGATGGAAATAAGCTCATAGATCCTGTTATCGAATTTAAGAACTCCAGAAGTTTCAGTGATGGCCTCGGTGTAACCTCCGTTGGTGGGTTTGTTTACCAGGGCAATCATGTATGGACGTTGAAGGGCAAGTATATCTTCGGCGTTTTTGCCAAACAGTTTCAGGACATGGATGGCGCCATCTTCGCGGCTGATCGCTCAAATAATACATGGAATTTTCAAAAGCTATCGATCCGGAATAGAGATGGCCACGAGATCAATGAATTTGTTTTAGGCTTTGGACACGACATGAAAGGAGAGGTATATGTTCTGACTAACAAAGGGGAAGATCATTCAGGCATGTTTACAAGATTGAATTGTAAATACCTTTCCGAAAAATGATGCTCTACTAAATGGGTTGTTCAAAATGTAAATGCCGATGCTTTAAGTTTTTAGTTCTGAATCAGACAACGAGTAAGCGTTTTGATCTTACATTAAAGGCTTGAGCATCGGCTTCGTTTCAACTCACCGGGGTACATTAAGCCACAGCCGTGTTGCAAGATACCTAAGAATTTGTGTCGCCATCCATCGACGGTGTCGTTAATTCATAAGGTATCCGAAACAAAAAACGAAATATAAGGTTTCAGATAATGGCTGGTGGCGCATCAATCACTCCTTCACCAGCATATAGCTAGTAGTCGAACCTCGTCTCGCTACTTGCACAACGTAAACCCCTGGTCGCCACCCCTGCCCTATGCGGCGATCTGTATTTGCTTTTATTTCGCCAATATTCTCAACCGGACTTCCAAAGAGCGTGAATACGCGCAGGTGTGCTGACTCACCATCTTTTCCATTTATCCGCAGCGCAAACTCATTGTTGAATGGATTGGGATAGCCGGTTAAGATTTTGTCATCAGTACCCTCCAGATGAATCGTTTCACTGGCCATGACGTTGTCACATGGATTTCCAGGTGCATTAGCGAGGTTGTATGCATGCGGTTCTTGACCGACCTGTTCATCGTAAGATCCGAAAATAAGACGAGCGTTAACAGCACCAATGGGAAAAGCACCGCTCGTACCAATATCGACGACAAATGTGCCGCAGGTTGTTCCATCCGTTCTCCAGAGTGGGCCGCCCTCAGCAGTACTGAAATACAGCACACTATTAGCAACATGATGAGTGACGTTGGTATTGTATGGCGCTCCGCCGAGATCTTGCACCAGTTCAGTCCCCGCTGTCGTTCCATCCGTTGACCAAAGCATATTGTTTTTCCCGGATTGAGTGAAAACACGTGTGAATAGCAGGAGTTCATCCGCAAAGACCACGCTGTTCTCGACGGGATCAATATTTGACACCTTGGTTATTCGCGCATCCTTATCATTCATTTTGAACAATGCCCAATCGCGGTTCTGATCCATCGCGCTGATATACAAAGTGTCACGGAATACAATAAGAGACTGGATATCATCGACCCAGAGCTCCAGGTCGCCTGTGCGAAGATCCCGGACAAGAGATGTTCCTGCAGCTGTGCCATCGGTCTTCCAAATTTCCTTTCCATGGATGCCGTCGTTCGCTACCAGATAAAGGGTGTTGCCGATCACCGCACTTGGCCCGCCTCCACGTGCAGACCATGTTTTGATCCTGGTTGTTCCCGACGCGGTACCGTTACTACTCCACAATTCTTCCGGTTCATTTCCTACCAGAACTCTCAAAATCAGTTTGTCATTCAGCAAAAGCAAATCGATCGGATCTCCTATACCGCCAAAGTCCATAATTTTCATTGTTCCCTCCCGTGTCCCATTACTTTTCCAAAGGGCTGAACCTGAAAATCCCTCATTAGAAAGTATAAATGCCAACACGCCATTAAAATTTAACATGCGGGAAATGGGCGCGCGATTCCGATCCTCCAAGATCTTCTCCGTCTTTCCTGTGCGCAGATCCGTCTTGTAAATTCCGAAGAAACCGCCCTCGGACGCATAAAGATAATTGCCGATCCGGGTCGGGTGATCAATATGTTCATCATAACGGGCGAAGGGACTAGTCCCCTCGGGCGTTCCATCCGTAGCCCAAAGCTCGTGATGCGAGGAAGAGGGCATGGCTTTGAAAAAAAGTTTTCCGTTAAAGTGAATGAAACTCGAAGGATCACTGCCAATGGAAGTAGTGCGGATATCCCACCACCTTGTGCCTTGGGCAGTACCATCATATCTTATCAGCTTGAAACCGAACAGGGCATCCGGTCGGCCGGATAGATAAAGCAAGTTGCCAACCAGCGCAAGCCCAGGATAATAAAAGCTGTAGGGATCCTCCTGCCAAAAGTCCATGACATGTTGATGATCCGTGCCGTTCCGACCCATGCTCCAGAGTCCGTGATGTGCATATCCGATCTCATTAAAATAGTAGATCCGGTTATTTATCAGCGTAAATTTCGGTTTCGGATGTGCAATCCCCGGCCCTCTCACGCTGGTGATCCGAACAGTGCCTTGAGCGGTACCATTACTTTTCCAGATATCATAAACATCGTTCTCATATCCGGTAAAGAATAGCGTACCGGAAATATTTGTGAAATTTGCAATGGGATGTTTATTAAAGACCTCGGGGTCGTCCTGGTTCCCACCAGGTCCGGGTGTCATGTCTTTCACCATGACAGTCCCAGCCTCCGTACCATCGCTTTTCCAGAGCTCTTCACCGTGTATCCCATCCGTGGCAGAAAAGAATAGCGTCCTGTAAACAGCAGTGGTGTTGGCAATTCCAGACGGATTGGCACCCGGCCGGATATCTTTAACCCTGACGGTACCAGCTGCTGTTCCATCGCTCTTCCAGAGCTCGCGTCCTGTGTCAGCATCGGCCGCGACAAAAAATAACGTCCCGTAAACATTCACCAGATTATTCGGAGAACTGTGACCCCTGACCCCCGGCTTTATGTCCTTTACCATGACCGTACCAGTATCTGTACCGTCACTTCTCCAGAGCTCGGTACCGTTGATTCCATCATTGGCGGCAAAATACAGAGTACCGTTAACCTCCGTAAGGGAAGTTGGATTGCTACTTCCTGTTCTCGGAACGATGTCTTTCACGAGCATCGTGCCACCTGCACTTCCATTGCTCTTCCAAAGCTCCTTGCCATTGATGCCGTTGCGCGCGGAGAAATATAAAGTACCCCTGACATTAGTAAGTGCATCAGGGTCGCCTCCAATTTTGCCCGGTATGATATCTTTTACGCGGACTGTTCCTGCAATGGTTCCATCGCTTTTCCAGAGCTCGGAGCCACTAACACCATCGTTGGCTACGAAATACAGTCTCGGTCCCACGACTATGAGTTTCGAGGCTGAAACAAATCTTCTTAACAGTTTGGGACCTTCGTTATTTTCAAGGGATGTACTGATGGTCCACAATTCTGTGTCATTGTGCCCGAGGAAATACACCCTTCCCCCTGCGCCTGTCAGCGCTGAATACTCATTATACGTTAATTCCTCGCTTCGCGCAATATCAGCCAGTAACACGGACTGACCCTGCACAACCATGAGGGTTGGAAAAAAGGCAGTGGAAAGAGCAAAAACAAACATCGACTTCTTCGCAACCGTCACTGCGGTTTTGATTGGTGCAGTAAATTGTTTTTTCATAATGAGGGGCAGACCATGACGGATGGGTATAATCAGATTAGCAAATCTGTCCATCGCGGGAATATAATGCAGTAACGACTGCAAGCGCTTCGACCAGCCTTTATGACTGGTCACTAATGAAAGGTGTACAGATGTTTTCATTGGAACAGATATTAAAACAGGACGACGCGAAAAGACGGTAAGCGGCTGCAGCCGAGAGACGGCAAAACGCTGTATAGAGATTTCCATCGGTTTCGACAAAAAACGTACCGTTGGGATCAACGCTTTAACCTCGGTAAAGGGTATTTGATCGGAAAAACCACTGATATGAACGCCTGGTCATTCGCTGCGGATACAGCTGATTAAAAGGATTCAAAAGATTTATAGCAGCCGAGAAGATGGCAGCAAGACCACAATGATAGTTGTTCGAAAAATTGTGGAGCAAAAACGACGTTAGAAAGATATGCTTGCACTCTCGCGTACGCCATTACCTACTGATCTCAGGGATATAATTTTCGCGCGATGTTGCGATCGTGGTTGTAAGTTTGTTTCGATGCCAACCAACGTCCTGACTACATCCTGAAAGCACATGTTATGTATCTGCCTTCCCTCTTCGCCTTTCGCATGCCATTAAAAACATTAACCGTACCTATTCCGCTAACGACATACCGCAAATTTCCAGAAGCAGTAACTTCTTTAGGAAAGCAAAATTTTACCATGCAGAAAAATGGATCTCTCAAACGAAGTTTATCAGCACGCATAGTCTTGAAAGGGAATTTCCCAGGCGGTGCATCTCTAGTTTGTTCAGAAAAACGATGGGTAGTAATTCAGTTTGCAGTGTCATTTCACTTATCGTGGGCACAACGGTCATCTATCGTTAATTGACATACATCCAGCATCGAACCCGGTTTTCGATTTCTGATTACCCCGTTGCCCGGCTTTTGCTTAACACTTAATTTTTGAAGATTAAGGTGAAAGTAGACCCAACATCAATTTGGCTTGTCACCTCAATATTACCCCCTAAATTATTCATGTGATTTTTTACCAGATACAGTCCGACTCCTTTACTGTCATTACGATTGGTAAATACCTGATTCAATCCAAATAATTTATTTTTATTTTTTTCCATATCAAAACCAATTCCATTATCCGAAAACCGTATTTGACAACCATCTGTTTCCTTTTTGGATATAATACTTATTACAGGAGGTATTCCCGGTTTGGCAAATTTGATTGAATTGGTGATGAGGTTTAAAAAGATGCTGTGCACATAAAAATTATTGGCCATGAGAAGTTCGACTTCTGAGAAATCAACCACAAAGGTGGTCTTGGAATCTTCAATTAAAGAGCGAATGGAATCCACCGTGGTATGAAATATCTCTTTCAGATTTACCGGCTTCAAATTGGATTTTAATAGAAGGGTATCTTTGAGATGATCCATCTGGTCATTTAAAGTGTTTTGTAATTTGTGCACCGATTGTTCCAGGAAATCAAGGCAAAGCAAGGTTTCTTTATCCTGAATTTTGGAGCGGTCCAGCGAACTAAAAAGGGAAATCATATTGTTTACGGGCGCCCTTAAATCATGAGCGATCGCAGAGGTTAGTTGTTTAAGTCCTGAATTGATCGAGGTGAGATCCTTTATTAGAATTTGGTGTTCTTCTTCCATTTTTTTCAGGTGTGTGATATTTTTCGCTATGCCATATATTAATTTTTGGTCGGGTACCGGAATAGAGGTCCATGTGAGCCAAACAATTTCACCGGATTTCGTGATATAGCGATTTTGAAAGTTTAGCAAAGGAATACCTTCTAAAACATGACCACGCGTCTCAGCTGTACTTGACTTGTCCTCGGGATGTACGAAATGGCTTATAGGATTCGCAAATAATTCTTCCTGGCTGTAGCCCATAAGCTTTATGAATGCGGGATTTACTTTCCTGAAGTAGCCACCGTATTCTCCAATACATAAGTAGTCGTATGATAACGAAAAGAAGGGTTCCAGGTCAACGCTGTTTTCGGATTTAAGGTGTGTCATGGCAAGTGCTGATTTCGGGCATAATGTATGCAATTTTTTTGAACATGGGCCAACTGCTAACGAAGGAACGCGCACCCAAACGAACGAAATCAGAACGTGAGGCTATGGCGAAAACGTTTAAGTCTTAATAGCAAAAGTATGATCACTTATGAAACCATTCCTTTTTGGAAAGGCCTTCAAAAATCATCCAGTTTTTTTTCGTGCCTCCCATATTTTTGGATTTCGACTCGTGTGAAAGATGGCGAAGACCTCTAAGAGCTTTTGATTTTCATCAGTGGTGAAATGAACCATGAACGGGAATTTCTTGATGATCATACGCCGCACGTCAGCGTAGCGAACGGCATAGGCAGAAGGGTTACTCTTCAAATAATTGATCTGGACTATTACTTGCTTTTGGAAACGTGAGCCTAAACTTGCAATTGCTCATTGTACCAATCCGTTGCCTCCTGGATATCTTTTAGGGCGTCAGGCTCAATTTTGATCTTGTATTTACTCATTATTAGGGCTTGAGCCTCTTAGAAGCATCATCCCAATCTAACATTCTATCTGGATTTTGCCTGGCATTCTTAATGCGATCCGTAACCAGCGTTTGGTGTTCCTGCGGAATTTCCATGCCCTCACTCCAGATGGCTTCGTTCAGAATTAATTTCTCATCAGGAGAAAGTTGCTTGACTACATCCACGAGTTGCTGAATACTAAGATTGATGTTTACATGCAGGTTCTCCATAATTATGCTCTGAGATGCGTCATCCATTTTCCATATAGGGTGTTAGCTCCTTCGGCTCGTCATCTGGTTTCTCGGACTGGAAAAGAGGTCGATGAATTCCCGTGAGATAGCTTTTCTTTTTTCCAGCGGAATCTTCAGAAAAAGGACTACTTCCAGCTTTTTCTTTCTCTAACGTCGTGATTCACGATTGGCTTAATCATTCCTTGTAAAACGATTGGCCCAGTGCTAAAATCTTTCGCCGAGGCCGTGCCGTTGCTCTTCATACCAATCATAAGAGTCCTTCAACTCGGTTTCCGCAAGCGAGGAAAGAATGACGGTAATAGGCAAAATATTCGTAGTTTAAGTTGCTCATTTAGAAAGCAGCCGCTGTTTTGCGTCTGCAAAGGAAGTGCCCTTGTCTCTGCCAGACTTTAATTCCTGCGAGCGTTTATCTAATTCCTTGAGCAATCGTTCGTCTTCCCACCAATCTTCAGTCACGTTCTCAATATCGATGGAATAATTTAACCGAAGTTGATCCAGGAGTTCTCTGACTTTCCTTTCAGCACCCTAGTCATCTATGTTGACCGTCAGTTTCGCCATATTTCTGATTGTTGCTTATAAACAAAGATAAAGCTTAAAGCTTTTGCGCGCAATGAGCCCTCCGCCATGGATTCAGCAAGATTCTGACCGGCGAGCCCGGATGTCCACCGGAAACCTCCGGAGACGCGTTCAAACCCTTTTAGCGGTTAATTAGGTATCCTTGAAATGTTAATTTCCGAGTAACTATTTGATGAAGAGCACCTCCCACCGAAGTAGAGGTTTAACACTGGCTAGAAAGCCCCAACCACCATCGCTGCTTTTCCCTGGGCCATCGGCAGGTAGCGAT
>JBARAD010000143.1:0-2688 GCA_049791675.1 Chryseosolibacter sp.
GGAACCGTTCGCCCATTGATGGAAGCTCTGCAGGGCTTGTTGAGGTCCAGCCAGTGCGTGACATGTTCTTTCCACGATTCGGTCATTCTGCTCAGAACGTTGATCCTTACCCTTGCATCTTCGCCGCGTTTCGTATCATGCGTTGCCGTGGCGTTGAGTGATAACGGCGTGCTGGCCTGGCGCAGTTGCATCTTCTCGTGGAAACGCTGCACGGTCATGCCAAGCGGTTCAGGAGAATCGCCCACCTCGTCGTGTGAGATCAACGGATTGTAAATATAGAATGTGGTGTCTTCCACGCCTTTGGCGGTCAGGGGACCCGTGAACTGCATGAGCCTTTTCAGGAAAAGTAATACCCGGCTATGCGCATCCTGATCTGCCGGAGCCGTGGTAAAAAGATCCCTGAGGTAATTGAGTTCTTCAGTGTATTCAGCGCCGGCGACAAGCGCCTTGCCGAAGGCCTCATGGATGATGAGAAGGCTTTTTCCTTTCAGCGGCAAACTATCCGGATAGATGCGGTACACAGGCAGCGACAACATGAAAAACCCGATGGCCTGTTTAATACGATCTTCCGCATAATTATTGGCCAGCTGCAGTGACCGGAACAGACGGGTGAGATTTTCCCATTCGCCCGAAATATAGTTTTCAAGGATCAGTTTTTTGCTTTCGAAGATCAGTTTGCGGTAGGAGGGGACATCGGGAAGAAGCTGTTGATAGAACGTGAGTAATTGCCGGGCTCCCTTCCGCTGCGTAAGCAACTGGTTCAGGTAGGAGAGGAACTCGTATCCACTCGTTCCCTGTAAAGGCCAGTGCGACGGCATATCCTCTTTCGCTTCCAGGATCTTCTCGGCAATGATGTAACATGACTCACCCATCAGCTTCCTCAGCTCCTGTGTATATTTCGCCGGATCCTGCAGGCCATCAATGTGGTCGATCCTGAATCCCTGGATGATCTTGTCCTTATACAGTTTATGCAAAGCGGTGTGATATTCATCAAATACCTTTTCATCTTCCATGCGAAGGCAGATCAGTTCATTGACAGTAAAGAATCTCCGGTAGTTGATCCGGGTATCGGTTTCTTTCCAATAGGCCAACCGGTAGTACTGGTCGTCGGTCAGCTTCCGGATCTTCTCGACATCCTGGTTTATTGCTTCGATCAGTGTGCCGATAGCAGTTTCCTGATCGGGATCATGATGCAAAGCTTCGAGGTATTCTTCTTTCATCGCCTGCCAGGTTTCATGATCCACGCCACCACCGCCCGCTGCCATCATTTTAGAAAGGATGGAGGAAGCCAGGTTTTCATCACTGCCGTTCTCCAGCCATGACCGGAGCAAGGGATACGCCGACAGGGAAAGGGGATAGGGTGTATCAAAATAATTGATGGTAAAACCGTTTCGTGAAAAGGCCAGTTTGATCTCACGTTCTTCGATACACGCATGCAATTCCTTTCCGAGGAAAGGTACCATGACCTTACCTTTGAGATCAGGATCGGGATGGTTCCAGTCAATATCAAAATAGTTATAATACGGGGAATGCGCTCCACGCTCGAGCACATCCATGAGTCTGTAGTTACCCGTGTTAAAAGCCATGTGATTCGGCACAATGTCCTGTAGCCAGTACATGTCTTTCTTGTGCAACTCCCGGGATAGTGCTTTCAGCTCATCTGCATTGCCGATCTCGGGATTAATGGTATGCGGGTCGGTGACGTCGTAACCATGCATACTCCCGGGAGTGGCGCGCATGATCGGGGAAGCGTAGACCGTGCTGATGCCGAGCGTGTAAAGGTATTCGAGAATGCGTTGCAGGTCATTGAAAGTAAAATCCTTGTGGAACTGGATTCTGTAGGTGGATGATGGGAGATACATTTTATTAATATTCTAGGATCAGAGCGGATTGAGGATGTACATGAATTGGTTTGTTTGGCGATGGCTGATCGTATTCAGCATTGCCCGGTCCGCCCCATTTTCCGGAGGCGGTATCAAATATTTTTTTCAGCGTGTCCTGTCCCGCTGGCGGCGTAAAGGAGACTGATCCTTTGTTGAAATTCAGCACCACGAGAACGGCGTCATGCTGGTGCTTCCGCTCAAAACAGATCAATCCATTCTCGGCGGAAAGCACGTTCAAGGCGTCACGGCCTTTTCCCTTCATCGCCGTCCGTTTTTTCCGGAAGTCGATGAGATGCCGGTATAAGGCAAAGAGCGCCCTGGATTCCATGTCCTGCTCAACATCCCACGACAAGACACATTGGTTAAAAGTTTTCTCAGACTGCGGATCGGGTATTTCTCCCTCCCATTTGAAGTAAGAGAACTCCTCCTTGCGTCCTTTACGCACCAGCTCAACAAGTGTCTTGTCTGTATGACTGATGAAGTACTGAAATGGATTTTTTTCTCCGTATTCCTCGCCCATAAAGAGCATGGGCACAAAGGGTGAAAGCAGGTAAGTGGCCGCAGAAAGTTTTAATCCTTCAAAAGATACAAGGGATGTAAGCCGGTCACCAAGCATCCGGTTGCCGGTCTGATCGTGATTCTGGGCAAACACCACAAACTGATCAAAGGTGTTGTCGACCGGCTCTTTTCCAAAGAGTTTCTTACGGTGTTTCGAGTATTGACCGGTGTAGACGTATCCGTCCTTCAGGGATTTTGCCAGGTGGGAGGTTTCGCCGAAATCTTCGTAATAGCCGTCGACTTCTCC
>JBARAD010000144.1:0-2914 GCA_049791675.1 Chryseosolibacter sp.
ATAAGATTATTCAGTCCGTGGTCGTTGACCAGTCTTTGGAACAGGAGTTTCCATAACCACTTGCAGGGCTCGGCACCTTTTGCTCCCCACCAGAACCATTTTCCTTCCGCCTCATGAAGTGGGCGCCATAGCACTGGCACATTTTCTTCCGACAATCTCTTCAGCTGCACGGCGATCGCGTCTATATCCCGTATGATGAGGGCATATTCTTCACTTGACGGATCGGCCATGGCCTTTGTCACATCAAACGCAGTAGCATCCGTATAGAAACCGCGCCACCACTCTTTCCCGGGCTGATCGATGAGGTCTTTCGGCGCGTTCCAGTGCCAGCAGAAAGTAACCATGCCCCGTTTTTTGCTCCACGCGATTGCTTTTTCAATTTCCGTTGAAGTCGCACCGCGTTCCACACGGCTCGGTGAATAATCGATCATGTCAAAGCCGCGGATGACAGGCGCCTTTCCGGAAACGTTGTTAATGTGATTGAACTCCGGTTCACCGCCATACTGTCCCGAGAGGATAGCCTTTCCATAGATGCCGGAGAGGAAATCATAGACGCTGTCAGTTTTTACCGAGGGGGCCGGGGTTACCAGTTCGGGGGAGACGTTGTTTACAGGAGAAGGTGCAGCGGTTTCGAGTCTGATGTTGTCGACATCAAAATATCCCCAGTCTTTCACGATGGCGAGGTCATGAGAACCGTGTTGCAGGTACACCTTGCCAATTTTTGTTTCCGTGAAAGATGACGAGCGGGGGAACGGCACACTGCCAAGGTTCTCGCCGTCTAAAAAGACAAAATTGAATTTCTCGCCGAAGGGCGATGCGTATCTGACATATAAATTAAAGTAGCCCCCACCTGAAGTAATTTTCAGTGTAACCCGGTCGTCGGACGCATCAAATCCCGTCACATAGCCAGTCCCGGAATAACCGGAAAGCTGTGTGCCGACCTGGGTGCCTGAAAGTATTCCTGTTTCAGCTTCAAAAACCTGGGCTAACGCAACATGATGCGTCGCAGTCAGCGCGAGCAAGAGAAGGGATACACGAAGAAGATAACCGTGGCGTCTCATCAGGTCCATTGCCATACATTAAGATACGATAGTTTGTGGGGAAATTCCAGGGCTGAAAAGACACTTCCGTCGCCCTGGCGGTTTTCGCCCCAAAACAGTGTCTGGAGTAGCCTGTGACAGTCGCGATTGCGTCTGTAAAACACTCAGCAAAAACGATTTTCGCACACAGTAATATAATCCTTGGTCAATACATCATGATTTGTTTGATTTACTGAGGGTTTTCTCCCAAAGTTTCCGAATACTGATGGCACAAATCCTTTATTCTGATATGCTAAAAAAACTGAACAACAAAACTGCATCTAAGCCTGCTGACATCCCGGTAAGAATTCTGCAGTTCGGAAAAGGTAATTTCCTCCGGGGTTTCGCTGATTGGATGATCGACATTATGAACGAAAAGGCGGGCTTTAATGGCGCAGTCCGGATTGTCCAGGTGAACTCGCAAAGTGATGATGAACATTTCAGGTTGCAGGATGGCTTGTACCATGTTGTGCTGAATGGGGTCCGCCACGGAAGGCTGTCGCGGGAAATCCGCCTTATCTCCTGTATCGACAGCATCGTGAACCCCTTCGAGGATTATGAGGCCTATTTGAAGGGCGGCGAAAATCCCGATCTTCAATTTGTCATTTCCAATACCACCGAAGCGGGTATCCGCTTTGAAGTGAAGGATGAAGATCCTGATATTCTTCCGCAGACATTTCCCGGGAAACTCACGGGTCTGCTTTATCATCGGTTTAAATTTTTCGATGGCGACAAACGCAGGGCGCTGACCATTTTGCCGTGTGAATTGATTGAAAGAAACGGTGAAGTGCTTCGCGATTCAATTTTGCAGTACGTCGCGCACTGGCGCCTGCCGGAAGCGTTCAGGAGATGGATTTCAGATCACACACTTTTTTGCAATACGCTGGTCGACCGGATCGTTCCCGGCTTCCCCAACGAAACCTTTAACGAAATATGGGAAGAGACCGGGTATGAGGATCACCTCATCGTATCCGGAGAGCCATTCTACCTATGGGTGATCGAACCGGTGACTTCGCCGGCGATTACAATACCGGATCTGAAATCGCGACTTCCTTTCGAAAAGGCGGCCCTTCAGGGAGTTAAATTCGTTGAGGATCTTTCGCCCTACCGCACCATGAAAGTACGCATCCTCAACGGTGCCCATACTGCTATGGTGCCGGTAGGATACCTTCGCGGCCTGCGCACGGTCCGGGAAGGGATCGAGGACAAGGGTACCGGTGATTTCATTCGCAAAGCCGTCGAGGAAGAGATCATCCCTACGCTGGATCTGCCGAAAGAAGAATTACAGCAGTTTGCCAACGACGTGTTCGAAAGATTTCAGAATCCTTTTATCCGTCATGAGCTCATGTCCATTGCGCTGAACTCGATATCCAAATACCAGGTCCGCGTTTTGCCATCCGTGCTCGAATACAACCGGCGCACCGGAAAACTGCCAGAACGCCTGCTCTACTCCCTTGCCGCCCTGATCGTCTTTTACCGTGGAGCGTGGAGAAAAGTCATGATCCCATTAAAGGACACCCCTCCGGTGATCGAATTCTTCCAGAAGGCATGGCGCGCGAAAGATCCGTCGATTGTCGTTCAGGAAGTTCTGTCAAACGAAACGCTCTGGAAAACGGACCTGACCCGGATCGAAGGATTGAGGACAGCGGTGCTCGAACACGTCGTCGGACTTCTGAAAGATGAATAGGTCATCGAATCAGTAATCGGTCATCAGTCATCAGTCATCAGTCATCAGGAATTAGGAATTAGGAATTAGGAATTAGGAATTAGGCATTGGGAATTAGGAATTAGGCATTGGGAATTAGGCATTAGGAATTAGTCCTACTCTGTCATGT
>JBARAD010000145.1:0-50710 GCA_049791675.1 Chryseosolibacter sp.
GTGCGCAGGCAGATGGGCAACGATCCTTCCGCGCATCGCGAAGGGTTCGCCTTTCGAAAGAAATAGCTTTACTATTTGTAATATTCTTACGACATTTCCTGAATGCCAATCTCCATCGGCGCGCCGGATTTGTTCAGACTTGGTAGTCAGACCCGGTCACTGATGCAGCATAATCAGACCAACAAAACTTAAACATATGAATCGAAGGGACATCATTAAAAACCTGGCCATCATTCCGCTTGCCGGGGGCTTCCTTCCGCACGAGGCCGGCGCGGGGATTTCGTCAACAGGAAATAGTCCTTCGGGGCCTTTGGCCATCGGGCCGAAGATCTACGAATCGCTTGGCGTCGACCCTGTGATCAATTGCCGCGGAACGTTCACCATTATCGGCGGCTCGCTGGAGCGACCGGAAGTTTTGGCTGCATCCAAAGCGGCTGCGGAGCATTTCGTTCAGTACGATGAGCTTGCCTTCGGTGTAGGACGCCGGCTTGCTGAAATCACCGGCGCAGCGTGGGGCGTTGTCTCGTCCGGATGTGCCGCGGGCCTGAAACACGTAACCGCAGCCTGCGTTACTGGCGGGAATCCTGAAAAACTTATCCGCATTCCCGATCTGACAGGAATGGAAAAAAACGAAGTCATCATCCCCGCTTATTCCCGCAATGTCTACGACCACGCCATCCGGAATATTGGCGTTCGCATCGTCACGGTGGAAACTCCCGAAGAGCTTGAAAAGGCGATCAGCCCCCGCACTGCCATGATCTATATTGTGGCGGGAGGGGAGTCGCAGAAAGGACAACCGCTTTCCACAGAAGCCATCGCGAAGATCGCCAAACCGAAAAATATTCCCGTGCTCGTCGATGCGGCGGCAGAGGTCCTCACCATCCCCAACATCCACCTTGAAGAAGGCGCGACGGTGGTGGCTTACAGCGGTGGTAAGGCGATCTGCGGTCCGCAATGCGCCGGATTATTGTTAGGCCAAAAAGATATCCTCATGTCTGCCTGGCAGGCGAGTTCTCCGCACCATGGTCCGGGCCGCGATAATAAAGTGGGTAAGGAAGAGATGCTGGGTATGCTTGCCGCCGTCGAAGCCTGGGTGAAACGCGACCACCAGGCGGAATGGAAAACGTGGCTTTCGTGGCTTGATAGTATCGCTAAAAAGATTTCCAAAATTGATGGCGTGGAAACCTCTGTACACGAGCCCACCGCGCTTTCCAACAAATCGCCCGTGCTCAACATCAGCTGGGATCCCGATAAGCTTCACATTACTGCGGAAGAAGTGGCGGAAGACTTTGCGCGGAATAAACCGAGAATAGCCATCGGTGGCAGCAGCCGCGATCATAAAACAACCCTCAGCGTTACCACCGGACAAATGCAGCCGGGCAATGAAAAGATTGTCGCTGACAGGATCCATGAAATACTCTCGAAAAAACGTCAGCCCCGCAACGATGCGATGACGGCGCCCTCGGTGAAGATCGATGGCCATTGGGATGTTACCGTAGAATTCTTCAGCAGTACCAGCCAGCACACTTTATTTATAGAGCAGGATGGCAACTGGATCCAGGGCACGCACCATTCTGATTTTTCCGGGCAGGAAATAATGGGCATGGTGGAAGGAGACCAGGTGAAACTGCGCAGCAATGTGCGTATCCCCGGAAGCCGCGTTACCTATTTGTTTTCCGGTACAGCCACGAATGATTCCATCAGTGGATCGATCTACCTGGGAGAATATCTCAATGCAAAATTTACCGCCAGACGCGCAAGCTATAAAGGCAGCAAAACGAAATTCTCGATTCCCGGCGGACCACCCCTTGCAACTTAGCGGTCATTGACCGGAAGATGGAGCTTGCACGGCATTTTCACAGACTGATACTTCAGGTCTGCGGAAGGAGTGCTCAACGTGCTCATGATGAATATTTGTATTGCTAAAACAAATAACTCAAGACTTAAAAAATAGAATGGTGATTCATAAAAAACTGGTAAGGTTTTATCCTTTAACCATGGCACTGGTAATTTTGTTGTGCGCGTTTTTCAACAAAGTTCAGGGTCAGCAGCATCAGGAGATCGATATTTTAATAAAAGGCGGACATGTTATTGATCCCAGGAATAACATCAATGGCCTGATGGACGTGGCGATCCGTGAGGGAAAGATCCTGCAGGTTGCTCCAAATATTCCTGTAACCGGGGCGAAAAGAATTGTCGACGCAAAAGGGTTGTACGTTACGCCCGGACTGATCGACATGCATGTTCACGTGTTCATAGGGAATGACCTGCAGGCTTACATCGCCGACGGCCAGACGAGTGTTTCTCCTGACGGTTTTACTTTCCGCGCAGGTGTTACCACGGTGGTCGATGCGGGTTCATCCGGATGGAGGAACTTCCGGTTGTTCAAAGAACAAACCATCGACCGCGCGCAGACGCGGGTGCTGGCGCTGCTGAACATTGTTGGCACGGGGATGCACGGCCGTTTTGAGGAACAGGATGTGGCGGATATGAACCCCGTGATGACGGCGCACATGATCAAAAAGCTTTTCCCGCAGATCATTGTAGGTATCAAGTCCGCCCACTACTGGGGAGATTTCACGCAGGTGGATCTCGCCGTGGAGGCTGGTAAGCTCGCCAATGTCCCGGTGATGGTTGACTTTGGAGAACACGATCCCCCGAATTCCATTGAATCGCTCTTCATGGAACACCTTCGTCCCGGTGATATTTTTACGCACACCTTCTCTTATGGCCCAAAGCAACGGGAAACCATCGTTGATGAAAATGGCAAAGTGAAGCCATTTGTTTTTGCCGCGCAGAAGCGCGGGTTGATCTTCGATGTAGGGCACGGCGGTGGCGCCTTTTCCTGGCGCCAGGCAGTGCCTGCCATGAAGCAGGGGTTTAAACCCAACGTCATCAGTACGGACCTTCATACACAGAGCATGAACGGAGGAATGAAAGACCTCACGAATGTGATGTCAAAATTTATCAGCATGGGCATGACGCTTCAGGATGCTGTCGCGCGCACAACGGTGAATCCTGCGAGCGTTATCAACAGGCCCGAACTCGGACATCTCAGCCCCGGCGCCGAAGCGGATGTGGCGGTCCTGAATTTACGGAAAGGCGATTTTGGTTTTTTGGATGTTAGAGGAGCAAAGCTCAAGGGCAATCAGAAGCTGGAGGCGGAATTGACGATCCGTGCAGGAAAGATTGTCTGGGATCTAAACGGTATCGCAGCACAGGTCTGGGATCACGAAGAGTGACGGTGATGGAAGTCTTTCCCTTCAAGGTCTCCGGCTTCCGGTAAGGCGCATGATTGAATGATATGTTGAAAAAAATATTTGTATGCGTAGCCCTTGCGTTGCCAGGCGCCGCGTTGCCGGGCGCAGCGCAGGACATCGATCTGCTTTTGAAGAACGGGCATGTCATTGACCCCAGAAATCAGATCGATGCAAGGATGGACGTGGCCATCACAGATGGCAAGATCGTCCAGGTTGCGGCCGGAATTCCGGAAGCGAGCGCGAAAAAAGTAATCGATGCGGGCGGCATGTACGTCAGTCCGGGGTTCATCGATATCCATACCCATGTATTTGTCGGAAGCAATAACGGGTTCGCCAACGGCATCAACAGCATTTCTCCGGATGATTTTACCTGTCGTGCCGGCGTGACGACCGTGGTGGATGCGGGCACTTCGGGATGGCGCAACTTCCCCACTTTCAAGGAGCAGGTTATCGACCAATCGAAAACAAGGATCCTCGCTTTCCTCAGTATTGGCGGATTGGGATTGAGTGGTAAGGCCGCGCAGGAAAACCTCGACGATATGGTTCCTGATTCCGCGGTGTGGATGCTGAAGGAACATCCTGAAACGATCGTGGGAATCAAGATTGGTCACTACGAAGGAAAGGACTGGACACCTTTCGAGCGTGCACTGGAAGCCGCAGACAAATCCCGCGTTCCCCTGCTTGTTGAATGTCATCTGCCGCAATATTCGCTGGAAGATCAGTTGAGACGCATGCGGCCCGGAGACATCATCACCCACTCGTTTGAAAAAGTATCCGAACGGATGTCAGTTGTTGATGACAACGGCATGATCCGCCCTTTTGTAAAAGAAGCGCAAAAAAGGGGAATCTTGTTTGATGTCGGGCATGGTGGCGCCGGATTCTGGTTCAGTGAGGCAATGCCTGCACTAGAACAGGGACTTGCCCCCAACTCGTTTGGCACGGATCTTCACCGCTTCAGCGTCAATGCAGGAATGAAAGATATGCTCAATGTGATGTCGAAGTACATGGCGATGGGTATGAAGCTGGAGGACGTCATCTTGCGCGCGACATGGCTACCTGCGAAGTCCATCCGGCGCGAAGACCTGGGAAATTTAAGCAAAGGCTCGGTCGCCGACGTTGCCGTCTGGAGCTTGCGCAAAGGAAAATTTGGATTTGTCGATGCCGGTGGGAACAGGATCGAGGGCGACCGCAAGCTTGAAACTGAATTAACACTGAGGGAAGGCAAAATAGTCTGGGACCTGAATGGGCTGTCGGCAAAGAAGTTCGATGCCCGGTAACCAGGCGGCGATTGCCTTCATCAGGAATAATTCGTAAATATCAGCGCAACCTGTATTACTGTAATCTTAAAAACTGGAATTTCAAAATAAGTACTCTGGACCATAAAAAATGGCATTATGAAAACCTCTGCAGCACTGTTCTTTTTCATCACCCTTTTTACATTCACGATGGCACAAACCTCAAAGAATAAAAACTTTTATCTCGTGGTGGGCACGTATACCAACGAGGCGAAAACAAACGGTATCCACGTTTATGATTTCAACGCTGAGACGGGGGATTTTCAGGAAAAATCCAAAACAGTGGACATTAATAACCCGTCATTTCTCGTGGTCAGCAAAGACAAAAAGAATATCTATGCGGTGAGCGAAGGGGGCCAGGGGAAAGGAATCAGCGCATTTGCTTTTGATATGGCGACTGGTAAACTCTCATTCCTGAACAGCACGAGTGCGGGGGGAAACGGCCCTTGTTACATCAATGTTGACGATCAGAAGAAAACCGTGTTCACCGGTAACTACGGTGGAGGCAGTCTGTCAGCTACGCGTATAAAGAGCGATGGTTCTTTAAGTGACGAGATCCAGGTCATTCAACATGAAGGAAGCAGTGTGAATAAAGGCAGGCAGGACAAGCCCCATGTGCACGCCGTTGTATTGTCTCCCGACAACAGGTTTTTGCTTGTTCCGGACCTGGGCACTGATAAGGTAAACGTCTACCGTTACGATCCGTCGGATCCTCAGCCGTTATCACCAGCAACGCCTCCCTTTGCAAGTACAAATCCGGGAGGGGGACCGCGGCATCTGGCGTTTCATCCCAATGGAAAATACGCATACCTCATCCTTGAGATGGAAGGCGCCATCGCTGCCTTCGATTACAAGAACGGCAAGCTTGAACCGAAACAAACCATCACGATGCTGGCGGCGGGGTTCGAAGGCAAGGTCGGCGCTGCCGATATTCACGTATCACCGGATGGTAAATTCCTTTATGGCTCCAACCGCGGAGAAGCCAATGAAATTGTGATTTATTCGATTGATAAGAATGGCAGTTTAACATACGCTGGGCGCCAGGCGGCGGACATCAACACCCCGCGAAATTTTGCGATTGATCCTACCGGGAATTTTTTATTGGCAGCGAACCAGAACGGCAATGATATTGTGATCTTTAAACGCGACCCGAAGACGGGCATGATCTCTCCCACAGGAAAAAAAATTCAGGTGGATAAACCTGTTTGCTTAAAGTTTGTCGCGAAGAACTGATCCAATTAATACCTTAATCGCAGATCAATGTTTTCGGGTATTGTTTTCCAGAGAACGTCTTTTTCGAGAAAGGCGCTGTACGTTTCCGTCATGCTCCTGATGGTCTCCGGCTGCAAGCCATCAGCGGAGATGCCGGTGGCCGATCAGGATAATGGAGGGCTGCATCTGCCGCAAGGTTTTCAGGCGCTGGTGGTGACTGACAGCATCGGGCCCGCGCGCCATCTGGCGGTGAATGACAATGGAGACATCTACGTCAAACATATTTCGTCCGATAAGGAGAGGGGAGGCAACGTTGCCTTGCGTGACACCACCGGTGATGGAAAAGCGGATGTGATCGCCCGGTTCGGGGGATTGGAGGACAAAAGAACTTCGTATGGCACAGGTATGACCATTCACGATGGTTATCTGTATTTCAGTTCCGCGCTCAATGTTTATCGCAACAAGTTAACGCCCGGGAAGCTGATCCCGGAAAGTCAAACAGAAGTTGTGCTGGCGGACGATCATGAGCATGGTACGCACTGGCATATCACAAAGCCTGTGGCTTTTGACAACAAGGGTAACATGTATGTGCCCTTCGGCGGGCCATCCAACGCATGTCAGGATATCCGTCAGACGCCGAATGGCACGCCGGGTGGTCAGGGCCTCGATCCATGTCCTGAACTTGAGTTGCACGGTGGTATCTGGAAATTTGATGCGGGCAAAACAGGGCTTACGCAAAAGGATGGTGTCATGTTTGCCACCGGCCTGCGCAGTGTCGTGGCCCTGGACTGGAATGCGGCGGATGAGCGTCTGTATCTCGTCATGCATGGAAGAGATAATCTGCATAGCCTTTTCCCCAATGTGTTTACGACGTGGCAGAATGCCGTGTTGCCCGCTGAAGAATTCATACGTGTGACCGAAGGCGCGGATTATGGATGGCCATATTGTTATTACGATCAGATGGAGCAAAAGAAATTTCTGGCGCCTGAATATGGTGGTGATGGAAAGATTGTTGGCAGGTGTGCAGACATGGACCTGCCCGTGATGGGTTTTCCGGGTCATTGGGCCCCGAATGGTTTAATGTTCTATCGCGGAAACCAGTTTCCTGAAAGATACAGGAATGGCGCCTTCATTGCTTTCCACGGGTCGACCAACCGCGCACCCTACCCGCAGGCGGGATATTTTGTCGGGTTCATTCCTTTTGCGAATGGACAGCCGACGGGCGCGTGGGAAGTGTTTGCGGATGGATTTGCCGGCGTGGATACGATCGTCAATACAAGTGAGGCAGTTTACAGGCCGATGGGTCTTGCCACGGGCCCTGACGGCTCTCTTTATATTACGGATTCCAGGAAAGGTAAGATCTGGCGTGTCATGTTCAACGGAGACAAAGACGATTTTGGACAGGAACAACTTGCGGCAATGGAGGCGCGAAAAAATTTGCCGCATATCAAGACGCCGGATGAGGTGGAAGATAATCTGCAAAAGCACATGGCAAAAGATCAGAAACTATACAACACTTTTTGCGGCACGTGTCATCAGCAGAATGGAAAAGGAGCGCGCGGCCGCATGCCTCCGCTCGCAGGGACAGACTGGGTAACAGGTGACAAGCGCCGATTAATCAACATCGTACTGAGCGGGTTGCAGGGCAGCATTGAAGTGAACGGTGAAAACTATAACAGCGTCATGCCGGCACATGGGTTCCTGAAGGACGAAGAAATTGCGACGATTCTTACCTACATCCGCAAAAGTTTCGGCAACGAGGCAAGCGCTGTGACTGCTGAGGAGGTGAAGGCGGTACGTATCAGATAAGGTTGTCGTAGTAGTTGCGCAATGGTTAGCGCGCGTCTCTAAAAACGTTCTACAGAGACGTAAGCCATTTCATTTTTTGCAGGATTCTTATTACGGCATTGTCAACTGTCAGCCGGATTATTTCGACACTTCCACAAGCCAGTCCCAGGGATAGGGCGCTTTCAGCCATGAAGGCGGTTCGGCGAACTCTGTTGTCCATTCATATTCGATGCGATCAATTTTTTCAATCCTGAAACCTGCGTCCTGAAAGATCACTTCAATTTCGGGATGCGAATAGTGTTTGGTCACCACACCATCGATCCTGATCAGTCCCTGCAGAATGTCGCGTTTGCTTCCGCTGAAATAACTGAATTCCGCATCCGGGATGTCCGCAGGTTTTACACCTTCCTTCTTATACCATGCGATCAGACGCCACGCATAGAAGAGGATTGAATCCAGCGAAGGAATGACGAAAACGGCAGCGGACTTTTTCTTCAGCGCCTTGTAAGCATTCTGAACCATGGCTACATTCTTCTCCAGATCAGGAAGCAGAAGCACATTACAGCAAAATCCAAAATCGGCTGCAGGAAGTTCCAGCGTGGGGTCCGTGAGATCGACTTTTCGGAATTCGATATTTTTATACTGATCATTGGCGGCGATGTCGATACATTTATCGGAAATATCTACCGCCCATACTTTCCTGAAAGAAGGTGAGAGGTAAGGAAACGCCTTTCCGATTCCGCACCCCAGGTCGATGGCAATGTGATCCTTATTCGCGTACTTGTCAAAATAGACGGGAAGCTTTTTGTCCTTATCGCTTCGGAACACATCAAAGATCTCCTCCTCATAGCTGTGTGCGATCCTGTTCCAGTGCAGCTCTTCATTCATGCGTATTGGATTAAGATGAAACATCCAATATCGCCAAATGCGCTAAACCGTGAAAGTTTTTTCCGGCCAAATTGCCCCGCTCGCCAAAGGGTGTAGAGACGGGTACATCACTCCGGTTGCCTGTGTTGGTTGGCGGGAACATATGAGTCCGTTACTTCGGCGGCATACATGTTTTCGTTGTCATCATCATTCGCTCTCGTGACGAACGTTTCTTTCACGCGCGAGGATACGTTAAAATAGGGAATCCAGATCACCGCCGCGACGAAACTTCTGACCATGTTCTGAGTAAAAACAGCCTGTTCGGCATCGCCGTTGCCAACTTGCGCGCTCACGATCGCGTCGGCAATGGTAACAAAACATGTGACTGCATAGTATATGGTGATCATCCGCGGGAGGGATGATCGTCTCTTAATGAATAACACCAGCACGAGGATCGAAAAGGGAACAAGGACCATGTTGTAGATGTGTTCCACAAAAATAAAGGCATACAACCCGTACCGTTTTAAGGCCAGCAGATTGGCCCACGTAAGACTGTCATAAACTTCGGGCATGGTGAAGAGGTCATAGACAAGCCGCAAGGGTGAGAAACACAAGCCGATTGCCGGAAGCAGTAACCATCCGCCAATCTGCAGCCCGGCCGATGAAGGATACGCGGGCTCCGGATCATAATAGTAAAAGAGTCTGAGTGCAAACCAGATTCCAAATCCCAGGGAAACGATCGCTACGGCAATCCCCATCCAGCTGATGCCGCTTTGGTTGAAGATGAGGTTCTTGTTATAGCTGATCTGAAAGGCGAGGTTGTCCATCATGGTCTCATGATCGGACACGAACTGGTCAAACGCTTCCCGCGGAATGAAATTCTGTTTTGTTTCATAGTGTGTCTGGAGCGTGATTTCCTTATCTGCATACCTGCTCAGATATTCGTATTCATAGAAGTCTGTCTCAATGACCTTATTGTCTGGCTCGATATTCCATTCCTGGGGAAGGTTGATGTGTATCGTGTGATGGTATGAAACGGGATAGGCAAGGGCATAGGGCGTTGTGCGCTCCGATGATTTGTTTACATTAAAGTAATTCTCAAGGGTCTGAGGATACACCTCACCATACATTTGTTCTTCGTCAGCCTCATTTTGTTTCCAGAATGTTGGGATCCTGTAATTTTCTTCCAGCGTGAAAATATTTGATTCCCTGTTATCATGAATAGCGATGGGTTCGGAAACCTCAAGATCCGGATAGAGGTTTGCGTAATAGGTGAGATAGTTTTTTTGGGTTGATTCAAGGCTGTTGCCTAAAAGTTGGCTGCGCATGTAATCTGCTTCGCTTCCGGTGTAGGTGGTTCTGATGTTGAGCATCGCATCGCCGTTCAGCGTAGCAACCTCAAAGGTTTGCGCCTCCGATATTTCAGACGTCACGGGTGAGGGAAAATCCGTCAGGTCTGTGGTCGTCTCTTTTACTATCAATCCTTTTCCATACGCTGGAAAAGCACAGGTCTCCAGCGAACCACCCTGGTTGGGGATGGTGGGATCGATATAGTACAGTCTATCGTTCACCGCCAGCTGAACAACACAATGATTGAACGCTGTAATAGAAGGGAGTTCATCCGTGACCTTGTCCCGCAGAACCGTGTTGACCAGCACGGGATAAGCTTCAATATTGTTCAGCCGCAGCATTTCGCACAGCAAAAGCGATTTGTCTTTGCAGTCTCCGAATCGCTGATCGAGCACCTTTTCCGGCGCATGGGGCTTATGCGAGTTTAATCCGGATTCAAATCCCAGGTAGCGAATATCATCCTGAACAAAACGGATTACTTTCAATGCTTTTGCCTCATCATTGTCAATATCTTTCAGCAGCGGCAGGGTGAATTCCTTCAGCCGCTGTTTACCGCCGGGCAATGTTTGAAAATGGCTGGCACCCCACGCTGCGACTTCACCCCAGTTTTTGAAATCAGTGACCATCACCCGTTGGTTTCCATCGTACCAGTAAGGCGTGTTGTTGTCCATCACAAGACCCTTCACACCTTTTAACGACCAGACATATTCCGCCTGGCTGCCTGATCTTGTTATTTCCGGTTTGATGTCGGCGTGGCGGTATTCAATATCGAGCGGTAATGAACCGGGAACGACCAGGCGCTGGTATAGCCGTTCATAAGGAACATTGAAATTGAAGTATATTTTTTTGGTTATATGACCGCCGTAAACAGGATTGTAGCCTTTGTGCGTAAAGGAATACTCAATTATGTCGCCAACCCTTATATCCGTTAAATTGATGATGGCGGTCAGGGACCCATCGTACAGGTAGCGGTCCATATTCTGTTCCCGTTGAATGGTCTTCACATCACCGGTGAGCTGATTGATTACCTCTCCGTTGCGATGAACCCTCACATTGTGAAAGGTAAGTCTCTGATAAGCCGGATCAAATTCAACGCTGATATCCGACATAGCCTGGATGCCTTCATTGGTGATCACCTTGTATGCGTAATGCTGGTATCGCTCCTCGGTCTGACTGTTTTCCTGTTCGTCAATAAGCAGGTAATAGTATCCCGATTCCTGGCCTGCGGGAGGGATGGCCTTCCCGTCAAAGTTTACCGGCTTGATCCACGATGGGATTTTTTCGATCTTGACTTTCGAGGGTTGTGAATGAACAGTAATATTCAGGAATAGGGTGATGAACATCACCAACAGGTTCGTTTTCATAGAGGGCTGGGTCAGGTATCAATCAAAGATATCAATTTTAGTTTTTTTAATAAATTGATAAATAGGCTGAAACCTTACACCTTGAAACACGGGTCGCGGTCTCATCGCCGGATTGCCGGGATTTTACTTCACTGTGCTCAAAAAGCCTGTATGAGGTAATTGGCTGTTGCAGAAATTTCTGATATTGCCATTCATCCTTCAGTGGGATTGATTGTTTGTTCAGGCATAAAATAGTTGAGACATGGTGAAAGCGCTACTCGCTGGTTGGTGTTTGTCTTTAGCGTTATTGACGGTAAACGCCCAGCATGTGGGTTCTCTGCCTTTTACCAAAGGTGTTTATGGCGATGCCGGCGCTATACTAAAGAACGGGATGTCTTTTAAGGCGCTAGGCATTAATGCCATTTTTGTCGGAAGCTCCTCACTGAATGAAGACCTGTACAGAAAAGCCCGGGAGGAAGGTGTGCGGGTATACGCGGAATTCCCGTTGCTGAATGGCAAAGAGTATCTCGAAGAACATCCGGAGGCCTGGCCCATCAATGAAAATGGTGAGCGCAGTCCCGCTGCTGACTGGTTCATGGGCGTCTGTCTCACGGATCCCGGATTTCGCAAATACCGCGAGGATCAGTTGCGCACGTTGCTTCATGAATTTAAAGTTGATGGCGTTTGGCTTGATTACCTCCACTGGCATGCCCAGTTTGAGACACCGGATCCCATTTTGCCCGAGACGTGTTTTTGTGATCGCTGCCTGGAACAGTTCCAGCGCGAAACGGGTGTCAACGTTCCCCCTGGCGGTGTTGAGGAAAAATCAAACTGGATCCTGACGCAGTCCGATTCTACGTGGAGACAGTGGAGGACCAACGTGCTGAACGGTTGGGTTAGCGGGATGAAAACAATCCTGAAGCGTATCCATCCGGCTGCACTCCTCGGGATCTACTACTGCCCCTGGTATCCGGATGATTATGAGCGTGCTCAATATCGCGTGCTCGGCCTCGACATGAGGGCCCTCGCTGGAATCGCAGATGTTTTCTCGCCGATGCTGTATCACCATATGATGGACAGATCCCCCGGCTGGGTAAGCGAGTACGTCAGGTGGCTCGAAGAAGCTGGCATAAGCAATGGTCAGAAACCGCTGATATGGCCGATTGTGCAGGCTCATAACAAACCGGGAATCATCACCACTGAAGAATTTCGCGAGGTGATGTGGAACGGTTCGCGGGCGCCGTCGTCAGGCATCATGATGTTCACACTCCACTCCCTGATCAGCGAGCCGGCGAAACTTGAAGTGATGAAAGACCTTTACAGAAAGCGGTGACCCTGCAGCAACACACTGCTGACCTGTCAGCTTTTGAAACATAAGCGTTAACGGATGAGCGTTCTAAAAATCGTCGCCTGGATATTTGTCGTCTGTTATGTGTTGCTTTTGATGCTGCTGTATACGCTGCAGACGAAGCTGATCTTTTATCCGGGTGTACTGACGCGTGATTTTAAATTCAAACTTTCTTTCGGCGACGAAGAAATTATCCTGACCACATCCGATGGCGAAAAGATCAGCGCTTTGTTCTTTCGCAATAAGAGTCCCGATGTCATTTTGTATTTTCATGGTAACGCGGGAGATCTCAGTGGATGGCAGTTTGTTGCAGAAGATTTCACGTCTCTGGGTTACAATTTCATGATCATCGATTATCGCGGATACGGAAAAAGCTCGGGCAAACTGTCGGAGAAGGGGTTGTATCTGGATGCACGGGCGGCGTACCGATACCTGACAGAAAGGGGATTCGCGCCCGAACATATTCTTGTGTATGGCCGTTCAATAGGTTCAGGTATTGCCGTAGACCTGGCCTCCTCCCATGGTTGCAAAGGACTTATTCTTGAATCCCCGTTTGCTTCCCTCGCCAGACTGGCAAATGAAAAATTTCCTTTCTTCTTTCCTTCGCTGTATCTGCGGTACCGTTTTGATAATATGGAAAAAATAAACAGCGTGCGTTGCCCTGTGCTTTTTCTTCATGGCTCGGACGATACGTTGATTCCACCATCGCATTCTGAAAAACTGTTCCGGAAGTTCCAGGGTAAAAAAAAGTTACTCATGGTCGACAAAGGGTCGCATAACGATCTTCATGCGTTCAGACAATACGAGGATTTTTTGCAGCAGGTTCTTCCTGTGTTTTTTTGAATGATGTCTGCGGAATGCCCCGGGGCAGGTGACGGAAGGATTTGAATGTCCTCAGGAAGGCCCTGTGAATTACGATTTTTTCATTTACTTTAGTATTCTAACAGGACAATAAACCATGAAAAACCGCAATAACAGACATATCCTCGTTTTATCATTGATCCTCCTTATTGGCGTCAGTGGCCAGACCGTTGCGCAGAAGAAGGTGGGCGTGGGCGCAAAACCTGCGAAGGGCGCCGAGATATTTTTTGATGGAAGCCGTAAAATGCTGGATGGGAAGTGGATCTATTGGGAAGGTCCACGTTTTTCAGGTGAAATGCCGATCAAATGGCAAATTGTAAAGGATCCGGTTGATGGCGGCACTGTGCTCAATTCAAACGATCCTACTGCCGCTGGTGGTAAATACGGATCGGCTGATATCGTGACGAAGAAAGAATTCCGCGACTTCCGGGCGCATGTTGAATTTCTCATCGTGAAGCCGGGAGGCAACAGCGGCGTGTATCTGCAGAACCGGTATGAAGTACAGATCCTGGATGGCGACTCCACGAAGCACGGTCTCGGGGCGCTGATCAATGAGACGGAGTCGCCTTACTACGCCTATAATGGAGTCGGCAAATGGAATGCATATGACATCGTATTCCGCGCTGCCCGGTTCAAGGATGGAAAGCTCACTGAAAAAGCGAGGGCCACTGTTTACTTCAACGGGAAGAAAGTGCACAATAACCAGGTGATCAATCAGGTTTGGGGTGGTCCTAATTCGGGGCTCGATGGAGGGAACGATGGGGGCAAAGGCATCACCGACAGACCCGGGGGTTTGAAACTGCAGGCGGAAGGACACGATGTCTTCTACCGGAACATCTGGATCCAGGACCTGGATCTGAAGAAAGCTGATATCGACTTCTAGAAGTGCTGATTATTTCAATACCAAATTTAATTCCCGCACCACTGTCTGGAAAGCTGATTTTGTTTCGGGGGTTGCGCGGCGCAAGGCCTTTGTAATTTCTGTTCCGGTAAGGTTCTTTCCCTTCTGATACAGGAGGGCTGCCACCTGGATGGCTACCGCTTCATCATAGGAAGCAAGGCTTTGGATGAGCAGGTTCAGATCATTCCCTGCCTGGCGGGATAAGTGCTCGGCGTAGTCCCTGGCGCTGTTTCGCTTTCCATTGCGGTCAGCGTCAATCCATACCGCGCCGCTTAATCCCATGACACCGCCCTCCCACGCTGGCGACGCCGGTTGATACGGTTTGGCTATTGGCCAAAAGGGAAGATTGCCGTCCGGACCTTCGGCAAGGGCTGTCAGGAACACATCATGGGTGGGGAGCGTGATGTTCCAGCTTCCACGCCATTTTATTCCCGCGGCAGTCTGTTGCGTGATCTTTTCTTCGCGTATCTTTTTTCCATTGGCAAACAAAACGACACGCTCGGCGCGTATCCATGCCGGACCGGATACTTTTACTGCAACATGGATTTCGTCTGAGGGCGGCGCAAGTTCGCCTGGACCATAGGATTCATTGATCTCAATTTCCGTCAGAAGACCAAAACTCACCATCACATTCCCTTCGCGGAAATTTTTCACCGCCTCCGCAACGTCGATGTTCGCAGGATCTTCGTCGTTACAACGGATATAGGTGCGGGCCTGGCCAACAATATACCGGCTGACGTCATGGGAGTCGCTTGCGCCTGCAGGGGTGATGTAATTTCCCTGGTTGAGCATTCCAAACCAGTCGCGCGTCAGCTGCAGTCTGTCCGTTTGCTGGGACCCCGAATTGATCACCTCCATGGCGTTTGCAGGGAAGCCCTGCGCGTCGAGCCGCATGCCTGCCGATGACAAATGTTTCTCCGGGTCAAAAGGCCGGAATCCCATATGGATATCACGCGCGTGATTCAGGATTATTGCCTGTGTGTTCTCATCGCGAAAATTTTGGGACAACGTTTCCCAGTTTTCAGCGCGGTACGGAATCACCGTACGGTCTCCTTCAACAGGAAATACATTGAAGTGTCCCACCGCAGTCGTTACTTCATTCCCCACGATCGGCGTAAAGTAGCCCTGAAGTCCCAGGTCGATGGCAAAAGGCTTCAGATCAACATGGACATTGTGATCCGTGAAAACAGGAAGTTCGAGACCTTCGCCCGCTATCGTCAGTACTCTGTCCGCAGCAGAGGCGTCTCCGTGACGTGACCATGTGAAAGTGTGGATATGCGTATCGCTGCCGGCCCATCCCGTGGTCGTCACCTCCCGCTTGATATTCAATCTTACGGTCGTGAAATCGCCAGGCCTTAACGTTACAGCGGCAGAGTCTACGCCGTATTCAAATCCCCGCCCTGCGTAGAGTGTGTAGGTTCCTGCGGGCACGCCGAGCAATGCCTTTCCTTTGGAGTACACATAGCCCGCCCGCACGGCAACTGCATCCCGGGCCGAGGCGCTGACGGGCTGTAGTATACCCTTACCGTTAACAATCGTGATGCGCGAAGGGATGGCCTTATTTGTATCCTCATCAAAAACTTCGACGCTCACATGGGCCTGCGACAGCAATTGGTCCATGGCGGCATCGTGCAGCGTTACCTCTCCGATCCTGATGTCATCGGATTTGGTATCCGGGGAGGAGATTTCCAGCGTGTTGTTTGTCGCGAGCAGGCCCGGCGGGATTTTCAGAAAAGACATCAGGTCTTTTTCATCAGCCACCAGCGTTCCGATCGATCGGCCATTCAACAGAACGATCCAGTTGAGTTTAACATCATATTGTCTCAGCGCCAGGGTTTTCTCCGTGTCATTTGGCCGCGACTGAAAATAAAGCACGAATTTGTTCTGATCCGCTGCCTCGGGGAATGAGGACCATTCCATCGGCCCGGTATTGCGTAGGTGATGCCAGCCGGAATCAAGCGTGTGGCGCTGGCTTAAACCCTGATGGGCGGTGAAGAGAGCAGATCCCAGAAAAATTAAAAAAGCGAGTTTTTTCATACCAGAATAATGTGGAATACTGCCTCCTGTAAAATCCATTCCCTAAATTTAGGATATTCTGCATTGGTTGTGTATAATTCTGGTCCCAAACAATACCGCCTTTGGCATGGGAGGCGAGGTCGCACGCCGATTCCATGGATGCATGGCGCCGAAATGCAAAATCGCTTGAATGGCTATGAATATTTGTTTAATTTATTCCCTCATACAAAACAGATTGCAATGACAAAAAGAAGAGACTTTATCAAGAAAAGCGTAATGGGAACGGCCGGACTTGCCCTTGGCAGCTCGATCGGCTTCAGTCCCAAATCCTATGCTTCCATCATCGGGTCAAATGACCGCGTTAACCTCGCCGTGATTGGTATCAGAGGCCAGGGCAAAACTCATATTGACCGCTGGTGCGGCCTGAAAGACAACCGCAATGTACGGTTGAAAACCCTTTGCGATACGGACGAACAATACTTTGCACCCATGAGTAAAGTCGTTCTGGAAAAAGCCGGCAACAAGCCTGGTACGGAATGGGATATGCGCAAAGTTTTTGATGATAAGGAAATCGATGCTGTGTCATTTGCAATACCCAACCACTGGCATGCGTTGGGGACAATCTGGGCTTGTCAGGCAGGCAAGCACGTGTATGTCGAGAAACCCGCCAGCCATAATATTTTCGAGGGAAGGAAAATGGTTGAAGCCGCCCGCAAGTACAATAAGCGTGTACAGGTAGGCTTTCAGAACCGCTCGATCGCCAATGTGATTTCAGCGATGAAGTTCCTGCATGAAGGAGGGATCGGCGACGTGTATATGGCACGTGGTCTTTGCATTAAACCCCGCGATTCTTTCGGTATTACAAAAGACAGCACACCTCCGGCGACACTGCATTACGATCAGTGGCTTGGCCCGGCCGCTTACCAGCCGTATAACGAAAAGAAAACTCACTACAACTGGCATTGGTTCTGGAACACCGGTAACGGAGACACCGGCAACCAGGGGCCTCACCAGTTTGATGTCGCCCGCTGGGGACTGAACAAGAATGAACATCCTGTTTCAATATTCTCCTCCGGCGGTATCTATGGATGGTCTCCTTCTGAGTGCGCCCAGGAAACACCGAGCACACAAACTTCCATTGTGAAATACAAAGATGGTAAAACGCTGGAGTTTGAAACGAGAGGCGGATACTCCAATGGTGAAAGCAGCCTCGATACCCGTATCGGAAATATTTTCTATGGTACTGATGGTTACGTCGAGCTTGACGGAGGCACATGGAAAGCTTTCCGGAAACGTGAAACAGAACCTTTTGCCGGATCAGGATTAGGCGAGGCCAAAGCATCAAACGATCCGCTTGCCCCTCCAGGTGGAACCGAACACTATGCAAACTTCATAGATGCCATCCGCTCTGGGAAAAACAATACGCTGAATTGCGATATCGAGGTTGGTTTCCTTTCATCCGCGGTTCCGCTGCTCGCAAATATCTCCTATCGCCTTGGACGTCAATTGAAATTCAATGGTGAGAAAGAACAATTTGAGAACGATCCGGAAGCGGATGCGATGTTGACACGCGAGTATAGAAAACCTTACGTGATCACGAATCAGGTTTAAGAACGAACCGCAATCATTTAAAATCATTAGGGAGTAACCTTCGGAGAGCAATCATGAAAAGAAATGTGTTCATTGTTTTTCTTCTTTTTCTATCCGTGATCGCAGTGATCATGGCTTTTACTTCCAGGGAATACCCCCAGTCAAAACGTTTTGCCATCGTCGAAAACAAGGGCGCCAAACGCCTGGATGTGCTCGTCGATGGCAAGCCGTTTACTTCCTATATCTATCCGGATGACATCATGAAGCCGGTGCTCTATCCCCTGAGAACGGCTGAGGGATCTTTCATCACGCGCGGCTGGCCAATGGACCCACGGCCGGGAGAGCGTGTGGATCATCCGCATCACGTGGGTATGTGGTTTAACTACGGCGACGTGAATGGCCTTGACTTCTGGAACAACTCCACTGACATCGCGCCCGAAAAGAAAAACCATTACGGTGTGATCAGGCACAGGAAGGTCAATAAGATCGAGTCGGGGAATGACAAAGCAATCCTGGACGTGACGATGGACTGGCAAAAGCCTGACGGAGGCAACCTGCTCCGTGAGGATACGCGTTTCATTTTTAGTGGTTCAGGCAACATGCGCACGATTGAACGCATTACGAAACTCACCGCACTTCAGGAAGATGTATCTTTTAAGGACAACAAGGAAGGTGTGATCGGCATTCGCCTGGCCCGTGCGTTGGAGCATCCTTCCAATAAGCCGGAAGTATTTACAGATGCCAGCGGGAAAGCTACTGCGGTAGCCAGGTTAAGTAACGAAGGGGTCTCCGGAAAATACAGGAGCAGCGAAGGAAAGGAGGGAGACGATGTCTGGGGAACGCGCGGACAGTGGGTAAACCTCAATGGCATTGTCGACGCGAAGCCTGTTTCTCTGGTGATGCTGGATCATCCTGAGAATGTGGGCTATCCCACATACTGGCATGCGCGCGGTTACGGGCTTTTTTCCGCCAATCCGCTCGGCCAGAAAGAATTCAGCAAAGGAAAAGAAATACTCGACTATAAACTGCCTGCAGGAAGGTCGGTTACCTTCCGCTATAAAGTGCTGATCCATTCTGGCAGCCACCTTACGGACGAACAGGTATCTGCGGCGTTCGATCAGTTTTCCAACACAAAATAATCCGGGTCCCCTTCATTGATCGTGGATCTTTGCAATACGGATATAAAAACAGCTATGAAAAAACCAATACGCACCCGGAGGGATTTTTTGAAAATCACCGCCGCATCCTCTGCAGCCTTCACACTACCTGTATTTAATATTATCAGCAAGCCGCTTTTAGTGGATGAAATTCTCGGCCACGGAAATTTTCGTTACAGAGTTCACAAATCCTGGGGCAATCTTGATCCGGCAAAGACACCTGTGAAAAACTGCCATGAAATGGTGATGGACAAAAAAGGCAGGCTTATCATGGTCACGGATGAAACCAAAAACAACATCATCATCTATGACCGCTCCGGCAAGCTCATCACTACCTGGGGCAATGAATTTCCATCCGGGCACGGTTTAACTATTTTCGACGAAGGCGGGCAGGAAGTGCTCTTCATCAGTGACAATGGTGGCCGCGTTGTAAAGACTACACTGGATGGAAAGATATTGCTGGAACTGCAACAGCCACAGCAGTCCGGCATCTATGAAAGCAATATGCCTTATAAGCCCACCGAGACTGCGATCGCGCCGAATGGCGATATCTATGTGGCAGACGGATATGGTTCGCAATACATCCTTCAGTTCTCGCCTTCCGGAGAATTCATCCGAAAATTTGGCGGTCCTGGCGAAGGGGATGAAAATTTCAGCACCGCGCACGGCGTTTGCATAGACGACCGGGACAAAAAAAATATCACCTTGCTGTGTACTTCACGCGCACATAATTCCTTTAAACGCTTCACCCTCGACGGCAAATACCTGTCGACCATTTTCCTGCCGGGTGCTTTCGTGTGCCGGCCGGTGATCGATGGCGAAAACATCTACGCAGGCGTATGCTGGTCGCGGTTGCGCTACCTCAACCAGACGCCGAATTCAGGATTTGTCACCATCCTTGACGGAAAGGACAAAGTAATATCCAATCCGGGCGGAACCAAGCCGGAATATGTCAAGGGAGAACTGCAGCTGATGCTCCAGGAGAAATCTGTCTTCCAGCATTGCCATGATGTTTGTATCGATGGCGATAAGAATATTTATGTCTGCCAGTGGAATGCAAACAAGACATATCCTGTGAAGCTTGAGCGCATCTGAGTCATTGACGATCGGGTTCATTATACATTTCATGAGCGCATGGTGGGACGACGATGGATGTTCCTGCGCGATATTCTAAAATCTTTTATTTTCGCCTTTAATTTAAACAGAAATATTTCAGTCTTATGGCTTCAAAAACAGATGATGTGCGCGTACTGGTAGTGGGATGTGGGAACATGGGTGCCTCTCATGCCACGGCTTATCATACACTCGATGGATTTCAGATCTGTGGTATTGTATCGCGGGGAAAGAGCAAAGCGGTCTTGAATGAAAAGCTTGGCGGCGGGTATCCATTGTACGATGACTTTGATACAGCACTTGAAAAATCCAGGCCCGATGCAGTCGCGATCTCTACCTGGCCGGACACGCATGAGGAAATGGCGATCAAGGCCCTGGAGAAAGGATGCCATGTATTTATCGAGAAACCGCTTGCTGACTCCGTCGAGGGAGCGGAGCGGGTGGTGAAAGCCGCACAGAAAGCAGGGAAGAAACTGGTGATCGGATATATCCTCAGGCACCATCCTTCCTGGGAAAAGTTCATAGAAGTGTCACAAACATTGGGCAAGCCGCTGGTAATGCGTATGAACCTCAACCAGCAAAGCAGTGGAAGTATGTGGACCTTGCATCGCAATCTCATGAAAAGCCTTAGCCCTATCGTTGATTGCGGCGTGCATTACATCGATGTGATGTGCCAGATGGTTCGCTCGAAACCTGTGCAGGTGAGCGCGATTGGCGCAAAGCTTACGAATGAGATACCCGACGATAACTACAATTACGGGCAGTTGCAGATCCGTTTTGAAGACGGTTCGGTGGGGTGGTACGAAGCCGGATGGGGACCCATGATGAGCGAGACGGCCTTCTTTGTAAAGGACGTGGTAGGACCCAAAGGTTCTGTTTCCATTGTTGCGAAAGAGGCGGGCGCCGCAGGGAAATCGGATTCAATTGAAGCGCATAGCAAGACCGAATCTCTTCGCATCCATTATGCAGACCTGGATAAGAATGAAAAGTTCGCGAAACAGGATGAATGGGTTAATCTTAAAGATGAACCCGATCACCAGGAGCTTTGCAACCGCGAGCAACGTTATTTCCTGAAGGCGATCCGGGAAAATGTTGATCTTACGGATCACATGCAGGACGCTGTGAACAGTTTGCGCATCGCCTTTGCGTGCGATCAATCCGTGAAGACGGGGCAGGTTGTGAAATTGTAATCAAGGTGTGGAGCGGCGCACGATGCCGCGCGCCGCTTCACACACTTTCCCGCGTGGTCAGCCTGCAACCTTCCGCATTTTTTCAAGACCGGTCTTCGCGACCTGTAGCGGATCCTGTTTCCAGTATTCGCGGTTGAATAATTCAAGTGATAATATTTTTTCCCCACCCATTCCTTTGAGGTCTGCCATGACCTGTTTGAGGGGAGCCACGCCATCGCCAGGATAGATGCGGTCCTTATCCTCCATCTTTTCCCTGGGGATATCGCCGGGATAGTCGTTCATGTGAAAGATTTCTATCATGTTTCCATCGAGCATCTTCAGGCTCTCAAATCCTGAGTTTCCGCGGTATAAATGGTAAACGTCGGCGAGGATGCGCACACCCGGGTCGTTGGCCACGGCAACGGCCATCATGGCCTGGCCAATATGAAAAAAGACGGAATCACCCCAGAATTCCAGTTGTGGTGTCACGCCTGTCTGCTTTCCAAGTTCGATCAGTTCGCGGTAGCGTTCGCCTACTTTAAACAAGTCCGGGTTTGGATCTTTTACGCCGGCGGAAGGCGCTGCAATCCGGGGACATCCGAGTTCAGCCAGCATCTCCATTTCTTCCCGCATCTGCTTGAAACCAGCTTTGCGTTGTTCATCATCATCCGTCATCCAGGGGGCGAACCCGATCGCGTCCACGGCGGTAATTTTGCTGTCATCCAGTAGTTTTTTCAACGTCCTCATAGACCCGCCGTTGTCCTTATACGCCTTCAGGTCCATGATCCACGGCTCGATGCAGTCATAACCCGCCCGCGCAGCAATGTCGATGTATTTCGCGATCCCTAATTTCTGCCCGCTGATCGTACTGGTGTTCAATGAAAATTTGAAGCTGCTCTTTTCCTTTTTCTTTGCGGCAAAAGAAGGGGACCCTACCAACGCCAGACCTGAGGTCGCCGTCAGGGTTTGAAGTACATTTCGTCTGTTCATGGAAGATGATGTTTATACAAATCTAAAAAATATCGGATATTTTATAGTGAACCTTCGTGCGCCCGGGGTCCGAAATAGTGTCTGTTACGAAGGCGCGAAAGATGGCGTGCGGTATTGTCACGTTTTTAACCGCCCTCCGCTTACAGACAATAGGGAACCTTAACCGGCTATTTTGTAACATGTATCGGGAGGCGATACTTATTTCAATGCCTTATCCGTTATTTGCTTCGAATCGTGCAATGCTGTTGTTCCATAATAACCAAATCACTGTCGTATGAACGTACAAAGCCCTTCTCATTTTCTTACCCGGAAATTGAATCTTGCTGCTTATGTCATGGCGCTGGCCATGAGTGTCAGTCTCACTTCGGAAGCGCAGCCCGAAGTAGCTTCGAGGCTGAGGAATTTCAACACTGAAAATGGCGTTGCGCTCAGGGAATTTGACCCCGTTAGTTTTTTCAAGGGCGGCAAACCGCTAAAGGGGACTTCAAAATTCTATGAAAACTACAAAGGCATCACGTATTACTTTGTCAACGCGGATAACCAGGCAGAATTCAGGAAATCTCCCGCGAAGTATGAGCCGGCATATGGCGGATGGTGCGCTTACACCGTGGCATTAAACGGCGATCGCGTTAAGATCAATCCTGTTACCTATAAGATCATCGATGGAAAATTGCATCTTTTTTATAATTACAACAGCGATAACCGCCTGCTGAAATGGAATCAGGATGAAAAGAAGTTCAAGACGGCGGCGAATAAAAACTGGGTTGCCAAAATGCATTGACGGATCAACGTGTTCAGCCTGCATCCGCAGACAATACTAAAAAAAAACCCACCCGGACCTGAGGTTCGGGCGGGCATGAGGTGATCCGTAGTCAAATTACGCGGCCTTTCGCAGGACAAACCTGTGATAGCGTCGCGCACCGCTTTTGAGATTCATATGGATACGTGAACCCACCACGCCAGCAAATTCGCCAAACAGACTTTGCCACTTCGGCGGGAAGAGCTTTTTGATCCTTTCCTTTTTGACTTCATCTTCAGCTTCCATGGCCCTGACGACATTGGGGGCGATATCTTCTTCTTCCAGGAATTCCATTCCTGTATTGCGAAGCTGGGTACGCAGCAGATCCATGTTTTTTACATCCCGGAAATCCACTAACAGCAAATAGCCTCCGGGTTTGAGGACGCGTTTGACTTCGCTTAAGAATTTATCAACGGAACCATAAGCATGGCAGGATTCTACATTCATGACAATGTCGATGCTGGCGTCGGTCAGCGGAATCGATTCTGCACTTCCCTGGATGAACCTCAGATTCGGCAATACGTGAATCCGGTTGGCAAGGTCCACTGCACTTTGGGCAATGTCCATCCCGGTGTAGGAGGCAGGCTGGAAGGAACCGGCGACATAGCGCGCACCGCCACCCCGGCCGCTGCCCACTTCGAGCACGTGTTTTCCTTTTAGTTGCGTTTTGGCCGCGAGATAGTGGTACATCTGCATCGGATACTTCTGGACTTTCGGATCGTCAGGCAGAGAAACAGGCGGTTCATTGTCATTTGGCATGTAGCCATAGTTCATGAATTGCCAGTCCTCGGCGGAAATGCGTTTCGCCAGCAGTTCATAGGTCACTTTCGCATTCAATCGCTTGAACCAGGCAAAACGTTTAAATGCGCGAATAAGGAGTTTGATCATAGGTTGGGTTAATTTTCAAAGGTAGGTAAAATACCGCACCTCCTGCAGGGAAGGGGTAAGAATGTCTGCATAAAAGCAACTGACAACTACAGGGTAGATTTTCAGTGCCGCTACAAACACGTCTTGTTTTCACACCCGGTTCATCCGTGTACTGATGTTAAAAATTATTACATTCGCCTTACAAAAAAAAACAAGAAAATGTTTCCCATTCCCCTTAAAACAATGATCAGCTCCGGTCGATCGTATCTTCTCATGGCAGGAATCGTGTGCCTTTTTTCCTGCAAGGACTCCCGGCCGGCATCTACTGAAGCCAGGCAGCGCTTTGAAAGTATCATCCCCAAGCCTGTATCCGCTACCATGACGGGAGGAACTTTCTCCCTGACGGGTGACACGAAAATCCTCGTAAACGGATCGTCAAAAGAAGCCGCGGATGTTGCGGGCTTTCTTGTTGAAAAGCTTAAACCGGCAACAGGATTTGATTTTCAGGTTTCACCAGGGGAGGAAACCGCGCGCAAGGGCGCCATTTTTCTTACGCTTGAAGGCGCTGACACGGATCTCGGAGAAGAAGGCTACGAACTGACGGTCGAAGAAGATGGCGTGAAGATCGTGGCGATGACGCCTGCCGGATTATTCTGGGGGGTGCAGACGCTACGACAACTTTTGCCGGAGGCGATAGAACAGTCAGGCGCTGTAGCGCATGGCGCCTGGGAGGTAGCGACCGGTAAGATTAAAGATTCACCTGAGTACGGGTGGCGGGGCTCCATGCTGGATGTCGCGCGCCATTTCTTCAGTGTGGAAGATGTTAAACATTACATCGACATGATCAGCCTCTATAAAATAAATACGCTACACCTTCATCTGAGCGATGACCAGGGATGGAGAATTCAGATCGACTCCTGGCCCAACCTGACGCAAGTAGGAAGCCGCAACTCAGTGGGTGGAGGCAAAGGAGGATTTTATACTAAGGAACAATACGCCGTGATCGTTGATTATGCAGCGCGGCACTTTATCACCATCATTCCTGAAATCGATATGCCAGGGCACATCAACGCAGCGCTGGTTTCTTACCGGGAACTTCTTCCGGGACCGGCGATCCGACGCGAGCCCGGAGGCCCTGAAGCAAATAAACCGACACCCGGCGTAGTCCATACCGGGATTGAGGTAGGCTTCAGCACGCTGGATATTAAAAAAGATGTAACCTTTAAGTTCGTGAACGATGTCGTACGGGAACTTGCGGAAATGACCCCGGGACCATACCTCCACATTGGCGGTGATGAGGCCGCCGTCACAAAGAAACCGGATTACATCGCTTTCATCAACAGGTTTAAGGAAATCGTAAAAGCCAATAACAAGAAGATGGTCGGCTGGGAAGAGATCGCTCAGGCTGACATTGATTCCACGATCATCGTTCAATACTGGTCATCAAAGGAACATGCAAGGGAGGCCGCTGAGAAGGGAGCAAAGATGATCTTTTCACCGGCGCAGAAAGTGTACCTCGATATGCAGTATGACTCGACTACCAAATTAGGGTTGCACTGGGCGGCTTATATCGAAGTGGATTCTTCTTATATGTGGGATCCGGCGACCTTCACTCATGATATCGGCCGCGATCAGATCCTGGGCGTGGAAGCTCCGTTATGGTCAGAGACGCTTGTTACCATGGACGATGTTGAATACATGCTCTTTCCGAGACTTCCCGGCGTTGCGGAAGTTGGTTGGACCGCCGCCGGCGACAGAGACTGGAATGAATATAAAACGCGGCTTGCCAATCACAGCAAACGCTGGGAGGTAATGGATATTAATTTCTATCGCTCACCAAAAGTCGCATGGCCTGGAGCCAGCGCGGAAAACGCGACCGCAAACTAGGTTTCAATGTGCGCTGAAAAAATGGAGGGACATGAAATTTCGTGTCCCTCCATTTTTTTATGCCACCGCGCATTGCTTACTATTTCGACCAATAGTCAACAACCGTTACTTTATCAAGATGAGGTTTCAGAATATCAACGAATGCCTGGTGTTCGGGGTGGATCAGGTAGGCGTCACGGTCCTTTTCAGAGTTGAAGGTGACGAAAAAACAATGCGTCAGGCCCTGATTTATATTTTCAGGACTGTTATTCGTTCCCCACTCGAATTGTTTGATCAGGGAAATTTTCCTGGATAGACCGGCAAAAGCCTGTTCTACTTTTTTTACGTCTGCAGGCTTTGCGTCATCCTTGAATTTCAACAACACAACATGCCGCAGAAATTTTCCTTCGTTCGACTGGGTTTGAGCATAACTGGTGGCGGAGATCATCATGGTAATGACAAGAATAAAGATAAAATTGCTGAAAGTTTTCATATTCGAATGGCTTGTATGTGGTTAAAGATGCAATGTAAAACACGAATTAACAAAACAACATTCACTGCTGCGACCATTGATGCTTAACCTTTTTAATGATCTTTCAGTCTTTCTATCTTTAGAGGCCTGGAGAACACACCCGACTGAATTATGAAATGGTTCTGTAGATTTTACCTGGCCATCATCGGATGGAAAACCGGGAGTACCCTTTCGCCCTCGGTAGAGAAGTGTGTGCTGGTAGCCGCGCCGCACACCAGCAATATGGATTATCCCATTGCCCTTGCAACGCTGTACGCCGCGGGGGTCAGGGTACGTTTCCTGGCAAAGAAGAGCCTCTTCAGATTTCCGCTCGGTATCCTGATGCGTCTTACGGGTGGGATACCTGTTGATCGCTCCAGACATAGTAACATGGTCGAGGCAATGATCGGAATGTTTGAAAGCAGGGAAAAACTCATCCTCATGATCCCCGCGGAGGGCACGCGCAGTTACGTCAAAGAGTGGAAATCCGGATTTTACTACACAGCACTCGGCGCAGGGGTACCCATCGCACTCGGCTACCTGGATTACGGACGAAAGATCGCCGGCTTCGGCGAACTCTTTTATCCTACAGGAGATTATCAGCAGGACCTTCGGCATATCCAGAATTATTACAGGCAATTTACCGCCCGGCATCCGGAAAAGTCCAGTCTGAAGGAGATCACTCCGGACAGTTCCCGAAGCAATATTTAGTACGTATCCGCCGTCACCAGGAATTTCAGGTCTGCCTGGATATCCACACTTTCCGTAAGTGCTTCATCGGTGATTACTTCCGTGCGTAAATTATACGATGATGCTTTTATATAGGCATCAAGCTTTTCCTTTGTTGTCGTCAGCTCAAGAGTGGTTGCGTCGGAAGAAATATTTTCCGCGAATGCAAGCTCAATTTCGCTGGTTTGATCCGCGGAAATAAAGATGCGGATTGTTTTCAGAAAGCTGAAAGTCTTCGCTGACGGATCGGTGATGGTCAGTCTCAGCGCTTCGAGTTTGACATCCTTGACAAGCGAAGCATGCGTGTTATTGTTTTCGTATTGTTGCTGTGAATTGGACGTGACTTCCGGAGTCGGAATTTCCAGCGGCAAAGCAATGGGCGATGCGTTGCTCTCGACCCGGATTGTGGTGCGTCCATCGATGCGGAAGGTTAACATTTTGTCCACTTCGTCACATGAGACGATTAGCAGTACGGCCAGGCTAAACAATATTGATTTTTTCAACATCAGGATGAATTTGCGTTGCCCTTAATGCCTGGTCAGCCAAGTTATGTAACCTCCGTTTTTCTTTTTAAAAAGCGTTTTTTGACCGCCCTGGATCAGGTTTAATGCAGTAATTTCCTTGATGGTAGCGGAAGAGTCACTTGCAATTCCAGAGGGAAATGTTTTTATTAGAAAGTATACTACCCCGTTATGATCGCAAAATTGATAGCTTCCGGCCTGCTTCTGTTCGCCCTGTGTTCTTTTCAATCACACCCTCCGGCGTGGATTCGCATTAACCTGGCAGGGTATAAACCACAGAGCATCAAAGTGGCGGTGTGGGGGGCTAAAGAGAAAGCCACCATCGATCGTTTTCAGCTTGTTGATCAGGGTAGCGGAAAAGTCGTCTTTGAGAATAAGGCAGGCAAAGCGTTTGGCGCCTATGGTCCTTTTGAGCAAACCTATCGTTTGGATTTTTCAGCCTTTTCAAAGCCGGGCACCTATACCCTTCGCGCGGGCAGTGCAGTTTCCCCGGAGTTCCGGATCGGGGAAGACGTGTATGCAGGAGCTGCTGATTTTGCGCTGCAATACATGCGTCAGCAGCGCAGCGGATACAATCCTTTTTTGAAGGACTCATGTCATACACAGGATGGTTACACGATGTACGGTCCCATGCCTGATAGTACGCACATGGATGTGAGCGGAGGCTGGCACGATGCTACCGACTACCTGCAATATTCCATGACATCCGCCAACGCAACGTACCATCTGCTGGCTGCATACCGCGATTTCCCAAAGGTATTTTCCGACGCTCACCAGGCAAACGGTTTGCCGGGACAGAACCACATACCCGATGTGTTTGACGAAGCGCGGTGGGGTCTGGATTGGTTGCTGAAAATGCATCCACGGGCAGACTGGATGTTCAACCAGTTGGCTGATGACCGCGACCACATCGGGTTTCGCCTTCCCGTAAATGACAAAGCCAACTACGGAAAAGGGCAGGAGCGTCCCGTTTATTTCATTACGGGAGAAATTCAGGGTCTTGGAAAGTATAAGAACAGGACCACAGGTACTTCCTCCACCGCGGGCAAGTTTTCGAGCGCATTTGCACTTGGGCATACGTTGTTTCAAAAGAGCGATCCTTCGTACGCAGAGAGACTTAAATCACGCGCCTTCTCAGCCTATGAATTCGCTTTAAGGAAACCTGGCAATACGCAGACCGCGTGCTATACGGCGCCTTATTTTTATGAGGAGGACAATTGGGTCGACGATATGGAGCTTGCTGCGGCGCAGTTGTATAATCTGTCGAAGGATAAAAAACTTCTCACGTCAGCTTTTGCATATGCGCAGCAGGAGAAACAGACGCCATGGCTCCGCTCGGATACGGCAAGCCACTATCAATGGTATCCGTTTATCAATGTCGGCCACTATGAGCTCGCCAAATCCGCCGATGGCAGGATCCGGCGTGATGTTGTCGCCTTTTACAAGGACGGCATCGAGATGGTGTGGCAAAAGGCGAAGCAGAATGGTTTCTTCAGAGGCGTACCCTATATCTGGTGCAGCAACAATCTGCAAACGTCCTTTGCAATTCAGTGCTACTGGTACCGGCAACTCACCGGTGACAATACTTACCTGGAACTCGAACAGGCAACATTTGATTTTCTCCTTGGCTGCAACCCCTGGGGTACTAGCATGATCGTTGGTTATCCCCGGCATGCCGATTTTCCCGATGATCCGCATTCTTCGTTCAATCTGCTGCATGGTTACCAGACACTGGGCGGCATCGTAGATGGCCCCGTGTATGGCAGTATCTACAAACAGCAACGCGGCGTATCCGTGGTTCGCGGCGACGAGTATGCCGGGTTTCAAAGCGATCATGTGGTTTATCACGATGACTATGGCGATTATGTTACCAATGAACCCACCATGGACGGAACAGCCTCGTTGATCTATTTGCTCGGCGCCAAGGAAAACAATCCCCGTTAAGCTTCCTGAGATCAGGGAACACGGCTTTGACAGAAACCCTTGTAACCACCAGGCCGGCATTCTTTTTCTGGTCAAAAAATATTTAATTGGGGATTAATTTTTTATTCACTTGAAATATACACTGATCACCGGGGCATGTAAAGGAATCGGAAAAGCGCTGGCATACGAATGCGCATCCAGGAGCATGAATGTATTGCTGGTGTCGAACGACCAGGATTGCCTTCAGTCAGTATGCGAAGACATTGCTCTGAAGAAGGGTGTGCAGAGCCACTGCCTTTCCGTTGACCTGATGCAGGACGGCGCCATCGAAAAAGTGTATCAGTGGGTGAAGCAAAATGATTTTGAGATTAATATACTGATCAACAATGTGGGAATGGGCAAGGGTGGTACGTTCGGCAGTATGATGCTGAAAGACATCCAGCATATGATGATGCTCAACAACAAGGTGATGGTCGAAATGACGTACCATTTACTCCCCGAGCTGCTAAGACAGCCAGGTGGCTTCATTTTGAATGTGAGCAGCCTGGAAGCGCGTTTGCCCCTGCCGTACAAAGCTATTTATACCGGAACAAAAAATTTTGTTTACGCTTTCTCGCTGGCCATTGCGCAGGAACTGAAATTTTCCAAATTGAAAGTGTGTGTGTTATGCCCGGGACCGGTGCTGACAAATCCCGAGGGGCTGAGCCGGATCAACGCACACGGCAGCCGGTCGAAACTGCTGATGATGTATCCTGATGATGTTGCCCGCATTGCGGTTCGGGGCATGCTGAAAGGAAGACAGGTAATTGTGCCTGGATTTCTGAATGCCATCTTTTTCAAATTAGGGTCGATCCTTCCCGTGGGTCTCAAGATGACAATCCTTGAAAAGCTTTTCCGGGTGTATAAGACTAATGGAAGTAATCCCTGATGCCGCAGAGTTCTTCACTTAGTTTCCAGAGACGTGACGCGTCTTCAGGATTTTTACTGCGCACAGAGGAAGGTTTTGGTTTGAACTGGTCCCAGTACAATCCGCTGCGGCCAGCAGCCTCCGGGTGAGTTGCCAGGTAGATCACTGTTTCCGCAGCCTTCTCGGGAGTCATTCCTCCCAATCGCCGTAGCTTCCACATCAAGCTGTGAAAGGGATTCGTATGTTTTACACCGATATCCGTTTTCACGAGACCGGGTTGAACACAATAGACCGAGATGTGTTCCTCTTTCTTCAGGCGGTGCAATTCGTATGTGAATAAGAGATTTGCAAGTTTCGATTGCCCATAGGCCTTCAGGCCATGGTAAGCGCGCTCAAGATTGACATCCTGAAAATGGATCCTGCCAAATTTATGCGAATCGGAACCCATATTGATGATCCTTCCTTCACGTGACCTGGCAATGTTTGGATAAAGGAGATGTGTCAAAAGAAAATACGCCAGGTGATTGACGGCAAACTGTTTTTCAATTTTTTCATCCGTGAGTTCACAGCGCGAGGTCCACACACCTGCGTTGTTGATGAGCACATCAATCTCCGGATGATTTGTTTTGATCTCCTCCCCCGTCCTGCGGATTTGTTTTTGTGAACAGAGGTCTACATTGTAATAGGTAATCGCGTCATGACCTGCCAGTTTCTTTAGATTTTCGGCTGCTGACTGACCCTTATCACGGTTCCTGCCGATCAGCACCAGCTCGCAATTCCGGGAGGCAAGGCCCTTTGCAATACCATACCCAATTCCGGACGTGGCACCGGTGATCACGCAAATTCTTTTCTTCATACGCTGAAAATACAATTACGGTCAAAAATACCAATTTAATGCCATATAGGAACAGATGCTGCAACGGAAGGGGTGGAGCCCGATTCACCGGATTCCGGCATCCTTTTTTTTAACGATAGCGTGTAACCACCTTGTGGTTGTTGTAATGCGGTTATTTTTTACCGGCAATTGTATATTAGTTTTCAAAATTGGATGAAAAAAGGTAAATCACAACCGGCGCCTCAGTGCTATCAGCAGACTCAATGGTCATGCTCCCATGGCTGGTGCTGGCGGTTCGCTGGCCAGGTATGCGGAACTGCATAAATTTGTTTAGAAAACAACAAGAAAACCACCATGCGTTTTTTATTGAGGCTTAAACACTGGCAATTATTTCTCATCACGTGGGGTATTCCCATCGTGATCAATATCTATACTTTTTCAAGGCCGGCGCTGATGGTAAAGTTATTTCCCGTGATGATGCTGGTGTTCATCATCGGTATATTCGGCTGGATCTGGGCGATCTCGACACAGCTTCATAAAAAATTGCCCCATGAAGTGAAACTGAACATCCGGGGATTTAAGGTGGTTTTTTCAATACCCATCGTTTACACCCTTGCCATCACATTGTGGATGGGCTACCAGTTTTACTTCCGTTTCCCCGAAGGTAGCCCCTACATCGGGTCTTTTATCCTGTTGATTGCGGTGCTGCATTTTATATCCATGATTTGTATACTCCTGGGGTTGCGTTTTGCAGCGCAGACATTGCGTTCCGTGGAACTTGGGCGCCTGGCGAGTTTCAGCGAATACGCCGTTGAATTTTTTCTCATCTGGTTCTCACCAATTGGTTTCTGGATACTGCAACCACGACTGAATAAACTCATTGAACAACAATAGCGATCCCACGTCGGAAAGGCCTCCCGGGTTATGTCCGCCTGCGCCCGGCATGCTTTTCGTTTTACGTGAAGGATGATGTAACTTCATTCCATGACAGCACACAGGAAATTAACGGCCGGCCTTCTTCTGCACGAACTGGTGTTTACCACGTCCCGGAGCAGTGGGCCGGGAGGGCAGAACGTGAACAAGGTGAATTCAAAGGTGACACTTCAGTTTGACGTGATGAAATCCCTCGTGCTCAGTCCCGAAGAAAAAGACATCATCAGCCACAAGCTGTCCGCGCGAATGACAGGCGAAGGAGTGCTGGTCCTCACGGCCCAGGAGAAACGATCACAACTGCAGAACAAAGAGGAGGTGCTGGTAAAATTTGAAAAGCTGTTGTCAAAAGCTTTTGAAAAGAAGAAACCGAGAAAAGCCACAAGGCCCTCTAAAAGTTCCGTCAAGGTCCGCCTGAAGAAAAAGAAAGCTCACAGTGAAAAAAAGAAATTCCGCCGGAAACCAGGAGGCGGCGAGAATTTATAAGGTGTTAATGGTGCTAAGCCTGATGTATACTGCTCAACATTGCAATTTTTAGTAGTTGCGCATTTTTCCCATTGAGGAATCGAGACTCTTAATGAGCTTATCGATGGCGCCGCTTACGGCGATGTCAAGATTTTCAGCATTGTTGGTAACAACCACAGGTTTCAATCCTTTAAGCCGCGCTTCAAGCAGGCAACGCTTGTCTGCAGTTCCTTCTTTATGGGCGTTCTCATCGCTGAGGTGAACTTCCACCCGTGTGATCAGTTCCTCGAAACGACTCAAGGCCTCCTTCAGCGTCTCTGTGAAATATGCTGACATGCGGGAGCTGCCTTCTATATTGTTATCTGTGTTGACTTGAATCTGCATAATAATGAACTTAATAAATGATGCTGGTTTCTCGTTAAATACTTACAACTGCAGTTGCAAGATATTGAAAAGTATCTGGTTTAAAAGTCTGATGATATCTTTTTGAAGCGCGGGCAGGAATGCCGGTCATTAGAGCCTTTTATCCATCCATTGGAGCATTTTGCCCCACATGTCGGGTGTATACACATGGCCGGTTTTCGGGTAGATGATGTTTTCAAAGGCGTCTTCCTTTTTATAAAGTCTATAAATGGCCGTTGCCTTTTCATCGATCTTGTGGATACCGCTTACGGGAGAGCCAATGTCCTCGTCGCCGGTCATAAACAGAATGGGTCGCGGAGCAATGAGGCTGACAATGGCTTCCGTGTCAAAATGATTGAGGATGCCCGGGACGAAGTAATAAATGCCGTGCGCTTTGAGTTTTTCTTCCGCGATGAGATCCTGGTATCGTGTAAGACATCCGACGGCAACCGCGGTCTTGATACGTTCATCAAGGGCCATGAGCCACCACGAACGCGTGGCGCCCATGCTGATTCCCGTGACGGCTACACGCGATGTGTCTACCTCGGGCCTGGCGAATAGATAGTCAAGGGCCATCTGGTCATCCCGTACCATCATTGCCCACAATGATCGTCCGTACCACAGTTCTCTCTTGGAGGTCGACAGTTCTTCCTGTCCTCCTTTTTCCTGAGGGCCGCCCGGACCTTTACCGCTGCGTTCACCGAAGCAATAGGCGTCAATCGCCATGATTGCGTAGCCGGCTTTGATCAGCGCTTCCGCCGGAATTTCCGGCGTGTGATGCGTGGTGAAAATTTCCTGTTTGCCAAGATCATAATTACCACCGTGCCAATGGCAATAGTAAATCGCAGGGTATGGAGCTTTTCCGCTTTTGGGTATGAGAAAATAGCCGGGAACAACCGCCCCGGCGCCATTATCAAAATCAAATCGCTCCAATATGTAGGTGCCTTTGTCTTCGCGTGATTTGACATTCACCGGTGGAGTCTGCGTATAGGGTGGGAGTTTGCCCATAACCTCCACAAGCGTATTGCGGAGGGTAATTCGTTTCTGTTGCCAGTCTTCGAGGTTTTCAGGTATGTTAAATTCAGGCACGTTATGATTGGTTTGCTGCGCCAATGTAAACAGTGGAAACAATACCGAAAAAAAACAGGAGATTATTTTCATATCAGCAACCTAAGGATATGCTGCGTATGTGTCAATGCTGCGGCTAAAAAAAAATCGTGTAGGAGAACCACCGGATCGACTGCCGCAAAAAAAAACGGAAAACAAATTCAATTTCTTGACTGTTTTCCGTCTTTAGCTGAAGATCCACCGTAGTGAACTCCAACCCTAAGTGCTGTTGTCAGAATAAAACCGGGCAGATCTTTCGATGCTGAAGACGATTTCGAACCGTGTAAGGGATCCCGAAGGACCACATCGACACGATACAATCATTCCACACCGGCTCTTTTGTTTCTATTTCCCGTAGGAAATAAATTTTTGTTTTTCCGATGAGTTTGATCACCCTGATAAGAACGACTTAGTGATATGAATATACTTCAACGATCAGATGAATACAATTAATTTTAAAAAAAAGAAATGCACAATTTTTCCACTATGTTATGCACAATTTATACCGGCAATTTCTGTCGATGATGAAGATCATCGTGACCGGATTTCATCCGTCATTGCAAATAATGTGACTAATTTTGCAGTCGAATATGCTTAAAGTATTTTTGTTAAAATTATGAAAGGGACGATCAGGTCAAACATACGCCCGGGCATGCGCGTGAAAATAGTTTTGAAGAAAGATCAGCGCAATGGTGCGCTTACGGAAGGGATTGTTAAAGACCTCCTCACCAGCTCGCCCAATCATCCGCATGGAATTAAAGTTCGTTTGCAGGATGGCCAGGTAGGAAGGGTAAAGGAAATTCAGGATGATGAGTCTGATTAGCTGTCAGTTCGATCTTTCAACAAACTTCCAAATGCTTGATCCCGGGTTATGAAAAATAGAAAGGAGTGTCCATCGTGTGCCATGGAAATTGATGCAAACAGCAAACAATGTCCGGTGTGCAGCTATGAATTCCCATCCACCAACACAGGTTTAAGATGGGCCGCACTCGTACTGGCCCTGCTGTTTCTTTTTTATATGCTGTTCTTTTAGGAAACGGGATTCACCCTTTGTCGCCGTTAACAGGAATGGAGTGAAAACCGATCCGGTTTCCTTCTGTGTCAATGATGACAGCCATGTAACCGTACTCCGGAGAGATCTCCGTTTTCGGCACAATGATCTTTCCGCCTGCCTTTTCAACTTTATCCAGAACGTTCTGAACATCGGGATTCGCATTCAGGTAAATGAGCGGTCCGTCGGTTGAGGATGTTTTATAGAATCCGGCATTGTAGACGAGCGCTCCGCCGATTCCCAGGGGATCGTCTGTCGGAAACATGCGCATTTGAAGATTTTGCACGTCGAGGGGATTCAAAGTGATGCCCAGGATCTCTTCATAGAAACGTTGTGCTCTCGCGAGGTCTTCGGTTGGAATTTCAAACCAGCTGATGGCATTGATTTGTGTCATGGTGATGGGGTTTTCAGGTAGAGAATATTACGAAAATTTTCTCATAACGTATTCAGAAGGGATCATTTTTCAATCGTTTCTGAATTGCTTTTTCCAGCGTGTGCCTTGATTTCGTCGACAGATTTTAAGAGACGCTCATCATACTTTTCTTTCCTTCGGAAAGAGCAACTCCTTATTTTAGCAACGTAAAAATTGGCAACCAATAGATCGTTATGAAAGCATATGTGATTGTAGATGTCAGGATCACAGACCCGGAAAGGTATGAGGCTTACAAGAAGCTGACACCGGGCTCCCTTGAGCCTTATGACGGCAAGTTCATCGTACGCGGAGCTGAAACGGAAACGCTGGAGGGATCATGGAATCCCGGGAGAATTGTTGTCCTGGAATTTCCATCTCTTGAAAAAGCACGGGCGTGGTGGTCTTCAGAAGGGTATGCGCCTGCGAAAGCATTGCGCCAATCCGCGTCGGTTACCCAGATGATCCTGGTGGAGGGCGTCGCTTGAAGTCCCCCCTATCTTCCGTGGCACACACTTTTTAGTGAACGCGCCATGAGAAGAAGCATTGTGATCACAGCGGCTATAATTTGGTTGATTTCGGCAAAGACTTTTGCGCAAAACGACTCAACCCGCTATATCAACGGATTGCCGGTAAGTGAGGACGATACCGCCCGGCACTTTCTGGACAAGACCGATCTGGAGCCGAAGAATAGTCTTGGCCCCGTTTCCATCAGTCAATTGCCGCAAAAGCTGCGGGATGCGCTGGAGAAGGGAGATCAGTACGATGGATGGAAAGACTCCACCATTTACTTTGAGAAGAATACCGGTTTATACCACGTTCCGGTAAAATATTCAGAAGGGGTGAAGATCTTTGGCCTGAATGAAAATGGAGATCCCGTCACTTTCAGAGAGGTCAGCACCCGGCAGGAACAATAGTCTTCACCGCCTTCAAAATGGTTTTGGTCAATGTTTCTGCAGCAGCGTCAGTAATTTACGATCCAGTTTATGTCCGTGCCAGTCTTCGTAGGCAACATCGGTCCGGCCCGAGTCGAGTATGCCGAACGAGCCAACGAATTCCCACAAGGCAAAGCCGATCTTATTTTCATCGAGGATGTCGAGCACGTCACTGAACCACGCAAGGAAAACATCGTGAGGTGTTTTGTTCCAGCAACCGCATTCGCCGCAATGAACCCCGACACCTGATTTTGCCAGTTCAATCCACGGTTTATAATACGCTTCAAGGAGCTCGCGGCTGAGATAGCGGTCTCCTACCTGCCCCGGCCATTTTGGTTCAGGTAATGATTCCGGATCCTTGTTTGCCCAGGGTGCCTTGTAATGGGAGATGATTCCGGGGTTGTATCCGCGACAGCTTTGGGCAATGTCGAGGTCTGCAATTTCCGGAATGACATTGTTACCTACATTGTTGCCATCGGCGATGATGAGATGCTTCGGATTTTCTTTCCTGATGGCTTGGGATGCGGCCATCGCCAGTTTGCGATAAAGCTCACCGGGCACGGCACTGCGCCCGGAATGCTGATCGTTCATGTCTTCGCGCAGACTGGGCTCGTTCAGCAGATCGAAGCTTATTTTTTTTGATGAGACATTCTTATACCGTTTCGCCCACATGTTCCAATGGAAACAGAAAGCGTCGAGCGCTTCCTGGTCCTTCCATAGATTATAGGGTTCGTGGAAACCTGCGTTCACACAATATCCCGGTGCGCGGTGAAGATTCAGGCTCACGTGCAGGTTGTGCTTGTGCGCCAGGGATACCACGTGGTCGATGCGATCAACATTTTCTTCCTTTATCTTATATACATCTTCCGGTGTGATGTTCCTGTTGCGGTCGATATCCAGGTAATACGGGTAGGCCATCGGTATCCTGACGAAATCGAATCCCCAGTCGCGCATCCAGCGGAAATGGTCTTCCGTGGTCTCCATGCGTGACCGCGATGGATCCGGTGAGAAGAAATCCAGAAGATTAAAACCCTTCCACTGTGGTAGCGGATTCTTTTTCGGAGTCGCGAAGGCATCGTGGCCGAAAAGACCAAGGGCGGTGGCTGCCGTTGCTCCTGTTGTAATAAAATTTCTGCGGTTCATCATGTGCGTTATTATCGGGTCTGATTGATCGTTGATTCCGGAATGCTACGGAAGTTAAGCCCATTGGCGGCCCCACAAATTTGTTTTGACCACTGTCCCACGCAGGGCCGACACGTGTCCCACCCCTCCAGATTTTTCGCATTGAAAAGGGTTTGGTTCGCGGACGACCGTAGGAGGAACTGAAGTAAAAACAATATTGATCCTGAAGAATAGGTTTTCATAGACTGACTTTACAGGATTAATAATGTTATGAAAATTTATTCTTTTAAGCTAATTCCCGCCGCTTCGTAACTGCAAAAAATGTCAGTTACCGCTAAGGTCGCTTGTAGCGGCCATGGGCACAAACTTTTATACTCCAGTTAACGGATCTGATCGGCGGGTGTCCGATCGTAATTCCTGTATTCAATTAAATCTTAAAAAAAATGAAAAAAACATTTTTGTGTTTTACGATGTCAGCACTGATGTTAACATTGGTGTCGTGTGGTAATAAAGCTGGCCAGGAGGATAGTACCGAAGTAGCGGAAGAACAAAACGAAGAAGTCCTTGGCAATAAAGCAGAAGATGACGCAGAATTTGCCGTTGAAGCTGCGAACGGAGGATTAATGGAAGTTGAGCTGGGTACGCTGGCTTTGACAAAGGCTTCTTCCCCGGAGGTAAAGAAGTTTGCCCAGATGATGGTGGATCAACATACCCAGGCCAATAATGAACTGAAATCTTTGGCTCAGCAAAAGAACATTACGCTGCCCACAGTGATGGGGGATGGTCACCAGCGCAAGTATGACAACCTCAAGGATAAGACCGGAGCCGAATTCGACAAAGACTATATGGATCTGATGGTGAAAGACCATAAGGAGGACATTGACGAGTTCGAGGATATGGCTGAGGATGGCCGCGATCCTGAAATCAAAGCATGGGCTTCCTCCAAGGTTGCCACTTTACGCCAGCACCTGCAGGAGGCTGAACGTGTTCAGGAAGTTGTGAAAGACAGCAAGAAGGGATAGTACAATCAGCAACGCTGCGAAAACCTTCGGTATCAGTACCGGAGGTTTTTTTATGCGTGTACAGGATTAAAATCTAGCGGCTGGTTCATCACATCGGTAATTAAACACTATTTTTGATTAATGGCCATCCCCACGCTCGACGCCTTGCTAGGCATTAAATATCCCATCATCGTCGCTCCGATGTTTCTCATATCCAATACGAAGATGGTGATTGCCGCGCTTGACAACGGCGTCAGTGCAGCTTTTCCGGCGTTAAACTACCGGACTGACGAACAATTGCGCACAGCCATCGAAGCGATCAAGTCAGCATCAACGAAGCCCTTTGGCGTAAACCTGATCGTCAACCGGTCGAACCCTAAATACAGACGTCAGCTTGAGATATTATTGGAACTCCGGGTGGATTATATCATTACCTCCCTGGGAAGCCCGCGGGAGGTAATAGAGAAATGCCAATCACGTGGGATCAAAGTTTTCTGCGATGTGGTGGATCTGGCTTACGCTAAAAAAGCGGAAGCAATGGGTGCCGACGCCCTGATCGCGGTCAACAACAGGGCAGGCGGGCACGCCGGTAATTTGTCTGCAAAAGAACTGATCACGGTTCTGAAGGAGCATTGTCAGATCCCTGTCATTTCTGCCGGGGGAATCGGACGTGGGGAGGAACTGCATCAGGTGATGCAGTTCGGCGCTGCAGGAGCTTCCATCGGGACAATCTTTATCGCCTGTGAAGAATCCGATGTATCGGCCGGCTACAAGCAAGCAATTATCGATCACGGGGAAAACGATATCGTGCGCACCACAAAGTTATCGGGCTCCCCGCTTACGGTGATCAACACCCCGTATGTACAGCAACTGGGGACCCGGGCGAATCTCCTGGAGTGGATCCTTCACAATAACAGGACATTGAAAAAATATGCAAAGATGCTACTCGCGTTCCGTGGAATGAAGTCGGTGGAGAAGGCTGCATTCGGCGCAACGTACAAAACTGTATGGTGCGCAGGTCCGGCCATTGAATATGTTCACGGGATCCTTCCTATGCAGGAGATCCTCCGGAAGCTGGAGGTAGAGTACGACCGGGCCAGGCAGGCCAATATTCACGCTTGATTTACGATAGTTTCCAATGAAGGCAGCAACTTTAAATGAGATCAGGAAACAGTTGGGCGCGCTGGATTCCGCCGCCCTTGAACAATTATGTCTTGCGCTGGCCCGGTATAAAAAGGAAAATAAAGAGTTGCTAACCTACCTGCTTTTCGAAGCCGGCGACGAGCAGGCCTATGTCGGTGAGATCAGACATGAAGTGGACGCCCTGTTCGAGGCGCTGCCGAAGGGAAACGTTTACTTTATCAAGAAGAGTATCCGGAAGATACTCCGGCTTATCAATAAACAAATCAGGTACTCTGCAATTCCTGCAACGGAACTTGAGGTGAGGATCTACTTTTGTCAGAAAATGAAGTCCGCGGGTATACCCTTGCATCCCGGCACAGTACTTTTTAATTTGTATCAACAGCAACTAAAAAAAATACAGGGCGTCTGGTCCAGGCTTCCGGAGGATCTTCAGTTTGATTACACGCGTGATATCCGTTCCATTGCTGAAAAATGAAATGTTACCCGCACTCCTCCCGATTGGAAATGCCTGACCGAAAGCGGAGAATTCAATTGAAGTGATACAGTAAAATTACCGTTGCGGAAAACGCAGGTTTGGGATTGCCTTTGATCTCAAGTTCTGCGTCGAGCTCAGCTTTCGTAATCCCCCTGAGGTTGGCAAGCGATGCAAGCTTCACCTTCAGTCGTACTTCGCTGTCGACGACGACAGGCTGATTGAACTTTAACTTGTCAAGGCCGTAGTTTATCAGCATCTTGATATTGTGGATGTCCGCGATCTGATTCCAGAGATAGGGCACCAGTGACAGGGCCATGTACCCGTGCGCGATGGTTTTCTTGAAAGGACTCTCTTTTGCAGCGCGTTCAACATCTGTGTGAATCCACTGATGATCCAGTGTGGCATCGGCGAATTGGTTAATTTTGGATTGTTCTATTTTGAGATAATCAGATACACCCATGAATTTACCCACATATTGTTCAAATTCAGCGTAGCTGCCGATCGATACTTTGGCCATGAAAAAAACCTTTTATAATATTTACTAAATACGTATTAATATAAGTCAAATACAACCGATCTATATCATTTTAAAAGTGCGGTCATGTCTTTGCATGCCTCCCGAACCTTTGTTGTGATCAGGTTGGCTGCATGTTGAATGGCCGATTCATCGGAGGTATTTTCATCCACAAGCGGGATAAGTTTTTTGATCCCGTAGCCCGCCAGCGCGCTTTCCGGAACTTCAGATTTTCCGCAAATCACTACGACAGGTTTGCCGCGCACTTGTGCAAGCAGAAGAACTTCCGAAAGCACTTTACCCGAGAAAGTCTGCTGATCGATTTTGCCTTCGCCGGTAAAGATGATGTCAGCGCGATTGATCTTTTGTGCCAGTCCCGTGCTCTCAATAATGTGGCTGATACCTTTCACCATTTGTGCGTGCAGAAATACTTTTGCTCCTGCGCCCAGGCCGCCCGCGGCCCCGGCTCCCGGAAAATCAACCGATTGTTTCAAAAATTTCTGGACGACCCTTCTGAAGTTGCGCAGGCCTGCATCGAGAAATTGGACGTCTTGCTGACGCGCACCCTTTTGCGGACCATAGATCGCTGCAGCGCCTTCCGGTCCATACAATGGATTGGTGACATCGCATAATGCCACAATGTCTGCAGACCTCAGCAATGGATCCACTGAAGTCGCATCGATATACCGTATGTGTATGAGATTCTCTCCCGTAGGTTTGAGTGCTGCACCCTCCCCATCACAGAATTTGTAGCCAAGTGCCGTTGCCATTCCCATACCTGCATCATTGGTGGCGCTTCCGCCGATCCCGAGAATGATTTTCTTCACGTTGCGATGAAGCGCATCGGCAATCAATTCTCCTGTGCCCAGTGTGGTGGTGAATAAGGGGTTCCGCGCTTCCTCTTTGATCAAGGTCAAGCCCGAGGCAACTGCCATTTCAATAAACGCGGTGTCGCCTTCTTTCGAGAGTCCATAACTTGCCCGGATACGCTCAAACAGGGGGCCGTGAACTTCAAGTTCAATTTTACTTCCACCATACCAGTCTGTCAGGAGATCACAGGTGCCCTCCCCACCATCGGCAAGGGGAACCGATTCAATGTTAGCCTCCGGGTTAGCCTCATGAAGCCCCTTTGCAACAGCCAGGCAGACCTCCTTTGCAGCAAGGGATCCTTTAAACTTATCGGGACAGATCAGTACGTTCACAATAATATAAAGAGTAAGATTGAAGTAAATAACGCCGTAACACCTTGAAGAAAGGTAATGAGCGTAAAGCTCCTGAAAGCATCGCGGGTCTGCAATCCGCCGAATTGTGATACTACCCAGAAATAGGAATCGTTGGCGTGTGATACGGTCATGGCGCCACCCCCGATAGCAAGTATCAGGACAGCGAGTTGCACCGGCGTGTCAAATCCCGCCGCGACAGTCAGTGGCGTAAGCAGTGCGCTCGTGATGATCATGGCAGACGTCGTGGAACCCTGGGCTGTTTTAAGCAAGGCCGCAAATCCGAATCCCGTAAGGAGGAAAGCAATTCCATGGGCGGGAGAATCCTTCATGGCCGACGCCAGGACTGTATCGATTCCGCTGGATTTTATAACATATCCGAAGGCTCCGCCGGCCCCGGTGATCAGTAAAATGACTCCGGCGTCCTTCAAGGCTTCCGAGATCCAACCCGGCCACGACGCTTTCTGATCTTTGCGTATCAGCATCGCCGCTGCCAATAGCAGGCCGATCCCAAGCGCCATGACAGGTTGCCCTGCGACGACCAGAACTTTACTGATCACGCCAGTCCACCCTAAGGTTGTCGGCAGCATGGCCAAAGCGATCAATACAATGGGAAGGATCAGCGGAAGAAAAGAGGTGAAGACAGACAGCCCTTTTGAATCACGGTCAGGCGCATGGGTGATGGCTTCAAGCATTATTTTTCTTCCGATTTTTTTCGATGCGAAGTAAGACACCATGGCTACCGGGATGGATCCAATGATTCCAACGAGGATCACAGTACCCAACTGGCTGGCGATACCCAGATTGGCGGCGGCGGCCAGGGGCCCGGGCGTTGGTGGCACGAGTGTATGCGTGGTGTAGAGTCCGGAAGCAAGCGCCAGGGTAAGTTGGGCCGGGTTCAAAGATGCCTGCGCGGCAATAGAAGGTATGAGCCTGGAGAGAATGATGAAGCCGGAATCACAAAAAACAGGGATTCCAACGATCACACCGATCACGCTCATGGCAATCACCGCATGGCGTGCGCCAAAAAGATCCAGAATGCGCTGGCTGATGACAGTCATCGCTCCGGTTTTCTCCATGACCATGCCCAGGCAGGATCCGAGTGCTACGATAAATCCGATTTGTTGAAGCAGGGTGCCAAAACCGGTCTGCATGACCGAGATGATCTCTTCAAAGGGTTTCCCAACCGTCAGTCCCAGAATCATGGAAGCTATTAATAACGAGAAAAATGCGTGAACGTTCAGGTACCGGTTCAATAACACCATGGCTGTAATAGAAAGAAGCAGGCCTATCACAATGCGGTATAATTCGGGACTCATTCAGGTTGAGCGTTAAGGGTGCAAAAAGTACGGGAATATTTCGGCAATTGAAAACCATATCTCCCTTGCGTTTCCTAATTTTAGAAATGTTATGTCTCAGGCTTCTTTTTTCTTTCATCGTGTGTGCACTAAACTTACCGATGCATGCTTTGTCCACCCTTGTTGAACGCAGATGATGGCTGTCTCTAAAATGAACTTTCGCTTTCAGACAAAGCTTGCTCCCATCGAGGCAGTCTTTATGAAGACTGCTGTTTTTCTTCCCCGGCAGATCACTCTTCAGCTGCCTGGTGGACGCATCAGGGTGAAAGGCACCCTTAATTCGGCACCCTTTGCCCTGGCAGTGCAACATCTCGGGGATGGCTCCAGATACTTTTCAGTAAGCGCACCATTGCGAAAAGCCGCAGGTATCAAAATGGGAGATCCTGTGACGGTTTCGTTTACCATTGTGGATCCCGACAAACTTGATGTCCCTGAAGAGCTGCAGGAAGTGTTGGCGCAGGATGATGCCGCCAGAAAAGCATGGGAGAAGTTAACAACAGGCTACCGGAGGAGCTTGATTCATTATATCACTTCTGTAAAAAACGTGGACAGTCGGATCAGGCGATCGCTGGATCTGCTGGATCGTGCGAAGGCAGGCTTGTTGCATGGACAAAAAACACCGCTGAAAAAAACTACCGGGAAGAAGACGAGGGATGGGAAGTGAGGCTTGCTGGAGGACGGATCAACCGTTATGTGAGCGGGTGGGCGTAGGTTCTGAGTATTGCAAAGGGCGAATGATTCTTCCAACGCGTTCCTGTCCCTGATGCCAAATGTTCAACGCTTCAAAACTTAACACCCACGCTCACGGTAACGATGTTTGATCCTGTAAGACAGGAACCCGCCATCGTGGCTGGGTCCTGGCATTCAGGAGCACTAGTCTCTTGTTATTTCAATTTCAATTCTGTCGTTCAGGGTTGCATTGGGACTGTCAGCCTTCACAAGCATTTCGCTTCCTCCCCATGAAAATATCTTTGCCCTGCTTCCGTCAATGCCGTGCTCAACCAGGTAAGTGCGGATGGCTTCTGCGCGAAGGGTGGTAAGCTCCCTGGCGGATCCCGAAAGTTTAACAGACCCCGCAGCATCGAAATAGTTCTTATCAGTCCCCAGCGCGATGATCTCGCGTTTGTTCTTGCCATTGCAGTGTGCATGGATCGTGATCTCATAATAGGGATTGCTGTGCATCATCTTTACGAGTTCATCGAGATCAGTCTGTGAAAGTTTCTTCATGATCGCAGCATCTTTGTAGAAAGACACGTTGTACATGATTGAAACATCTCCTTTTTCAAGTCGTTCAAGTTTGTAGGGAATGACCCATGCTCCCTGAGGATCCACATACGCCTCTTCGTCCGTGGCTGAGGGGTTCGAGTAGTCAATGTATTTGTGAATCTCCTTGTAGCCGAATTTTCCGAATACAACTGCCATTGGCTCGCTGCTCTGTCCCGGGCGCAAAAGATCCACAAAGGTATTGGTATTGTAGGAAGCAAGTTCACGCCCTTTCTCAAAGTCCACATGGTGTACCTGTCCCGGTAGCGACTTGCCTTCCGGAGTCTGAATGGTAAACTTGAAATACTTGCCGGCGGGCCTTGAAGGAATATTTCCTGCAGCGGCGGAGCTTTCAGATGCAGACGCACTGGCTGTAAGATTTTCCGGAGCGGTGCTGAGTTCCCCGGATGATGCTATGGGGACATTCCCGGCTTCAATTTCTTTCTTTAACTGTAAAGTTTTTGAAATCGCGGTTTCTCTGTCAGAAGCCTTCAACACGTAAAGATGCAACAGGTTCTGCTGTTCGGAAACAATTTTCGAACTATCAGGAACCTGACCTGGGAGAACACTTTTGAATTCGCTTGCATTCTCATCACTCGCAAACGCTCCGACCACTACATAATAGTGCTGCGAACTGGCAGTCAACGGACAACCAGACACGGCTGCAAAGCATGCAGCCAGGAAAATAATTAACCTCATAAAATTTGATTTGATTGGAACCGGGAAACACATTTCTACCCCACCAGCAGTATTTAAATTCTCATGCCAATTGCCGCTGACGCCACTTGCTGAAACAGCTGCTTCATCCAGACGCCAGCAGCAGTTACCTCCGTAGAAGAGAACCTGTTCGCAATACTTTGCAAGTTCTGACTTCAGCATAGCTGCAACTCTGTGAATGAAGATAAGGCGAAGAAAAGCGAATGTCAACTCAGGTGAGGTTTTTAATTCCGATCCACGGGAACATGTTTGCTGAAATCATTCATCTTGAAATTACGCCACTTGTCTGTTGTATATGTTGTTCATCGATTACAAGGTTAGATCAGGCAACGATGATGTAACCCTATCTCGTTCCCTATCCCTAGCGTTGGTTTCTTCGAGGGAAAACTGAGGGTTTTGCATTTCATTTTCACCTTTTTTGCGCGTAAACAGGTAAGTATTTTTAAACAACGTGCGCAGATGGAAATCAATCCGCTGTATTTGTATACTTTCTTCCCCCAATAGCGAGCGCACATTTACGTGATCACTCCCCAACGCGCGTGATCTCTCCCCAACGCGGGTGGTGCGTATACAATGCGTTGTGCATCATCGAGGTTGAGATGACGCACGATGATGAATCCCGGGCATGAAACAAAAGAGTTCAAATTTTTTAATTAAATGGTATATGGTTGAATCTTTTGCCGGTCGAAATTGTCTTTATGGAAGAAGGGGGATGAAGCGCAATATCCCACGGGGTATTGCCTGATGGAACGAGTAAACAGCGGGCATATTATTTTTGTTTCATCTCCACAGATAACAATGTTCAATAAAAAAATAACTATGGCACAAAGAAAAAGTCAAGGACAGGGCGGAACTTCTAATCGTGGTTTCGCTTCTATGAACCAAGAGCAGCAACGTGCGATTGCTAGGAAGGGAGGAGAAGCTGTAAGTATGAATCGTGCTCATATGGCTGAGATAGGCAGAAAAGGTGGAGAGGCCAGCGGACAAAACCGCAGGAATGCAGCGAACCAGAATAGAATGAACCAGGAAACTCAGGTGAATACCCCGGGTAACAACAACCAGGGAACGCCTTCCGGTGAGAACCGTGAACGGTAATTCCTCTGATTACTTAGAACGACATGAATTACACAAAATGTCCCGGCTCTCCCGGGACATTTTGTTTTTACGACGTTGAGGTTGTATCCATTCCGGCGTGCGTGCCCTGGAGAGATGTTTATTTTATTTCCCTATTGCCGTTTCTGTAGATGAAACTCCGCAGGAACCGCCTGATGATGGCGATAAGTATACTGGCATAATATTGTTTGACACCGGTGCGTGCTGCGAAAGGAGGACAACGAGGGGAATGTAATGAACGAGTATGGCACAGAAGGATGGAAGCGGAAACAATGGAGCAAGAGGGTTTGCTTCCATGGATGATGAAAGGAAGAAGCGTATTGCAAGTCAGGGCGGCCTGGCTTCAGCAAAGGGAAAGAATACTTCCAATCGCGGATTTGCTTCAATGGATAAGAACAAACAAAGAGAAATATCAAGTATGGGAGGAAAGGCTTCAAGAAATCTGCAAAGCACTTCCCCTGAAAAAAATGAAGAGGATACTGAGCGTAACGATCGTATAAGTGATGACAAAGCTTCGGAAAGAGATCTGAATTCGTTGGAGGAGAATAACCTTGAATCTTCTGGAAAGACACAAGGTTCTTTGGCCTACAGTGAAACTGACGAGGATGAAGATGAGGGATTGGGTGATGGAAATCTGGGTCGAAGCACGCGGGGAGATGTGCTAGGAAAATAAAGTCGTTACAAACAGTATTTGATCATAGGCAACCCGTTCGGGTTGCCTTTTTTTTTCAGCCCTTTTCCGGGTGAACGAATAACACCTTATTTATCGGTTTCCTATTGTATTTTTGCCGGATGTCCTATCCCGTATTATCTGTTCTCGAAGACGTCAAAGAAAAGTTGACCGGTCACAGGTTGCTGATTCTTGAAGCTCCGCCCGGAGCGGGGAAGTCTACGATTCTGCCTCTTCACCTGCTCGATGAACCATGGCTCGGACGCAGAAAGATCATCATGCTGGAACCCCGGCGTTTGGCGGCGCGCTCCGTCGCGATGCGCATGGCCGAAATCAGAGGAGAAGAAGCAGGGGGCACGATCGGATACCGCGTGCGATTTGAAAACCGCGTCAGCAAACATACCCGCGTGGAAGTGGTCACCGAAGGGATTCTTACGCGAATCATTCAAGGTGACAATGCGTTGGAAGACATCGGGCTGATCATATTCGACGAGTTCCATGAGCGCAGCCTGCAGGCTGACCTATCCCTGGCGTTGAGCTTGCAGGTACAGGAAGTCCTTCGCAATGATCTCCGGATCATGATCATGTCGGCCACACTCGATGGACAGCGCTTGTCGGAACTCTTAAACGCACCGGTTGTCAAAAGCGCCGGAAGACAATATCCGGTGAACTTTCAATATGTAGCGGAAACTGAAAAACAACCTATCGCCACGATGGTTGCAAGAGCCATTCGCAGGGCGCTTCTTGAAAAAGAAGGAGATATACTTGCCTTTCTCCCGGGTTCAGGAGAGATCAAACGGGCCGCGGAGTTACTGGAATCCGAAAACACCGGTGCTATCCTGTATCCTTTATATGGAGACCTGAATTTCAGGAAACAACAGGAGGCCATCCTGCCCGACCCGCAAGGCAGAAGGAAGGTTGTTCTTGCAACTTCCATTGCTGAAACCTCGCTCACTATAGAAGGTATATCCGTTGTGATTGATAGCGGATATTCAAGAGTTCCCCGTTTCGATCCGAGAAGCGGATTCACGCGTCTCGAAACCACGCGCGTTACGCGGGATGCCGCAGACCAACGCGCGGGCAGGGCGGGCCGACTCGGTCCCGGGTTTTGCTACAGACTCTGGAGCCAGCCTTCGCATGCTACCCTGGTACCGAACAGAAATCCTGAAATTCTGGATGCTGACCTCGCGCCCCTCATGCTGGAGCTTGCACAATGGGGGGTACAGAACATCAGCGAACTGAAATGGGTCACTATCCCGCCAGCGGGCGCCGTGAATCAGGCTCTGGAGTTATTGGACGCCCTCGGCGCCATCAGGGGTAAATCCATTACGGAAAGAGGCAGGGAAATGCTTCGGCTGCCAACGCATCCCCGAATTGCTCATATGCTCCTGGAAGCGAAAGATTCGCCTGAAAATCAGGGGGAGGCTTTGGCGCTGGCCACAGACGTGGCCGCAGTGCTGGAGGAAAGGGACCCCATGCCGAAAGGCGCGGGAGCCGACCTCTCGCTGAGGATTGAATTGCTGAGACGCTGGCGAAAGGGAGAAAGGGTCGGCGCTGAAAGAAATGTACTCGAACGTATCGAACGCCTCGCCCAGTCGTGGAGACACCTGTTTGATATAAAGGCAGACAACTCGCCGGTATCGGATACGCAGGCAGGTAAATGGGTCGCGGCAGCGTATCCCGAACGCATTGGCAAACAGACGGAGAAAAACGGTGAGCGTTATAAAATGATCAACGGGAGAAATGCCCGTCTGCCAGAACACGACCCGCTTCATCGCGAACCATGGCTCGCAATCGCTCAGGCCGACGCCGGGATCCATGAAGGAAAGATATTCCTGGCCGCGCCTGTCGACGAACAGGACCTGATACCGCTGGCAACAGAAAAAGAGATTGTTTCATGGGATGCTTCACGGGAAATGGTCACTGCCTCTCTGGAATTGAGGATTGGAAACCTCGCGCTTTCGGCAAAACCGCAAAAGAAAATAAACGAGGAGAAAAAACTCGAGGTGCTCTGTTCGGTGATCCGTGAAAGAGGACTTGCTCTCCTGAACTTTGGAGAGGAACAACGATCCTGGCAAGCGCGTATCTTGAGTCTCCGAAAGTGGAGGCCTGACGAAACCTGGCCCGATGTGAGTGATGAAACCCTCCTCAAAACCCTCGAGGAGTGGCTCGCCCCTTTCCTTATTAATTTGTATAAACGAAGTGAGCTGGAGAAACTGGACCTGAATACCATATTAACCACGTTGCTGCCCTGGGACCTGGGTTCAAGATTTAACCAACTTGCCCCGGCAAGGCTGACTGTACCCAGTGGGTCGCTCATCGTGCTGAACTATTTTCCGGATGGCCGGCCACCTGTCATGGAGGTCCGGCTTCAGGAAGTATTTGGCATGCTGGAAACGCCTTCGGTGAATGAAGGAAAAAATAAAATTGTCATGCACCTGTTATCACCCGGGTATAAACCTGTTCAGGTCACGCAGGATCTGAAAAGCTTCTGGACGAATACGTATGCGGAGGTAAGAAAGGAACTGAAGGCACGATACCCGAAACACGCATGGCCGGAGGATCCGTGGACAGCACAAGCTGTTCGGGGAGCAGTGAAAAGAAGATCGTGAATTTTGCAGAATAGTTCAGAAACCTGAAGTTTAAAAAAACGACCGATGACTTTCGGAGAGAACGTATTAAAATTTTACCATGATCTGAGTATCAGGGAAGCTTTGCCTCCGGGCATAGCGGTGATGAATCCCTACCAGGATAAAACCTGTTTTGAAATATGCCGCGAATTTTATGGCAAGTATTACAACGATCATAATAAGCGTTATCTGATCCTCGGGATCAACCCGGGACGGTACGGCGCTGGCCTGACAGGGATACCGTTCACTGATCCCATTAAGCTGGAAAGCGTTTTCGGGATCAAGAATAGTTTTTCGAAAAAACCGGAGCTTTCCGCCGACTTCATTCACACCATGATTGCAGCTTTCGGAGGATACGAAACGTTCTTTTCTAAATTCTTTATAAACTCCGTGTCGCCGTTAGGCTTTGTTAAGGAGGGAAAGAATCTCAATTATTACGATACGCCAGCCCTCAGGAACACCCTGGAGTCCTTTATAATAGAGAGCATCCGGACACAGCTCGACTTCCCCGTTCATCGCCACGCGGCCTTTTGCCTGGGTGAAGGAGAGAATTATAAATATTTGCAGAAGATCAATGAGCAGGAAAAATTCTTTGGGCGGATCATCCCCCTGGCACATCCCAGATTCATCATGCAGTATAAACGCAGGCATGTTGATGCTTACATCCATGATTACCTCAAGAAGTTCCAGGCGATTGCCCAACACCCCTGAGCCATCCGCGTTTCAGGGCGCAATCCTGAAGTTGACCCTCCTTTGCTCCCCCTACACTAATTCCTAATTCCCAATGCCTGAATTACTGATGACTAATCCACTGATGACTGATTTACTAATGAGTGATCTACTGATGACTGATTTACTAATGCCTAATTCCTAATGCCTAATGCCTAATTCCTAATTCCTAATTCCTAATTCCTAATTCCTACTCCTCAAGACCCAGTGTTTAGTTCAAAGGCGCTCTTATAAAATC
>JBARAD010000146.1:0-6547 GCA_049791675.1 Chryseosolibacter sp.
CAAGATGAGTATCCGTACCGTTGATTCATTTGCAGCGGCGCTTGATCACATACACACCTACAGTTCCAAACACAGTGAGGCGATCGTGGCGGAAGACGAAAAGACTGTACAGGACTTTCTTCACACCGTTGATGCGGCAGCGGTCTACGCCAATGCGTCGACGGCTTTTACAGACGGGGCGCAGTTCGGACTGGGTGCCGAGATCGGTATCAGCACGCAGAAGCTTCATGCGCGCGGCCCGATGGCGCTGCGCGAACTGACATCCTACAAGTGGCTCGTCAGGGGTAATGGAACGGTGCGGGTGCCTTGATTCATTTTAGAATTGTTTTTTATAGAGCGCCGCATCCATAAACTGACTTTCTCTTCTAACATCATCAGCGGTAATTCTATGAATGACCCTTCTGTCGTCTATCATCTTATGACAACTCACCTGGCATTTGGTGTAGGCATCATCCAACATCCTGAAATAGTGATCATACTTCTCCAGATAATAGATCTTGGCATCGCTGGAGAGCTGGATAACCCACTCATAGAAGTCATAAATAAATTCGACTTTCATGACTAGACCCCACCTGACCGTATCAATAATTTCGTGAAACTGTAAGTTATGAGGTGGCCACATGAGAATGAACGGCTTCTTCTCCCGCAGCTCCACCAACACAAGGTCCCGCAGCCTGTCATCAGCACCAAGGAAGGCATAGTGCCTGGCCGCCAGGGAGTCCGGGAAGAGAAGGCAGTATCGGCGAAACTCATTGAAATATTCCTTGTGATAGTCGCCCATCGACTGACCCTCCCGCTTGATAAAAGTATTGTCAAAAAACTCCAACTTGTCGTCTGCAGCATTTTCAGTTGCAAAATTCACATTAAATCCGCTTTCAAATATCGGATTGTATATTGTGCCGATCGCGCCGTACAGCGTATTATACGTATCTCCCCATCCCTTATCGCCAGTGGCATCCGGGATAAAGTCATCGCCCTTGGTTCGGGAGTACGTAACATCCATAAAATGAATTCCGTTTATGCTTCCGCTCCAGCCGCACCCGCCATCCGAACATCTTCGGGTAAAAAACAACCGGATCACGAAATACAGCTGATATCCTTTCTCAAAATTATCGCCGGTTCTGAACTTGACAAAATCTTCCTGTATCCTGGCCTCCTCCAGGAGTGAGGTGAATTTGCCGGCATTCTTTGAAATTTCATCCTCAATATCTTCCTGTAATGCTTTGGCTTCAAAATATCCAATCAGAAGATCAAAGGCGATTGTAATAACGAAACCTCCGACCGCCTTTATTTTCGGGGAAATTTTTAGTTTGACATTAAACTTTCCTTTAGCGCTGACGTTTGTGGGCTTTACGACATCCACGTCCACCACGTCGGGCTTGACCATCTTTGGTTGAGCATCCGTAGCAACCTTGCCAGGCAGACCTCTTTCGCTCGTAGAAGGTTTGTAGTTTACCCCCCGCGAATCTGCCAGGTTGCTGGTCTTAACGTCCTGAAAAGCCTTTGGCGAACCATCTGCCGCAGGCTTGACCTTGATATCTGGTTTGTCCTTCAGCTTCGGTTTCGTGTCAGCCTTCGGTTTTACATCGGCTTTGGGTTTTACATCAGCCTTTGGCTTTACGTCGGTCTTGGGTTTCGAGTCGACCTTCGGTGTTGCGTCATCCTTTGCCTTGGCTTTAACCTGGGCATCTGCCTTCAGGTCTTTCTTTGGGTCAACTTTGGCCTTTACAGCAACCTTCGCTTTGACCTTTGATACCGGTTTCGGATTGATTTTTTTGTCTACTTTTTTTTCAGGCTTCTGATCGGGTGTCTCCTGTCTTGGCTTTCCATCCGTGCCTGATTTCCCGGCATCCACGGCGGCCTTTTTCTTCTCCGCGGCCCTTCGGATATCGTCCAATCGTTTCTTCTTGAGGTCAGCAAGGTTGTCGGCCTTGCCCTTGTCCTTCGTTCCCTGCTGTTTTGTGTCGGGACTACCCCCATCGACATTTCTATCCAACGGAGGTTGCGCTGCAGCCTTGTATTTGGGTACTTTGAATCTGGCCGATTTATTCTTTCCGCCCGTTTGTTCTGTGTATCTATCCTGAAAATGGACCTCGTATCCTGCAAACTTCTTATCGGCCGCGGTGCTGAAATGACTGGCTATCTTTTCACCGTAAGATTTTGTTTTGTCTAAATGGTGTACCTCCTTTTCAACTTTATCAACAACGATCCTCGAAGTACTCGAGCTCCTGGCCGTTACATCCGCAGCGAGGATACGTTTCTTCTTATGGTCGACGGCAACCAGGTCAGGCCCACCTTTAGGAAAGATCTTGCTGAGCTCTTTACCAAAGTCATCGGCATCCAGCGCTTTCGTCCCTGCCGGCAAGGTTGGGCTTTTCCCTTTGGGAATGACACCATCCCTTGAGGGCTTCGAATAGATATCCGTGAACCCTTCTTTTTTTAATTGTTTAACCCATTCCTCCTTTGACAATTTTTCGGTTACGGTACCGCGCACACCATCATTATCAAGATCGAGGGCATCTTTGAATTCAAGCTTAACATTCCGCTTTTTTAACAACGGATCTTTTCGCCTGCCTTTCTTTGCAGCTGGCTTTTTTCCCGGTGGCTTCTTCTCCGGCTTGTCCTCGTCACCATTGCCTTTGCCCATAATGAAAGATTAGCGTTTCCCTAATTATCAACATCGATGTGTGGATGTCCGTTGCCCTCAATGATAATTTTCCGCTCAGTATCCGGATCTTCGGTTTGTTCATTCAGCAAGCGCGCGGCATAGCGAATATTTTCAAGCTCGATCCTGCGCACTTCAGCCTGCACCTTAAATACATCCCATTCTCTGTGCTTCAGCTTGAAGTCTTCGAGCAACGATTTATCGGAAGGAAGCATTTCGATAAACATTGAACCCGTTGGAACAATTACTTCATCGCCGTTTCGTAAAGGATCAGCCAACAGCTTTTTCAACCATTCTTTAAGAACGGGCTTGAGTCTTTCGTACTCCTCCGGATGTTCATCGTGCAGGCAGCAGATGTATTTCGAGAACTCTCCCAGGTTAATGTTGCTTAACTGATCCGGGTCCATCGCACCAAAGGCTTCGTCGATATAAGGTGCAGCCATCAGCTCAGTAATGGCATTGTGTTCCTTTAACGGAAAGATCATGTAATTGCCCTTGAAGCCGAGCATCGTATCAAGATCCGCCACTTCAACCAGTTCCTTGTAAGTGATGTCGGGATTGCCAGTAGCGTTTCGTGTCAATCGTCCATGCAACCAGCCTTCGTGTTTTAATTTCCCTTCCTCACGGAAGTGGGCAAAAACATCATCGACCGGCTCATCGGTTACAATACAGCTGCGTTCCGCCTCAAACTGGGGAACCCTGACTTTATACAAACGCATAAACCGCTGGTCAGGCGGCTCCATACTCCAGATCGCCTGCATGTAATAGAGAATATTATTCTTAATGTGTGATATCAAGCGCCTGGTCTGGGTCATACGGTCCAGATGGTCGCGCATTACATTATTATAATCGATGGTTAGCTGGTGTAATGTAGTCAGCTCACGTTGGAGAGACATTGACATTTTTTCGGCTTGTTCCACCGCATGCTTGTGGTCATCTGCGGCGGCCTGCTCCATAGCCTTCGCCATCTCCGGGTCGGGTGGCGTGTCAGGCTTGTTATCATCCCGCCACCACCACCACCACTTGTAGAATCTCTTGTTGTGCTCTTCGTCTATCCGGCTATTTACGCGTGATTGGAGGAAGGCATATTTATCCTCAACCAGCATTTTCAACTTCGAAAACTCCAGCTGGAGGCTATTCAACAACGTACGCTGCTGACGGAGATTCTTCCTTAGCTCGCGAATCGCAAAATCGTCGCCTACATTTTTTTGCGCCAGGTACTGCAGCGTCTCTTTAAAACTGTCGTCAAGCAATGCCCGATTGAGGATCCAATCGTGGGCAATGATCCACGCTTCTGTGATCTGATCAGGAGATGGAACAGCCTGTGCTACCAATACAACAGGCATCACTCTATACAGCTGTTCCGATATCCGATACCGTCTTTGAAGCTCATAGAACAGGTAAGTCACGGACAGCTCGTCATTAGGATTTACAATTGTTCCGGATTCATTGTATTCAGAACCAGATGTTTCTTCAGTGTCAATTTCTATACTTCGCTCCTCCTTGTACTCCTGAGCCGCTTTAATAACGGCCTCCCTGAAGTCTTTTTTTGCTTGTGACGAATCCTTTTCGGCATCTTTCCCATATTTCACTTCCGAACTTATTTTCGAATAATCCAGCTTCACGCTCATGCTGAAGTTAGATTTATCATGGGCTTTGGCTACTATGTCGGACTCAGCCCTTGATGTTGTGTTGAACTCGTTTTGCAATGAGGAGTTATTCTTCAAGGCCTGTTTCCTGGTCGTTTTCAGATTGTACGTCGTCTTAACGGAATACTTCCTCTCTTCTTTCGGTGAAAGCGGAACGGTCTTCACAAGCTTGCCTGCCTGATAGGATACCGGCTCCCACTTCTGCCGGAAAGTATTCATGATCCCGAAGTTTACGCTGTGATAATCCTTATCCGCCGCAAAAACGGTAAACTCGTATTTCGCCAATAGTTTTTCCTGGAGTTCCTTTAAAATTTGATTTGTCGAAAAAGGTTTATTGATTCGGATATTGTCGATAATCCTTTCACCCTGGTCGCGCAAGACGGTGGCAATGGCAGCGTAATCCCGATTTGATTCAAAGGTCGTTCCGCCGATACCGAAGATGCCGTCTTTGAATTTGGCCTCCAGTGGCTGTGTCTCGAATTTGTTGATATCCTTGGCCAGCGCATTTAACTTAATCTTATTGTCGGCCGTTAACGCATCGTATTCGATGAAGGAAATATCAAATGCAGCGGACACTTCCGTCGGCACTTCCTCGTTCGAAGTTTCACGCAGTTCTTCCAGTGCAGCCGTAAGCACCTGCACGCCCGCGGCACGGATCCCAACGACTCTTTCGTTAATGGATTGGAGGATTCCCTTTCGACCGGCGTTCTCAAGGTCATGCTGTACTTTCTCCGACAGGTTAACAATCGTTTCATCAAACAGCTGGTGCCAGACATGTGTGAAGGCAATCTGGAGTGAATGAAAGTCATAAAAGGCGGTTGTGTCGGCTGGTCCTTTTTGCAGCGCGAACGAGTCGACTCTGGCCTGAACACTTTTATCATCCGGTCTTTGCGATTTATAATTCGTGTCCGTATGAAATTTAACAGAATGCTTATCTGCCAGAATCTTTTCGAGGTAGAGCGGTATATCCTGTTTTGTGATGCCGTTAAACGGGCCCGTGGGATCTGTGACCACAGGTGGTTCCTCGTCATGATGGTGATCCAGGCCTGTATGCGCTTCCGCACATTTTTCCTCCGTTGTCTTCTGAATGCAGAATTTGCTGATCGGGTTATTGGTGAAAAGTATTGTATTGATTCCTTTGTCCGTTTCCCGTTTAAAAAGAAGCTCCTGTATCTTCGATTCCGGAATATTGAAATACTTCCTTCCTTCAAAAGTGAACGCGAATGGCTCCAGATCCTGTTTCTCTTCTTCCGTCAATATCAGGAATATCTTGACGCCCTTTCCCGGAACAGGATGGTCCGGGTCCGAGTGATTGATCAGATCATCGATGTTATCCGCACCGTTTTTAAAAACAGCTTTCTGAACCTCTTCGATCGTGTCAACGTCCGCTTTAACAAAGTTAAACATGCCATTCAGGAGCGCGGTGTTGGGTAGAAGCGTATCCGTTATTGTTTTTCTGAATACCTTTTTTTCTTCCGAAATTGCTTCATCGAATTCCTGGTTGACTTCCCGCATGCCGGTTAACAGGCTCCTTTGCGCCGACCTCTTTTCCTTAAAGCGCAAGATCTTGTTTTCGGTTTCTTCTGAGTCCTTACCCGATTGAGGGAGGGGAATTTCCGCTTTCAGCAGTTGATCCGTGGGGATGCGAATCAAATACGCTTCGTTTCGACCCGAGTTGACGCGCAATATTTTGCTATTGAACAAAACGACCGGTGGCTGGCTGGAATCCGCATCTTCAGGCGCAAGCACCATCAACTGCAAATCGGGTCTCTTTTCGTTGGGCTCCAGAACGCGAAAGTCAGGATCGTCGTAGGTAAGGGTCCACGAACCATCCTCTGCTGTAAGTACAGACCCGATCCTGTCACCTAAAGTCGTCGGCACTCCAATAGGAGGATTCGATCGGGGTCCTTCGCCGCCGAATGTTTCATCGGATCTTACGTCCTGATCAACATCAAATACAACCACCAGAAGATCAGGGATCCCGGCTCCGGATTCTTTGAGCAGCACCTTTCCTGAAAGTCTGTTGCTCATTGCTTGTTTTGGATTAGCGGCCATTGTAAGAGGGTTAAGAGGTGAAGAAAATATTTAGCTCATTGTCTCGGGAAACGATACCGGTAGCTATATCGTTGAAAGTAATGCTACCTAAGAAATGGTATGAGGTTATTGAAACTGGTTAATACGATCGAAAGTGTTTTACCGATGAATTAGTTTCTCTGTGATTTAAATGAATGAG
>JBARAD010000147.1:0-48365 GCA_049791675.1 Chryseosolibacter sp.
GTGCAGAGGACGTAAAGTCCGTCTGCAACACCAGTTCCAACGTAACCGCTATGCCTTTCTGAAGCTGTCGCACCATGCGGTTGTAGTGTTCTGCGCCAACGACCAGCTGAGGCAGGATCTTCGGCGCATCCGCATCCCATGCCTGGAGTCTCTTTGCATAAGGAACCTCTGCAGGATAAGGAACGGTAGCCTGGCTGACGACAAGTGTTCCATCTCCCTCCAGGCGCGGACTTGCCTCCAGGACCGCCGCTACGCCTTCCTTCGCACAAAGATCCCACTTCAAATACGCCAGACGCTGGGGCTCTGAAGGCGGGCTGAATCTCCGTCCGCTGTATGCAGCCGACGCCTGAGCGCCCGCCAGCTGCGACAGGGTAGAGTCTGCATGCCGTGTTGCATCCGGAGAAAATGACGGCCGGGCCGCGGCAGGAAGGCTGAATAAAACGATCTTTCCTTTCAGCTTTCCCTTGTACCGCGCAAGGTCTGACTCTTTTTCGATATCGAGATACACCGCTTCCGCCCTCACCGCCCCTTTGACTCCAGGGCTCCATGCCTTGGGGTACGCGACCAACGGAGAATAGGTAGGTTCCGTCATACTCAGGCTGAACTTCTTTAGTTCCCAGCCCTTTCCAAAATCTTTTTCCCAATAGTCGAAGTGTACATTCTCGATCCCCCAGGATTCAAGTGTCTTCTTGGCGTATTCCGCGGCCCGTGCATATCCGCGTGATCCCGTCAGCCTCGGTCCATTAACATCTGTAAGCATACTGAGGATGTCCATCACCTGCGAACGATCATGCGCTTCCTTACGCAAGGTGGAGACCAGCGCCGTATCCGGCACATCGGTTTGAGCGAAAATGAAGGAAGTATTAAACAGTAAAAAAAACAGCGCACAAAGGGAGGGTATCTTCATATAATAATTCTTTTGCCGGTAATTTAAAACATTATTTCCGGTCACGTTAAGTCAGCGGATCATCATGATAAGGGTTTAAGATCACCTATCGGCTTACTTTTTCTTGCCGATGCCCAGAATCAGGTCCTTCTTTGGCAACCAGATATTCCAAACGCCGACCAGCTGCTCACGGTTGTCCGCCAGTTTTTTTGTGACGGGCTTCGTGTACAGGAGCGAGTCATATTCACCTTTTGCATTTCTCTTTTCCTGCACATTATCCTGCATGGAACCAGACTCATCGGCAAGGTATGCGTCAATGAGCTGTTGCTCGAGAGCATCCGCATCGGATCTTCCCGGCTGGATAAACCGGATTCTTCCCTCTTTCACTTTCAGAAACGAATCAATGCGAGCCGAATCACCCTGAAAATTGTCGAGCGTGTTGACAAGCGCTCTTCCTTCGGAAAAGGCGGCCTCTGTAATCTCCACGTCCGTAACCCTGATGATCTTATTCATCTCCATCTTTTCACGCATCTGCCTGCGCTGCTCATCCGTAAGATTGCCGCCGCAACCGATCAGCAACAGAACAAGAATCACTGCCGTAGGCTTCAAAGACATTTCAATCATAGGTCAGACGTTTGGATCATGCAAATTGGTAAAAATATGGTGCGCCTGTTCCCGGTTCTTGGATTTTTTGGAGTTGCCTGCCAGCCCTGGCAACCCGTTGCTATTCGTCAGCCAGAACACAAGGTTTTGAGACGACTAAATTAAAATGAACCACTTCCCAAAGCTGCAGCGTTATCATTACCTTTGCAGACCATAAATATATGATTGAAAAACTGGAAGATATCAGGCTCAGGTTTGAGGAGGTAGGACAACTGCTGGCCCAGCCGGAAACGGTGAAGGACATGAAGAAGTTCTCGCAACTCAGCAAGGAGTACCGCGACCTGGAAAAGATCGTCGTCAAATACAATGCGCTGAGGGAGGCTAAAAAGCATCTGCAGCAGGCAAAAGAGGTTCTGGACAAAGAGAAGGATCCGGAGATGCGCGAATTTGCCAAATCTGAAATTGATGAGCTTCAGACAAAGATCGAAAGTCTGGATGACGATCTGAAAGAACTCCTCATTCCGAAGGATCCGAACGATGACAAAAACGTGTTGCTTGAGATCCGCGCCGGCACGGGTGGTGATGAAGCGGCCATATTTGCGGGGGACCTGTGGCGCATGTACCAGCGATTTTGCGACCGCACCGGCCTGAAAATGTCGGTAGTGGATGTCACCGAAGGAACGGCCGGGGGATATAAGGAAGTCATTAGCAGCGTGACTGGTGAAGGAGCATATGGCTTATTGAAATTTGAATCCGGCGTGCACCGCGTGCAGCGTGTTCCTGAAACAGAGCAAATGGGGCGCGTCCATACGTCTGCCGCCTCAGTCGTCGTGTTACCTGAAGTAGAAGATGTGGAAGTTGAGATCAATCCCGCCGATATTGAAGTACAGACTGCAAGGTCAAGTGGGGCAGGCGGACAGAACGTTAATAAAGTGGAAACGAAGGTGCAGATGACGCACAAGCCTACCGGCATTGTCGTTACCTGTCAGATTGAACGCTCTCAGCACGGTAACCGCGAGCGTGCATTGCAGATGCTGAAAACAAAACTTTACGAGATTGAGCTCACCAAACAACAATCGGAGATTGGCGCTGCAAGGAAATCCATTGTCCGAACGGGCGACCGGTCGGAAAAGATCCGGACGTATAATTATCCCCAAAGCAGGGTAACGGATCATCGCATAGGATATACGCAGCACAACCTCCCTGCCATTATGAACGGTGAAATTGATGACTTTATCGAACAGCTGCGCATGGCCGACAGCGCCGAAAAGATGACGGAAGCAGCAAAGTAGGTAGGCTGTTTAGGGCCAGCATACGGGTAACGAAAATACTGCCGTTGTGTCATAAAAATACTTTTGCATCATTTTCGCTAACTTGGTTTCAAAATTTAAAATACACATATGGGAAAAGGTCTTATTGTAACATTGGTAATCATCGGTGTTATTGTTGTTTTCGGATTTGGTTTTTTTATGTGGGGCACCGGCATTTATGACAACGCCATCGCCTCCCAGGAAAGGGTGAACGCGGAGTTTGCCGATGTGCAAGCGACATATCAGCGCAGGGCCGATCTTATTCCAAACCTGGTGGCCACAGTAAAAGGTGCCGCTGAAACCGAGACTAAAATATTGACGGAAGTAACACAGGCACGTGCCGGCATTACAAATGCCCAGACTCCCGAAGATCTGGAAATTGCGGGACGCAGGATCAACACCGCCATCAACCTGGCCTTTGAAGCCTATCCCCAGATCCGGTCCACGGAAAATTTCCGGGATCTTCAGGCCCAGCTGGAGGGAACGGAGAACCGGATAAATGTTGCTCGTCAGCGTTATAATGAGGCTGTCAGAATCTACAATTCTTATGTTCGTGGTTACTTCAAGCGGATGGCGCTGAATATGTTTGGTGGTGGTGAAGATTTTTCACCGAAGACTGGATTCCAGGCTTCCGCCCAGGCGCAGGATGCACCCAAGGTTGAGTTCTAAAATTTAAATTAGACATTAAATTTTTTTCTCTCTGCTTGCACTTAGAGAGGGTCCCGCGAAGGCGGGACTTTTTTTTGCTCAGCTCACCTTCTCTTCCCAAACATCCATTTCAGGTACCTGCGCTCGGCGAAGGCATTATCCCAGGAATTGTGATTCACCCCTGGGTACTCGGTGTATCTGACTTTTACTTTCAACTCCTTCAGCCTGTCCACCATGGTCCTGGAATATTTCACATCCACCACCGCATCGGCATCCCCATGGAAAACCCAGAAAGGCGTGTCTACTTGTCTGTAATTCGCGGTATCTCCACCACCGCAGATCGGAAGCGCAGCAGCAAACAGGCCAGGATTGCGGTGAACCGCTTCAAACGTACCCATGCCGCCCATCGAGAGACCGGTAATGTATACGCAGCGTGCATCAACGCGTTCAGTTCGGATCAGGTCCTCCACCAACTTTATCGATAAAGTCAAAGGCTCGGTAGCAGGACGTGTGTAGTCAAAATCAAGCTCAAGCGGTGTCTGGTTGCGGTCAATTTTTACCGAAGACCAGTAACTCTCCGCCGGGCATTGTGGAAAAACGACGATCGCAGGAAATCTCTTGCGTACTGCCGGATCCAAAAATAATTTGCTTCCGTGTACGAGCTGTTTTTCGTTATCACTCCCACGCTCACCCGCCCCGTGCAGCACGAGTATCAGGGGGAATTTCTTCCTGCCGTCGTAATCCTCGGGAAATAAGATGCGGTACTTCAGCGTGTCGCCTTCCGGCGAAGTGAATTCCTTCTTCTGATACATGGAAAGATCCTGAGCTGCTACCGCGAAGGAACAGCATACTAACAGCAGAAGGAATAACTTCATATTGACTGGTGAATTTCTGTGAAGCCTGAATTTGTCCCGTAAGCGTGTAGCGCAACAGCAGGAGAACTATTAGAAAGCGCGATATAATTGCAGATAAACCTTGGAGCAACAAAATAAAGACAAGACCTGTGTCCTACTCACCATTCACTACTCACCACTGCCTTACAAGGTCCGCTTCACTTCCCGGTTTTCGTAGCTTTCGATCACATCGCCTACCTTCATATCGCTGAATCCATCGATACCGATACCGCAGTCGAAGCCTGAACGCACTTCGCTGGCGTCGTCTTTGAAACGCTTCAGCGAAGAAAGTTTTCCTGCATACACCACAATACCGTCGCGGATCAACCGGATTGGATTCGAGCGCTTGATGGTGCCATCGGTCACCATACATCCGAGGATCGTACCCACTTTTGAGATCCTGAATACTTCTCGAACTTCTGCGTTTCCAACGATAATCTCTTCCACCTGAGGAGCAAGCATACCTTCCATGGCATCTTTCACCTCGTTGATGGCATCATAGATGATTGAATACAAACGGATCTCAATCTCTTCGTTCTCGGCGATACGCTTCGCCGCCTGTGAAGGCCTTACCTGGAAGCCTACCACAATGGCATCGGAAGCCGAAGCCAGCAATACATCAGACTCAGAGATCTGTCCGACACCGCGGTGGATGATGCTTACCTGAACTTCAGGCGTTGATAACTTCAGGAGTGAATCCGACAAGGCTTCAACCGATCCGTCCACATCGCCTTTCACGATGACATTGAGCTGTTTGAAGTTACCGATCGCGAGACGTCTTCCGATCTCATCCAGTGTGATGTGTTTCTTCGTGCGCATGCTCTGTTCGCGCAGCAACTGATTGCGTTTGGTTGCCAGTTCGCGGGCTTCGCGATCTGTCTCCATAACATTGAGCTTTTCACCAGCCTGGGGGGCGCCATCGAGGCCCAGCACGACAACGGGTGTCGCTGGCCCGGCTTCATTCACCTTCTTGCCTGTATCATCGAACATGGCTTTGACACGTCCATAATGAGGGCCTGCAAGAATGATGTCCCCGGCTTTCAAGGTGCCGTTCTGGATCATTACGGTAGTGACATATCCACGTCCCTTATCAAGGGTAGCTTCGATTACGGAGCCTGAGGCGCGTCTGTTCGGATTGGCTTTCAGGTTCAACAGTTCCGCCTCGAGCAACACTTTCTCGAGCAGATCATCAATACCCTTCCCTGTTTTCGCTGAAATTTCCTGCGACTGGTATTTTCCACCCCATTCTTCAACAAGGATGTTGTTTTTCGAGAGTGATTCCCTGACTTTGTCCGGATTCGCGCCAGCTTTATCTATTTTATTGATCGCAATGACAAGAGGAACACCCGCCACGAGGGCGTGATTGATCGCTTCTTTCGTTTGAGGCATTACGTCATCGTCCGCGGCGACGACGATGATGGCGATGTCTGTAAGTTGTGCTCCGCGTGCGCGCATCGCCGTAAAGGCTTCGTGACCGGGCGTATCGAGGAACGCAATTTTGTTTCCACTCTTCGTCATTACATCATACGCTCCGATATGCTGCGTAATACCGCCGGCTTCTGATGCCGTTACTTTCGTGTTCCGGATATAATCCAGCAACGAAGTCTTACCGTGGTCAACGTGACCCATGATGGTAACAATCGGCGCACGGGATTGTAGCTCTTCTTCAGTATCTTCTGTTTCCTGGATGGTCAGGTCGTCGTCAGCAGACGTAAACTGCACATCAAATCCGAATTCGTCGGCGATCACCGTAATCGCTTCGGCGTCCAGTCGTTGATTGATGGAAACGAACATGCCCAGCCCGAGACAAGCTGAGATCACATCGTTCACTGACACATCCATCAGAGAGGCGAGGTCGTTGGCAGAAATAAATTCTGCGACCTTCAGCGTCTTTGAGGATTTCTCATCCTGCAGCATTTGCGCTTCCTGCGCGTCGGAGTAAGCCTGACGTTTTTCGCGACGGTATTTTGCACCGCTGGTCTTCTTGCTTCCACCGCTCAGTTTAGCAAGCGTTGCCTTGATCTGATCCTGGATTTCCTTCTCAGAGGGTTCCTCTTTCTGGATTCTCGGACCGGGAGGCTTGCCGCGCTGCGGCTGCGGACGCACACCGCCTCTTTGCGGGGCGGGCGGTTCGGTTGCGATTCTTTTTCTCGGCCGTTTTCCTTTTCTGTCGTCGCCTTTCAGGTCTGATGAAGCAACCGGTGGCGTCTCTTTTTTCTTTTCAACCGGCAGCTCGATCTTATCAACAACCTTCAGCCCCTTGAGCTTATCAGCTTTTGCCTTGATCAATTCCTGTTCGGGCTGTTTTTCTTCCACCACCGGAGGTGCTGGCGGCGGCGCGGGCGGAGGAGTGACCTCTTTGATCGCCTCAATTACCGGTACGGGTTCAGGCACCGGAGGTGGTGGCAGTACCACTTCCTCTTTTTCTTCTTTCGGCTTCGTCGCAACCGGTTTCTTCTCCAGTTCGATTTTGCCCAGAACCTTTATGCCTTCAAGTTTCGGCTTTTCGCGCTCAACTTTTTCGGATTTGGCTTCTTCCTTCGCCTTCAGATCTTTCGATCCAAGGTTCTTGATAAGTATGCTTTCTTCTTCGTCGACCTTCTTTTTGGCAGCTTCCTTTTCGCGCTCCACAGTGATACTTTCAACATGCTTGGTTCCGATGGTTAAACCGGAAGCTTCAAGCTTCTCAGAAGCAGAAGACGCAAACTCTTTTGAGAGCATGGCATATTGCTCCCCGGTGAGTTTGGCATTCGGGTTGTTATCAACGGAAAAACCTTTTTTGGACAAAAACTCCAGTATGGTGTTGTGTCCAACGTTTAGTTTCCGCGACGCTTGCCCTAACCGTATCATCTTTTCTTCTGCCATGCTCAAATATCCCTATGATTTTCTAATTTCTTCCTTTGAATGTGAATTATTTATTCAAATTCCTTCTTTAAAACACCTAAAACGCTCTCCACTGTTTCTTCCTCAAGGTCCGTTCTGCGAACAAGCTCCTCTTTATTAAGGTTCAGGACACTCTTGGCTGTATCCAGCCCAATGCGTTTCAGCTCATCCAGAACCCATCCTTCGATCTCATCGGAGAACTCGTCAAGATCAACGTCTTCATCTTGCTGTCCTTCAGCCAGTTCCCTGAATACATCAATTTCATAACCCACCAGGCGGCTCGCCAGTTTGATGTTTAATCCACCCTTACCAATAGCAAGTGATACCTGGTCGGGTTTGAGATATACAGATACCCGTCCGTTGTCTTTATCGATCTTGATAGATGTGATCTTCGCCGGACTCAGCGCGCGCTGGATATACAATTCCAGGTTCTCCGTAAAGTTGATCACATCAATGTTTTCATTTTGCAATTCGCGCACAATGGCATGGATCCTGGATCCTTTCATACCCACGCATGCGCCCACCGGGTCAATCCTGTCGTCATAGGATTCTACCGCTACCTTGGCGCGCTCGCCGGGTTCGCGAACAACTTTTTTGATGGTGATGAGACCATCATACACTTCCGGAACTTCCTGTTCGAACAAGCGCTCTAAAAACACGGGAGAGGTCCTGGACAGGATGATCTTCGGATTGCCGTTCACCATATCCACTTTGTGAACAATCGCCCGTACATTCTCGCCCTTGCGGTACCTGTCTTTCTGAATCTGCTCGCCGCGGGGAATGGATATTTCATTTCCTTCACCATCGATGAGTAAAACCTCCTTGCTCAATACCTGATATACTTCCCCGGTAATGATCTCTCCAACGATATCTTTATACTTCTGGTAAAGGATATCCTTCTCCAGGTCCTTCACCTTCTGCATCAGCGTCTGGCGCGCTGTTGTTACAGCCCTTCTGCCAAAATCTTCAATGTCGATCTGTTCGGAAACCTCTTCGCCAACCTCAAAATCGGGTTCGATCTTTCTTGCTTCAGTCACGCTGATCTTATCGTGTTCCCAGATATCTTCCGAATCGTCCTCGACAATCTCGCGTATGCGATAGATCTCAAGATCCCCCTTGTCGGCATTGATGATAATATCAAAGTTGTCAGTCGGGACAATCTTGCCATTATCATCCACACCATATTTCTTTTTAATCATGTTCCTGAATACATCTTCCAGTATCCGGATCATCGTAGGCCGGTCTATATTCTTTTGTTTGGCGAACTCAGCAAACGATTCGATTAAAGTTGAGATATCCATATATTTCTAATATTATTTAAACGATACCAGGACAAACGCTTTGTCTATTTCAGAGAATGGAATGGCAACTTCCTTTATTTCTTTTTTTTTCGCCGTCCCAATCTCCTGCTCAAGCACGATGTCATGCTCTGTCACTTCTTTCAGCCTGCCTTCAGTGATCTTTTCCTGACCTTTTACTTTAAGGTTCCGACCAATATTCTTGTAATACTGGCGCTTCAGTTTCAGCGGTTGATCTATCCCGGGGGTAGAGACCTCAAGCATATAATAATCGTCGCCGAAATACGTCTGCTCGTCAAAGTCCTTTGAAAGCTTGCGGCTTAACGCTGCACAGTCGTCAATGGTGACGCCCTGGTCGCCATCGACGGTGATCAATACCCTTTTCGGGATTTTTTTGGACACCAATACCTCCACAACGAATTTGTCGGGTGACAAATTCCGGGCAGCAAGATTTCGGATTTCCTCAACCAGATCCATGAAAAATATTATATAAACAAAGAGGGGACTGTCTGTCCCCTCTAAATTTTTTCTCAGAAAGCTTCGCAAAGCTATAACTTTTTAACTTTCCGACAAAATATTGTGTTAATTATGCTTCCTTAAACATGAACACGAGGTATATTTTAATTGTTAGCCTGCTATTTTTATCCGCTTGTGGCACGGACAAGGATAAGAAAAGATCCGCAGAGGATGATAAACCAGCAATAAAAGTTGCAGTTCCTCCTTTCAATGCCGATTCCGCCTTTCGTTTCGTCGAACGGCAGGTCGCGTTCGGGCCACGCATTCCCAATACCGAAGCGCACCAGCAGGCCTCGGCATTCCTGGTGGAAACCCTCAAACGCTATGGCGCTCAAATCACCATTCAGGAATTTCAAAAGCAGAATTTCGATGGAACAACGCTTAACCTCAAGAATATTGTCGCTGCTTTCAATCCCGGGAAGACCAAAAGAATATTACTCGCGGCACACTGGGATACGCGACCTTTCTCTGACAAGGACCCGGACAAACCAAATGCAACCTTCCAGGGAGCAAACGACGGTGCGAGCGGTGTGGGAGTTCTCCTTGAAATTGCCCGTGTGCTCCATACTGATTCTCTTCCCGATGTTGGTGTAGACATGATTTTATTTGATGGCGAGGACTGGGGGGAACGCGAAGGCGAACAGCAAAGCCATCCGCTCCCGGATGGGCTCCAGGAATGGTGGTGCCTTGGCTCACAACATTGGGCGCGCAACAAACATAAACCCAACTATTCAGCATTCTATGGGATCCTCCTGGATATGGTGGGCGCGAAGAACGCACAGTTCCACCAGGAGGGCTATTCCATGCAATTTGCCCCTACCATCGTAAAAAAGGTTTGGGACCACGCGCACCGCTTAGGATACTCACATGTCTTCGTCAGGAAAACACAGGCGGAAGTTACGGATGATCATCTCTTCGTGAATACACTTGCCAGAATCCCTATGATTGACATCATCCACTACGAGCCAGGCATCGGTTTCTTCGGTGATTTTCACCACACGCAGAGAGATAACATCGATATGATCAGCAAGGATATGCTGGGCATCGTCGGAACGACCGTCCTCAACGTTATTTATTACGAGTAGGTCGCAGGCCGGCAAACATTGACTGCCCGGACCCTGTGAGATAACAGGGACCCGTAGCATCGCGTCCCTGCTGCCATCCATAAGATTTATGCAAATCTTAATGCAGGCTTAAAGTGGCCTGCATGCGCGCTAGATATATTCGGGAAGATTCTTCAGGTAAACTCCGTATCCGCTTTTCTCCAGCGGCTTCGCCAGTTCCAGCAACTGATCCTTTGTGATAAAACCTCTGCGAAAAGCCACTTCTTCAATACAACCTACTTTCAATCCCTGACGTTGTTCAATGACCTGCACAAAATTGGCGGCCTGCATGAGCGAATCAAAAGTGCCTGTATCCAGCCACGCTGTTCCTCTGCTCATGGCGGCAACTTTGAGCTTTCCTCTTTTCAGATAGACGTTGTTTACATCCGTAATTTCCAGTTCGCCACGCGGACTTGGCTTAATGGATTTTGCAATGCTCACAACTTCGTTGTCATAGAAATACAAACCGGGGACGGCGTAATTCGATTTTGGTTTTGAGGGCTTTTCTTCAATGGAGATCGCTTTCTGGTGCTTGTCGAATTCAACCACACCATAGCGCTCAGGGTCGTTCACATGATAGGCAAACACCACCCCGCCGTCAGGATCCACATTTGTTTCGAGAAGTGTTTTTAAGCCAGAACCGTAAAAAATATTGTCGCCGAGAATCAAGGCAACTTTGTCCTTACCTATGAATTTTTCTCCGATGATGAAGGCCTGCGCCAGACCTTCCGGCTTCGGCTGAACCGCATACTCAAAAGAGCATCCCAGTGTCTTTCCGTCACCCAAAAGTTTCTGAAACATCGGCATATCGTGCGGCGTGGAGATGATGAGAATTTCCTTTATACCTGCCATCATTAACACTGACAAAGGATAATAGATCATCGGCTTGTCGTACAATGGCATGAGTTGCTTGCTGACAGCAAGGGTAAGCGGATATAACCTAGTTCCGGACCCACCCGCAAGAATAATTCCCTTCATTAAGTTTTAATTAATTGATCGATAGATTCCCGTTCCGAACTGATCATTGAAGATCTTATTTCTCGGAATACATTTTCGTGTAGTATTGCAGGTATTCACCTGACGTAACGTTTCTGAGCCATTCCTGATTGGTCAGATACCAGTCGACGGTTTTTTCAAGGCCGACCTCAAAGGATGTCTCAGGTCGCCAGCCGGTTTCACTGGTTAGTTTTGACGCATCGATGGCATAGCGGAGATCGTGACCGGGCCGGTCTTTGACATAGGTGATCAGCTTTTCGCATTCACCATCCTCCCGGTCGAGTTTTTTATCCATGATCCTGCATAGCAACATCACGAGATCAATGTTCTTCCACTCGTTATTTCCGCCGATGTTGTAAACCTCTCCAGGCTTTCCGTTGTGAAAGATCGCATCGATGGCCCTCGCATGGTCCTCCACAAACAGCCAGTCGCGGATATTTTCACCCTTACCGTATACCGGAAGTGGTTTCTTATGGATGATATTGTTGATCATCAGCGGGATCAGTTTCTCGGGAAAATGGAAGGGTCCATAGTTGTTCGAACAACGGCTGATGACTGCCGGCAATCCAAAGCTGTGATAGAATGCACTGACAAAATGGTCACTGCTTGCCTTCGACGCTGAATAGGGTGAGCGGGGATCTATGCGCGTCTCTTCTGTAAAGTACTCGCCAACCGCAGCCGAGCCGTAAACCTCGTCTGTGGAAATATGATAAAACCGCTTATTGTTGAAGTCAGCATTCCACGACGCCTGCGCAGCGCGCAGCAGATTCAGCGTGCCGATGATATTCGTGCTCGCGAACTCGGCTGGGTTGTGCAACGACCGGTCTACATGCGATTCAGCTGCCAGGTGGATGACGCCATCTACTTCGTATTTATTGAAAACCGAAAAGAGGAATTCCACATCCAGGATATCACCTTTCTCGAACCGGTAGTTTTTCTCATGCTCGACATCCTTCAGGTTTTCAAGGTTCCCTGCGTAAGTGAGCTTATCGAGATTGATGATGGTGTACTTCGGATATTTCTTTACAAATAACCTGACAACATGGGAGCCGATAAAACCGGCTCCCCCTGTAACAATTATATTTTTTGAGCTCATGTAAGCAATTTAAAACGCGATCAAACTATTCCTTAGCGAATATACTTTTCAAAATTCTTGTGTTCGCGCTCATACAATACTTCGCGGGGCAAGGATTTGAAATAATCGTAGGTGATCTTCAAGCCATCTGCCCTTGAAATTTTCGGTTCCCACCCCAGCAATTGTTTTGCTTTTGTGATGTCGGGTTGCCGTTGCTTCGGATCGTCTTTCGGAAGCGGCTTGTAAATGATCTTTTGTGAAGTCCCTGTGAGTTTCACGATTTCTTCCGCGAAGTCCCTGATGGTGATCTCGTCGGGGTTTCCGACGTTCACGGGCAGGTGATAATCAGACATCAGCAACCGGAATATACCTTCCACTTCATCGTCCACATAGCAGAATGAACGGGTCTGTGAACCATCACCGAAAACGGTCAGGTCTTCTCCGCGAAGGGCCTGCCCGATGAAGGCTGGCAACACCCTTCCGTCATTCAGCCGCATGCGTGGTCCGTAAGTATTAAAGATCCTCACGATACGGGTGTCGACATTGTGATAGGTATGGTAAGCCATGGTAATGGCTTCCTGGAATCTCTTTGCCTCGTCGTATACTCCGCGAGGACCAATAGGGTTCACGTTGCCGTAATACTCTTCCGTCTGCGGATGGATCAGGGGATCTCCATATACTTCCGAAGTAGAAGCTACCAGTATCCGCGCTTTTTTCGCGCGGGCAAGGCCAAGAAGATGATGGGTTCCCAGCGATCCCACTTTCAATGTCTGAATCGGGATCTTCAGGTAATCGATCGGGCTTGCCGGCGAGGCAAAATGCAAAATATACTTCAGGTCGCCGGGCACATGCACAAATGACGAAACATCATGATTGTAAAACTCAAAGTCGCCATTTTTAAAAAGATGTTCGATGTTTTTGAGGTCTCCCGTGATGAGATTGTCCATCGCAATAACATGGAACCCTTCCTTCAAAAACCTGTCACAAAGATGTGATCCCAGAAATCCTGCGCCTCCGGTGATCAATACGCGTTCTTTAGCCATTTACTACCTCCCTGCCAATGCTGTAATACTGATAACCCTGTTCTTTCATCACACTGAGTTCATATACGTTGCGACCATCAAAGATTACTTTCGATTTCACTGTAGTGGATAATTTTTCGAAGTCCGGCGTCCTGAACTCAGGCCATTCTGTGGCAATCAAGATTGCATCCGCGTCCTGTGCGGCTTCATAGGGATTTTCGAAATACTGAATTTTTTCCCCAAAGATCTTTTTCACGTTTTCCATAGCTTCCGGGTCATGCGCCCGAATGACTGCGCCCTCTTTTAATAAGGCTTCAATGTTATATAAAGCAGGAGCCTCACGAATATCATCCGTATGCGGTTTAAAGGCAAGTCCCCAGATGGCAATTTTCTTTCCCTTCAGGTTTCCATTAAAATATTCCTTGATGCGGCTGAGTAATTTGGTCTTCTGATAGGTATTGACATCCATTACCGCTTTCAGAATTTTAAAATCATATTTTGAATCTTCAGCCGATTTGGCCAATGCCTGCACGTCTTTCGGGAAACAACTTCCACCATAGCCGATACCAGGGAACAAGAAGCGCTTGCCGATACGGCTGTCCGTGCCGATTCCTTTTCTAACAGCATCCACGTCAGCCCCGAGCAGCTCACAAAGGTTCGCCACCTCATTCATGAAGCTTATCTTGGTTGCAAGGAAGGAGTTCGCTGCATATTTGGTAAGTTCCGCAGAGCGCTCATCCATGAAAACGAGCGGATTACCCTGACGTACATACGGAGAGTAAAGTGTCTCCATCATCTTTCTTGCACGCTGCGAGCTGGTTCCGATCACCACCCTTTCAGGCTTCATGAAATCTTCCACAGCCACACCCTCGCGCAAAAATTCCGGATTTGATACAACATCAAATTCAACCTTCGCTTTCGCGGCAATACGCGCCCTTACCTTATCCGCGGTTCCAACGGGAACGGTGCTTTTATCTACGATAACCGTATAATCCATCAGTAATGGACCGAGATCATCGGCAACTTTCAGAATGTACTTAAGGTCCGCAGATCCATCTTCTCCGGGAGGAGTGGGCAATGCCAGGAAAATGACGTCTGCCTCAGTAATGCCCTCAGCCAGACTCGTTGTAAACATCAAACGGTCCTGCTTGATGTTCCGGTCGAACAGTTGCTCAAGCCCGGGTTCGTAGATGGTGATCTTCCCGCTCTTTAGTTTATTTATTTTTTCCTGGTCAATATCGATGCAGGTAACGGTATTTCCCGTTTCAGCAAAACAAGTACCGGTTACGAGACCAACGTAACCAGTTCCGACAACAGCAATTTTCATGATTTTAGTTTATATGTAATTCAGGTGAATTTCTCCGCAAAGGTGCACTTTTGTTAGGTGTTTCGTTTATTCCACAAGTAAAAAACTATACCAGCAATACCCCACAGCTCCCCCGGCCGTTTCCCGGGCACAGTCTTATTAATTAGATTTAGTTCGCAAATAAAGTGAAATGTATGAGTGAATTGTTAGAAAATTTACCTGAGGTAAACTTTGAAGAGACTGAAAGTCAAAAAATGATTGCCGAAATGGTTCGGGAATTCGGTGGAAGAAAAATAAAACCGAAAATGATGGAGTGGGATGAGACCCAGGAATTCCCCATCGAAGTGTTCCACCAAATGGGAGATTTGGGGTTAATGGGGGTTTTAGTGCCTCAGGAATACGGGGGTGCCGGCTTCGGCTACCTGGAATACATCACCGCCATCACCGAACTGTCAAAGATTGACGGCTCCATCGGCCTGTCAATGGCGGCGCACAATTCACTCTGCACCAACCACATCCTGATGTTCGGGAACGAAGAGCAGAAGCGATCCTACCTTCCTAAACTCGCCAGCGGGCAGTGGATCGGAGCCTGGGGCCTAACGGAACCCAATACGGGCTCAGACGCCGGAAACATGCGCACCGTAGCGGTCAGAGACGGCGACCATTATATCATTAACGGGGCAAAAAACTTCATTACGCACGGAAGATCCGGACATGCAGCGGTCGTTATCGTCAGAACCGGTGAAGTGGGAGATTCTCATGGAATGTCAGCTTTTATCATCGAGAAAGGAACCCCGGGCTTCAGCGCCGGGAAGAAGGAGAATAAGTTGGGAATGAGGGCGTCTGAGACTGCCGAATTGATCTTCGCCGATTGCAGAATCCACAAATCCCAGATGTTGGGAGGAGAAGGTGACGGATTCATTCAGGCGATGAAGGTACTCGATGGCGGCCGGATCAGTATTGCCTCGCTCAGCCTGGGAATCGCCATGGGAGCTTTTGAAGCAGCCCTGCAATACTCAAAGGAGCGGCATCAATTCAATCAGCCCATTTCAAAGTTCCAGGGCATCGCCTTTAAACTCGCTGACATGGCGACAAAAATTGAAGCGGCAAAACTGCTCACCTATCGCGCAGGAGATCTTAAAAACAAAGGTTTGGATGTGAATAAAGAGTCAGCGATGGCCAAACTTTTTGCCTCTGAAGTGGCCGTTGAAGTGGCCAATGAGTGTGTTCAGATCTTTGGTGGTTACGGCTATACAAAGGATTTCCCGGCCGAAAAATATTACCGGGACGCCAAGCTTTGTACCATCGGCGAAGGAACCTCTGAAATACAAAAACTTGTTATATCAAGGGCAATTTTGAAGTAAATACTTGCATTCTTTTCGTACCTCGATTATATTTGCAGCCCTAATTAAGAATTATGATCATTGTTAACATAAAAGAAAACGAATCAATCGACAAGGCCTTAAAGCGCTTTAAGAAGAAGTTTGAGAAGACCGGCGTTCTGAAAGAACTGCGCGCCCGCACATCTTTTGAAAAGCCCTCTGTGAGACGCAGAAGCGAGATCATCCGCGCGGCGTACAGAGAGAAACAAAGACTGCAGGAGAACAGCTAATCACAGTTTTAAGGCCGCCAGGCCTCGTTATCTTTTATTCAGAATAAAATTAATCCCCTTGCGGTATACCCCCAAGGGGATTAATTTTTTACATTGTGCAAGCGTTTGGTGGTAAGTAGCAATGCATGATTGAATCCTTCCTTAAACACCTTCAGTTCGAAAAGAGGTTAAGTCGCAACACGGTTTTAGCTTATCAGAACGACTTAACTCAGTTTCACCAATTTCTTCAGGACAGCTTCTCAGAGAATGAAATTACCCATGCAACCTATAACATGGTGCGTTCATGGATCGTTAGTCTTGTAGAATCAGGGATCGAGCCCGCTTCGGTCAACCGGAAGATTGCCTGTCTGCGCTCATTTTATAAATTTCTACTGGCGCAGGAGGTCATCACAAAAGATCCGATGGCAAAAATCAACGTGATGAAGACAAAGAAAAGGCTTCCGAATTTTGTCAGAGAGGAAGATATGGTGAATTTATTGGACAATCACACTTTTGAGGAAACCTTTGCGGGCCATCGCGACCGGTTGATCCTTGAAATGTTCTATGGAACGGGTATCCGTCTTTCAGAGCTGATCAATTTGAAAGAAAGATCTGTTGACCTCAGAAATAGGGCTATCAAAGTTCAGGGAAAAAGAAATAAGGAAAGAGTGATTCCTTTTTCCTCCGGCCTCGTCATACTCATTGAAAATTACCTGGCTGTCCGCAACCGCGAAGTTGAAAGAAAAGAACATGGAAATCTTTTTGTCAGGGATAATGGTGAGCCCTGTTATCCCATGATGATCTATAAAATTGTGAAGAAATACCTCGATCAATATCCTTCGGTTGAGAAACGCAGTCCCCATGTGCTCCGGCATACCTATGCTACCCACCTCCTCAACAAAGGTGCGGATCTGAATGCTGTAAAAGATTTATTGGGTCACGCAAGCCTCGCTGCGACCCAGGTGTACACGCATAATTCAATGGAAAAATTGAAAAAGGTCTTCGAGCAGGCTCACCCGAAAGCCTGACACTGGTAGAATGTAGAATGGCAAAAAAGAACCTCGTACTGACGCCGGTTGGTCAGAAGTTGCAACCGGATAGGATTGATGTACAACTCTAAATTTTTTTTACTATGAAGCTGCAAGTTCATTCCATCCACTTTGATGCTGATTCCAAGCTCGTTCATTTCATCCAAAAGAAATTAAACAAGCTTGAAACTTTCTATGACCGGTTGGTGGACGGAGAAGTTTTCCTGCGTTTGAACAACGAAGGGATCGAAAACAAAACAGTAGAGATCAAGTTGAACGTGCCAGGTACACAACTGTTTGCTATCGAAAAAGCAAGGTCTTTCGAGGCTGCTGCTGATCAGGCGACCGATGCTTTGCGCATGCAGCTGAAACGGTTTAAAGCAAAAATCAAGGACAAGAAGAAAAACGGGACGCCGGTCCTGACCGCAGAATGACGATGCTTAAACGCTAGCTAATAAAAAATGACGAATTACAAACGAGCAATTCATTTGTAATTCGTCATTCGTATCCTTACCCTTACTGCAATCCAAAAGCTTTCTTTACCTGATCAACATAATCAAGTTTTTCCCAGGGGAATAACTCCACATTCATTTTCAGTTCGTTGGCTTTTCCCTTGTTAAATACCTTCTCGACCTGCCGCGGTTCACGACCCATGTGGCCATAGGCGGCGGTTTCAGAATATATGGGAGTCCTCAGGTTAAAGCGCTGTTCGATAAAATAAGGGCGCATGTCAAAGAGCTTCTCGATCTTCCTGGCAATTTCGCCATCATTCAGTTTCACCTTGGCAGAACCAAAAGTATTTACATAGAGACCAACAGGCTTGGCCACGCCGATCGCATAGGCAACCTGAACAAGCGCCTCATCACACAAGCCGGCGGCGACAAGATTCTTCGCAATGTGACGCGTTGCATACGCTGCAGAACGGTCTACTTTGGAAGGGTCCTTTCCTGAAAAAGCTCCTCCGCCATGTGCGCCTTTACCACCATACGTATCCACAATGATCTTGCGACCTGTTAAACCCGTATCTCCATGGGGCCCACCGATAACAAATTTGCCAGTAGGGTTTACGTGGTATTTTATTTCGCCGTTGAAAAGTTTCTGGACTCTTTTCGGCAGTTTCTTTTTCACCCGGGGGATCACAATATCAATCACATCTTCCCGGATCTGCTTCAACATGGCGGCATCCTTGCCAAAGTCATCGTGCTGGGTCGACAACACGATGGTATCCACACGAACCGGCCGGTTGTCGTCGCTGTATTCTATCGTGACCTGTGATTTCGCATCGGGCCTCAGGTATTTCATCACCCGTCCTTCCTTGCGGATGGCAGCAAGCTCTTTCAATACAGAATGGGCTATCTCCAGGGGAAGCGGCATATAATTATCCGTTTCGTTGGTAGCATATCCGAACATCATACCCTGATCGCCGGCTCCCTGATCTTCTTTCTTCTTGCGCTCAACACCCTGGTTAATATCCGATGACTGTTCGTGGATGGCGGAGAGTATTCCGCAGGAATGCGCCTCGAACATGTACTCACTCTTGGTGTACCCGATCTTACGAATTACTTCCCGGGCGATATCCTGGACATCAAGATACGCTTCCGATTTAACCTCACCTGCAAGCACCACCTGGCCGGTGGTCACCAGCGTTTCACACGCAACTTTGGAATTCGCGTCGTAAGCGAGAAAATAATCGATCAGCGCATCGGAAATCTGGTCAGCAACTTTATCCGGATGGCCTTCAGAGACAGATTCCGAAGTAAATAAATAAGGCATATAAAATCTTTAAAATTAGGTGGCGCAAATTTAGAGGAATTGCTTTAAGTAAAAAATGGAACCGTGCCTTACGCCAGAAATAAAAAAACTGCAGGATTGCGCGGCAATTCAAACGTTTGCCCCTGCCAGTCCCGCACGGTTTGCGTCCGGATAAATTCGTTTTCGCCGGTAACATCCAGCGCGATGCACAACAGGGTCTCCGGCATTAAGTTCTGCAAAAGGTTCTGGAACATCTGGTTATTTCGGTATGGCGTCTCGATGAAGATCTGTGTCTGATTTTTGGACCTCGATTCTTTCTCCAGCTCCCTGATCGCCCTGGCCGCATCCTTTCGCTGAATGGGCAGATATCCCTGAAATGCAAACCGCTGCCCGTTTAAGCCCGACGCCATCAGGCCCAGGAAGATAGCAGAAGGCCCCACAAGTGGGATAACCTGTATACCGTTCTTGTGGGCAAATTTCACCGCCAGCGCCCCTGGGTCGGCTATCCCCGGACATCCTGCCTCAGACATTACACCAAGGTGATGTCCCGCGAAAACCGGCTCAAATAAGGCTCCCAACGCGCCTTCGCTTGTATCCTTGTTAAGGACTGAAAAGGTGAGCTCCTCAATTGTTGAATAAACTTTCAGACTTCCCAGATACCGTCTGGCCGTACGGATATCCTCGGCCAGGAAAAACCGGATGCCGGAAAGTAGTTCTTTGACCCTTGGCGGAACGATCGCATCCTGCGTGTCGTGGGAAATGGCCGTAGGAATCAAAAACAAATTTCCTTTGTTAATCATGAATGCGTCTCTGCTTTAATATTTTTGAAGATGGGAAAATTTTTAATAATCGCGGGGGTGGTAATGATCATTGCAGGGGCTATACTGCACTTCTCGCCAAAACTACCCTTTCCGGGAAAATTACCAGGCGATATTGTTATCGACCGGGGTAATTTCAAAATGTATTTCCCGATTACAACAAGCATCCTGATCAGCGTTGTTATTTCCCTGATTGTTTTTCTGATCAACAAAGCGAAACAATAAACCGGCTCATTGTCAACATAACCCTCACTTTTTCCCGTTTCAAAAAGGACACGTAGTTTATTTGCTCATAATTTCCGAATTTCAAGGTTTTATCAGGTGAAACAGGCAATAATCCTTTTCAGCACACTCCTGCTCTCCGGCACACTTTGCAGTGCCCAGGGCGACCGCTTAACTGTGCCAGCCAGTTTCGAAGACAGCGTGAGAGTAGTGCTTGAAAATACACGCAGCCTGGATGCTGGCGTGGTGGGCGGCGGGTTCTTTTCGGTTTGGAACCAGCTGTCAATTGATCAGCAGATGCTGATCAAAAAACACAGTTTCCTGATGCGGAAACGCAAATACCCCCTCAAAAACCATATTGTCAATTACTTCGGCGCCATCGTCAACGCCATGTCCATTGAAAAGGCGGATCCCACCACGATGTCTGATTATCTGAAGGTCGCCGGGAAGGTAATTGATAAAATGAGTTCCAAAGATGCCAATAACTTTTTTGCCGCATCAAGATCGTTTTTCCAGTTTCACGCACTTCATTATGACAAAGCGTTCCGTCTGTACGCCACGGATGACACCTATAAATTTGATTTCCTCGAAAATGCTCCGGCACCCACGCTGAGTTGGGATGAATCAACCAATTCCGAAGCCACGTCATCTGAAACGTCTTCAGATCCGCCAGCAGAGGAGGGCCAATCGGGCGCCGAATACGTCGAGAACACGGAAGAGACACCTGCCATGGAATTTCTTCCCAGCTATCTCACACCCGCGCCTCCGCCAGTACTGGAAGGGCCGGTTATCCTCTTTGCCAAGGCAACGCTAAACTTCGTTACACCATATGATTCCGTCTTTCTGCGAAATACGCAGGGAAGCCTGTCGCTAACCCAGGGCACTTTTGTCGGCGAAGAAGGAACATTTGACTGGACCTCCGCAGGCTTGGGCCCGGATTTGGTGACCTGCAACCTGACAACCTACTACTTCAACGTCAGAAAGCCCGAACTGAAAACGGACGTTGTAAGATTAGACTATAAGGGAAAGACACCTGGCGCTATTCCCGGCACCTTCGAATTTAAATCACTGCCAAGGAAAGATTCCACATATGCTTCCTATCCGCGTTTTAAATCGTATCAAAGTAACCTGAACATTACCGGGCTTGCCGATGAAAACGTCCGCTACCGCGGTGGATTCTCCCTCATCGGTAACAGAGTTTCCAGTATCTCCGCTACGGGTGAACCCGCTGTCATCGAAGTTTACAATGCAGGGCAGAAAAAATTTACAGCACAATCACCGGAATTTTTCTTCGGCCCCGGGACGATCACATCTGAAAGGAGCAAGGTGAACATCCATCAGGGTAACGATTCACTTGTACACCAACTCGTGCGGCTAAAGTATACGCACGGCACTGACTCCACCCAGCGTTTGCTATTACAAAAAGACAAAGGCGGGATGCGGAATGCCCCCTTCAGCTCAACATTTTTCAACATTGATTTTTCAGCTGACCTGATCCGCTGGGACCTGTATTCTGACAGCCTGAACATCCAGATCGATGGAGCGCGAAACACAGTTCCCCTGATCATCGAATCCGTAGACTTTTACGACCCCGATGATTATCGTTTGCTGAAGGGCATCGGATTCAATTTTCACCCACTCGGCATCGTGGCAAATTATGCCTTGAAGAAAGGAGTGACTGAATTTTATTCCGGCGACCTTGCGCAGTTTTCCGGGCGCAATCCATTGGAAATAAGACAAAGCATCGAATTTCTCAGAGAAAAAGGTTTGGTTAACTATAACAACCGCACTGACCTGGTTCAGGTAAAGCAGAAGGCCATCGACGTTTACCTGGCGTACAAAGGTGAGCAGGATTACGACAACCTCAAGATCCACAGCGTGATCGCCCAACATCCGAACGCTACCATCAACCTGAAAAAGGCAAGCATGACGGTAAGGGGGGTCGAAGAATTCGATATCAGCGATTCCCTCAATGTGCACATTGTTCCCGACAGCAGCGTGATCACCATATTACAAAACCGGGATATCCAGTTTGATGGAACTGTGTCGGCGGGAAATTTTGAAATCTCGGGCAAAGGCTTCACCCTGAAGTACGACAGCTTCTTCATCAGTCTTTCACACATCGACTCCATTAATTTTTATGTGACGGAGAAAAATGCGCGCGGACAAGAGATCCGAAGGAAAGTAAACAATTCAATGGTTGGTGCGGATTCGACCGCGGCTATAGCCGGAGGGCTGGGCAGTACCGGAAGTTCTTCGGGAACATTGTTCATCAGCCGTGCCAATAACAAGTCAGGAAAACTGGAGATACCCGGATATCCGAGGCTCGATGCTACTACGGGAGGCGTCATTTATTTTGACAGGGAAGAAGTGCTCGGGGGTGTTTACGATCGCTCCATGTTTTTTGTCGTCCCCCCCTTCAAACTGGACAGCTTGAACAACGCAGATCCACTATCGATAAAATTTGAAGGTACTTTCGTATCGAGCGGCATGTTTCCCAGCATCAAGGAAACGCTGCATACCATGCCAGACAAATCACTTGGCTTTGAGCACGCAATTAAAGCTCCCGGATACCAGCTCTACAAGGGCGATGGTAAAATGAATGGTATCATCACCATGAACAATCGCGGCCTTCGCGGGACCGGAGAAATTAATTTTCTGGCTACCAGGGTCTCTTCAAAAGAATTTATTTTTTATCCCGATTCGGTGATCGCACGCGGCAGTCGCGCGCGCATCGAGGAAAAACAGTTCGGCTCCGTGCTGTTTCCACAGGCTTCATTTCCTGATTTCCAGATGAAATGGTTGCCAAAGGAAGACAAGATGCAGTTGAAGAACCTGAAGGCTCCCTTCAATTTTTACGATTCAACGGCACAGATGATCGGTACGATCACCGTTTCAAAACAAGGTGTTGCCGGCGCCGGAAAACTCGAAACACGCGGGATGGAACTGATTTCACGGCAAATGAATTTCGCCGGTAAAGATTTCGGGGCACGACATGCCCGCTTTAAAGTGAAATCAGACGATGTCGACAAAAATCTGCTTGCAGGAAATGACATCAGGCTGAAATTCAACCTTTCCGAGAACGTCGCAGACATCAGTCCCGAGATCGAAGGAACAGCGGCCATCGAATTCCCTTACGCCCAATTTAAGACCTCCATCCCACGGGCGCGATGGGACCTGGCCACACAAAAAATAACCATGAGCAAAGCGGCGGATGTGCCGATCGAAAATTCTTATTTCTATACGACGCGCAAGGACCTTGACTCATTGCATTTCAATGCAGAAAAGGCCGAGTACGACCTGAAAAGTCAGGAGCTGAAAGTGAGCGGCATCCCTTACATCATTGTAGCAGATGCCCGGATCACACCGGAAAACAATGAGGTGATGATCCATGAAAACGCACGCATCGGAACGCTGCACAACACGACACTCGTACTGGATACCCTCAACGCATACCACCTGCTTACAGAAGGTGTCGTGGACATTGTATCGAGAAAGGAATTCACAGGCTATGCCACCTACCAGTACGTTAACCTCCTCAGTGATACGTTTGCTATCAAGATGACAGACTTTCATCTTGAGCCGGTTTCAGGAACAGAAGGCGAAAACAGATCAAACCGGCGCCACTCACAGGCGAACATGCAAACCGTGGCCAAAGGATCGGTCACAGAAAAGGAAAGCCTTGTCCTGGGAGCAGGCATGTTTTACAAGGGCGATCTTACCATGTACGCCACACGCCCCGCCCTGCAATTGGATGGTTTTGTGAAGCTCGACATTCACAATATAAAAGATTACAATACCTGGATTGAGTATGGTCAAAGCGGGGATGAAACAGAAATCATCCTGGACTTCGACAAGGCTGTCGATGAGGAAGGTAAGAAAGTCACCGCCGGATTACATTTTTCTTCTGCCGACAACGAACTCTATCCGACGTTTGCGAATGAGAAGAAATCGGAAGACGATGATGATCTTTTTATCCCGAGCGGAAAATTATTCTATGATACTGAAAGCAAGGAGTATAAGATCGAAGACACCGAAAAGGCTGCCGGAAACAAACTCTCGGGAAAGGTTTTCGCTTACAATGATGAAACGCGTCAGTTGCGATTTGAAGGCCCGATAAGTCTTTATTCAGGCGGCCAGAATTTCAGCATTACGTCGACAGCCATTGGAACAGCGAATTTTGAAAGCAGGGATGTTAAAATGAACACATTGCTGATGTTGAATACGGATGTACCTTCCGCAGCGTTTGATGTGATGGCACGGAATCTCCAGGACGTCATAAAAAATGAAGGAGCGGAAGACGGTCTTGGCGATCAGACAGAACTCCTGTACAAGATTGCTGACATCGTCGGAGAAAGAGCTGCAAAAGACTACGAAGCAAGAAGTGTTCAAGGCTACGTGCCGCTGGCAACATTGCCGGAGTTGGCGAAACCATTGGTGTTCGCCAATGTGACGCTCAAGTGGTCGCCGAAAATGAAAGCATTTTACAGCGAAGGAAACCTTGGCATCTCGAACATCGGGAAGAACGACATCAACGGCGGTTTTGAAGGCTACATGGAAATCCGCAAAACGGAAGACGGCACTCCTGTATTCCACGTGTTCTTCAAGGCGTCATCTGAATCGTGGTATTATTTGGGAATTGAGGATAACCGCCTGCTGATCCATTCTTCGAATGAAGACTTCAACAGCATCATCTCAAAAAGAACCAACGCGGGAAAAGCAAAGATCGGAGAAGTTGCCTTTATACCGGGAAGTGAAGAAGAAACACTACAGTTCATCAACAGGTTCCGGAAGCAATACCTCGGTAACGAGGTCCCCTACAGTTTGTATGAAAGCGCCACACCCACGGAAACAGCCCCTGTAATGAACGCCCCCGTCACACCTCCGGTACAGTCCCAGCCACTTGACGATGAAAAACAGGATCGCAAAGAAAATGTCGAACCTGGCGTAAAAAAAGACAACGGGAAGAAAGACGTTCCTGAGAAAAAAGAGGAAACTCCATCCGTAGAACCTGAGAAGAAGAAAGAAGCCGAAGACGACGGCTTCTAACAGCCGTTGTATTCAAAATACTTCCACCCGGGCCATGCGACCCCACTCCCCTTTATTTCCCCCTTTCGCTATATCCTGATATCCCGATTTCCTTTAATTTGCGCACCTAAAGAAATGATCTATGGTTAAAGAATATATCGCCACTAACAAGGACCGCTTCCTCTCTGAACTTTTTGACTGGCTGCGGATCCCGTCTGTCAGCGCAGACAGCAGGCATAAAGCGGATGTACGAAAAGCAGCTGATTTCCTTAAAGAAAAGTTTATTGCAGCCGGGGTTGACAAAGCGGAGATCTGCGAGACCAAGGGGCACCCGATCGTCTTTGCCGAAAAGACCTTAAACCCTTCGCTTCCAACCGTACTGGTATATGGTCATTATGATGTTCAGCCTGCTGATCCGCTTGAACTATGGACTTCCCCTCCTTTTGAACCTGTGATCAAGGGCGATCAGATATTTGCCCGTGGATCCTGCGATGACAAGGGCCAGGTATACATGCATGTAAAAGCATTTGAAACCATGATGAAGCACAACCTGCTTCCCTGTAATATTAAATTCATGGTAGAGGGAGAAGAAGAAGTAGGCTCCGATAATCTCGGCACCTTCGTTAAGGAGAACAAAGCGCGCCTGAAAGCTGACATTATCCTGATCTCCGATACTGCCCTGATCTCGCTTGAGCATCCTTCCATCACCACGGGTCTTCGCGGCCTGAGCTATATGGAAGTGGAGGTGACCGGTCCGAACCGTGATCTCCATTCCGGTGTGTATGGGGGAGCCGTTGCAAATCCCATCAATGTGCTGTGTAAGATGATCGCCTCCCTGCATGATGAGAACGGCACGATCACAATTCCCGGATTTTACGAAAAGGTCGCCTCTTTAAGCGAAGCCGAACGAAAAGCAATCAACGAGGCGCCGTTTGACCTGGAAGCCTACAAGAAAGAACTCGGCATCGCCGAAGTAAAGGGAGAGCAGGGTTACACCACACTCGAACGCACAGGCATCCGCCCCACGCTGGATGTTAACGGGATCTGGGGAGGGTATACCGGTGAGGGCGCAAAAACGGTGCTTCCTTCAAAAGCACACGCTAAGATTTCCATGCGCCTTGTGCCAAACCAGACCAGTGCTGAAATCACTGCGCTGTTTACAAAACATTTTCAGTCGATCGCTCCGGAATATGTAACGGTACAGGTACGCGCACATCATGGGGGAGAACCCGCGGTCACCCCGACAAACTCGCCCGCATTTCAGGCAGCAAGCAAAGCGTTCCGTCAAGTCTGGGGTAAGAACCCAATCCCTACCAGGGATGGCGGTAGCATTCCTATTGTCGCATTGTTCAAAAAAGAACTCGGCCTCGATACGGTCTTGATGGGTTTTGGCCTCGACAGCGATGCCATCCATTCTCCCAATGAACATTACGGCGTCAGGAACTTTCTGCTCGGTATCGAAACGATCGTGGCGTTTTACAATCATTATTCCCCCAGATAAACCCTCGGCGGGAAACCATTGCCTTCAATATGGGGAAACGTTCGGCGCTTGTTTCCATCAAAACATTTCCGCAACGCATGGGCGACTGGTTGCAAGACAATGGATATCTGACCAGGCGATGAATTGTTTTCATAAGGGCATTAAAACAAACTGAGGTTCCCTCCCCTTCGAAACTTCGTTAGATCCATCGGCGGCATTTTGCGGCCGCCAAAATATTTCTTCCTGGAAACTCTGAACAACTGGTGAATGGTGTCCGCGAAGTTTCCTTCGCCAACCATACGTCTCCCAAACTGCGAATCATTGACGTTGCCGCCATGCAGGGAACATATCTGATTCCATACTTTGTCAAAACGGTCCGGAAAATTCTTGCGCAGCCAGTCCTCGAAGATCCTGCCGATGGATCCGTTTAATCGTACTACCGTCATACCCGCATTGGAAGCGCCATGATCCGCAGCAGCTTTCATGATGTCCGGTATCTCGTGGTGATTCAATCCTGGAATGACCGGTGCGTTCATGATGCCTACGGGTATACCGGCCTTCGCCAAACCCTCTACGGTTTTCAAACGCTTCAACCCACTGGCTGTGCGCGGCTCCATAACCCGCCTCAGATCTTCATCGAGCGTAGTGATTGAAATATAAACGTGGACCAGGTTATCCTTGGCGAGGTCGGAAAGGAGGTCCAGATCGCGCAGTATCAGGGAATTCTTCGTGATCATACCCACCGGATGACGGTACCGGGCAAACACCTTGAGTATGTTTCGTGTTATTTCGAATGTACGTTCGAGAGGCTGATAACAATCTGTGTTTCCTGAAACAGAAATCGGAACAGCTTCCCAGGAAGGACTTAATATAAATTTCTCAAGCAGGGAAGGCGCACTTTTTTTTACGATAATCTTACTCTCGAAATCCAGGCCCGCATTAAAACCCCAGTACTCATGAGAGTTCCTTGCGTAGCAGTAAATGCATCCGTGTTCACATCCCTGGTAAGGATTCATGGAATACATCATGCCGAGGTCCGGGCTGGTTACTTTGTTAACGATCTTTTTAGGGCTTTCATGAAAGATCTGCGTCGACGGCGCAGAAAACATCGGCTCATCCAAACCCTCCACATGCTCGGTCACATATTCCGCTTTCAGAAACCTGTTTCCCGTCTTGACCTGTGCCCCACGACCTTTAAAATAATCTTCCTTCATGCTTTTTTATTCAACGCAAATTACTAATAATATTAGGTAATAAAACTAATATTATTAGTATCTGAAAGAATTTTTGTGCGGTGGAAAAACTGCTTTAATTACGATCGTTTTGCTGCAATATCATCCAACACCGGTCCAGGAAATAACTGATCATCCGTCTTGTAAAAAAGCCGGCATCAGGCTGCTTGTCAAGCGCGAAGACCTGAACCATCCGGCGGTTTCGGGAAATAAATGGTGGAAACTGAAATATAATCTTGAAAGCGCTGCGAAGGAGAACCATCGGACAATTCTGACTTTTGGCGGCGCATTTTCAAATCACATCTATGCTACAGCCGCTGCCGCAAGAGAATTGAATTTCAGGTCGATCGGAATCATTCGCGGCGAGGAAACCATGCCCCTGAATCCCACGCTGAGTTTTGCGCAAATCAATGGAATGCAAATACATTACGCTGACAGGTCAGCTTACAGGCAAAAATCTGTCCCCGAGTTCACGGAAGCCTTGCACGCGAAATTCGGCGAGTTCTTCCTCATCCCCGAAGGAGGGTCCAACCTGCTGGCGGTTAAAGGCTGTGCGGAATTTGCCGAACAGCACTTGTTTGAAATTGATTTCGATCACCTGGTTTTGGCCGTAGGTACCGGAGGCACCATGGCCGGACTCGTGAGCGCTTTTCAGGGAGGCAAAAAAATCGTTGGCATTTCTGTTTTAAAAAATGGTGACTTCCTGAAAGAGGATATCGCGGCATTGATCACCCGGTTTGCCGGAACTTCCTATCCTAACTGGTCTCTGCTGACGGGATACCATGGAGGAGGCTACGCCAAATCAACTCCCGAACTGTTATGCTTCATCAGGGAAATGAAAAATCAGTATGGTATTCCACTGGATCACGTCTATACAGGAAAACTGTTGTTTGCCGTGATCAGGGAAATTGAAGCGGGAGCCTTTCAACGCGGATCTACCGTGCTGGCTTTGCACAGCGGCGGATTGCAGGGCAACGCAGACAGTACGATCAATAGATCACCATGAAGATCGCAGCAATCAGCGTCATGGCGATGATGAACCACCGGTATGCGCGGTCCCTCATTTTCCTGACGATGATGATTCCCAGGAAAGCGCCGACCGCAATAAAAGGCAGGGTCGCAAGATCCAGCAGAAAAGTATTCCAGGTGATGGTCTTCCAGCCGAAGATGTGGAAGGGTACTTTAAACCAGTTGATGACAAGAAAGAACCAGGCGGTTGTACCGATAAATGCATTCTTCGGAAGTCGCATCGTCAGAAAATAGATGGCAACCACCGAATTCGCCAGATTTCCAATCATCGATGTGAAGCCCCCCGCTACTCCCGTCAGCGAAGCAAACCATTTGTAATCCGGTATTTCCTTCTTCCGGGCGCGTTCAATCCATACCATGATGATGACACTGACACCAATGATCACAGCCATCACCAGCTTAAAGGTTTCATCATCAATCATTCCTCCCACAACAGTACCCAGCACGGTACCCAACGCCGCCCACGGAAACAATTTTTTGAGGTGATACCAGGATGCATGCCGGTGGTAGTACCAGACGCCCATGACATCTGCCAGACATAAAATGGGAAGCAGGATACCACTGGAAAGCTGACCTCCGAATATAATCGCGAGCATCGGGACAGCAACCATACCTGCGCCATGGATGCCTGTCTTGGACATGCCAATAAAGACCGCCACCACGAGAAATATGATTAACTCATTTGGAGAAAAGGTAAAACCGAAAAGCGCTATCAATGAAATTCTTTGGGGTCAAGATAGCACCGATCCTTTAATTACGAAATCTGCATTTACTGAACACCAAACGAAGTGTGGCTGAGTATCGGCATTATCGGCCAGGAGCGTTATCCTGCAAGGGAATGTTCAGCGTGTCAGCAATGCCTTGTAACTTGTTTATGACCTTACGCTTGTTCTTTCCAGCAAGTAAAAACACCTTCACGCCATCTGAAAATTTAAGGTAGGCATTGTATTCAAGATTTGAAAATGAGCTTGACTGGAGCGTGTGGGCAGTGTACATCGTTTGCCTGACTTTCACGGGGTTGATGAATATCTTCTCCATGGAAGTATACCGCTTCCCCTTTCCGGATTTTATAAACAGAATAGAATTATATTCCCGGTAGCTTTGTGCGGCGGGGATGATTTCGGTGCCTTCGTGAGCGGTGAGAATAACGGCTCCGGCAAGGACTAAAACGATCCCGATAATCGGATGGGGTACGACTACAACGATACCTGCGATGAGGAAAACAAAGCCAAGGACTAAGAATTGAAAAGGGAACAACCATCCGCTTTTAATATCCACAGTACTCTTATGGGAGGGCATAAAGTGAATTTAGGGTAAATACACTAAACCTTATTAACGCATCCTTAATGTACTAAAAAAATTCCGTCCGCCTGCAGTGCCGGCGGAACCAGGAGTTCTGTATCGAAAATCAAATACGTTTTTTCGACCCCTGAATTCCAAACAAGCGCTTGACCTCCCATCCCGATTTTAAATGCAGATATGCCACGCAGATATCCCTTCGTGCGCATTACGCCGTTGTCCTCTGAATGCTGTCTGTATTTTCTACAACCACTTTTTACGGCGGAAGTACCAGAGAAAAATCAGGGAGGACGCAATCATTAACGCAAGGGCTACCGGGTATCCAGCCATCCATTCAACCTCCGGCATGTACTTGAAGTTCATTCCGTATATACTGGCAATCAATGTCGGGGGCATGAATATGACGGTCACAACAGTAAAGATCTTGATGACCTGGTTTTGCTCGATATTCACAAGGCCCAAAAACGTATTCTGCAGATATTCAAGTCGCTGGGAGCTGAACTGGGAGTGCTGAAGCAGGGAGGCGATGTCGCGGATGATGATGGTCAATCTTTCATTCCCGAGGCGGTTAAATTCCGGTATCCTGATCAAAGAGCTCACAACACGCTGTTTCTCCGTGATTGCCTGGTGAAGGATCATGACATTTTCCTGCAACTGCGCGATGCCAAGAAGCAGATCCTCCTTCAGTGATTTCTGGGCGATCAATGCCTTACTCACGTGGTTTACCCTTCGGTTAATGCTTTCGATCAAATCTGCGTCTCCGTCAATTCTCGTTTCAAGGATGGTCAGAAAAACATCCAGCCCATGATCCTTTGTTTCGGTGCTCATCGTCTTTAGCCTGCGCACAGCCTCGGCGAATGTTTTCACATCGCCCTGGCGGTAGGTAAATAAGATCTGGTTTTTTAATATGAAGGTTACGTTCTGGACTGATAACTCAACATCAGTGGAAACAAATCCGAGATTGATCTCAATGGTTTCGTCTGTCTCAAAAAAGCGCGAACTGCTCTCGATCTCCTGCACTTCCTGCGATGTGAAGAATTCGATGGTGAAGTTCTTCTCGATATGTTCGCGCTCCTGTGAAGTGGGTGACTGAAGGTCTATCCATAAGATATTCTGGTAGCGTACAATGTCTGGCAGTGCAGGGTTTTTGAACTGCTCAATCCTTCCGTTATTTATAGTATAAACCCTGATCATACGCCGGCCTGCAATTTATTATAATCTTTAAAAAAGCGAGCCATATCCCAAAGGGAATCCAATAAACCCGTGCGGAATGTTTCAGGTCAGGATCTGGAATCCTTTCCAGTTACCAAAAAAAAGCCCTCAGAATCTACTGAAGGCATTCCTTAAGCGGCTGATCACTGACCCTCCTCATCTGCCGCATCCGCCTTTTCAAGCTCCTCATCAATGATCTTCTCGATCAGGGCGCGTTGTCGTTCATTGATGGTCTTATCCACCTTTGCCTGCTTTTTCATGAACCGCAGCATGGCGTTCTTCTTGATCTCATAGGCAATAAAAACCGTGTAATTATTTTCAGCCTCGTTAAAATATTTTTGCTCCCCGATCTTTCTCAGATCCGCGAGATCCGTGTTCATGACTTCCCTGACGAGACTTTGAAATTTGTCAGCGACATCGGCCGCCTCTGCATTTTCGGTCTGCCCCAGATACTGGTCGGCCACTTGTTTCATGGTAGTATTGACCTGACCGGCCAGCTGAGCCTTGGCCTCGATATCAGCCTTTCCTCTGGCAATGTTGTCTTTTACGCTTTCTCCTTTTCCTGTGGCCCGGAAAAAGCGATTGTTGGATTCATAGGAGTTTCCGCGGAAGGGCTCTTTGACCTTCTTTCCCAAAGGACTGTTGGAGCAACCTGCCAGAAACATTACGGCAAGCAATATCAAGTGAGGTTTCATAACAATGTGGATTTAGTAACGAATTACGAAAAATTGTGCCATTCTTTGAAATCCGGTTCATTATCCCATGCTCCTGAGAAAAGTAAATCGCATGTGTCTGGGTCTCTTTTTCAGGATTTTGAGCCAGGCAAACCCTCAGCACTGTCAGAATCTCACAATTACCTGCCAACGGAAAGCCCAGCACCACTTAATGCGATAATCAACGATTCCCGCACGTTTCATTATCTCCGCAAGTTCGCTTTTTCTAAAGGCGCGCAAGACAGAGAGAGGGGCGTCGTGTCTGACCATCGGTGAGCGTGATAATAATCGGGTCAGCCATTTAATCGCGTAAAACGCCAGCCAATGCCTGTGAATATCGTTGATGATCATTCCCACAGAAACCTGGCTTTTGAGCTGCCTGAATAAATCAATGAGCTGATCTGTCGTGAAATGGTGGAAAAACAATGTCCCGGTAACGACATCAAATTTCCTGGCGCGAAATTCTTCAGAAAATATGTTGAGATTTTCGAAGTGAATGCCGCAGGCGGGAGGGGTATGCGTTTCCGCGTATTTGACTACATGTGCATTCGCATCAATTCCTGTAAGCGTGGCATCGATATCCCTTTTCACCAACAACCTCCGGATGAGTGTTAACATATCTCCGCTTCCGCAGCCCAGATCCGCAATGTGAAGTCCCCCTGACGTGTCAGCGGTCTCCAGCAACCTGGCCAGGCCATTGAGGGTTACATAGTTTCCGCCAAGGATATAGTTGATAGCATCCAGTTCGCGCAGCGCCTGATGAAGATGCCCTCCCGAGGCCTCGAGGTCATCCATAAATTCACGACCTGTTGCGCGTTGTGAAAAGTCAGGCATACTAAGCGGATTCAATCCTTAAAACCATACTTTCAAGTGTAAGTCCCGGGCCAAATGCAAAACTCAATATCCGCTCACCCGCGTTGGAATCTCCCAGCTGGCGCATCACTTCTTTGAGTACAAAGATGACAGTTGGCGAAGACATATTTCCATAATCCTTCAAAATGCGATAGGCAGCTTCGTTCCGCGTCCTGCTGATGCCCAATTCCTCCTCGATAACTTCCAATATTTTCTTGCCTCCCGGATGAATGGCGAAATGACGTATATCCGATAAGTTAACAGAAATTTTTTTTAATAAAGAATCTGCGAGTGCGCCAATGCCTTTTTTTATGAGATCGGGAACATACGCCGTCAATCGCATTTCAAATCCAAGGTCACCGATTGTCCAGGCCATATCCGAGAATCCTTCCAGAGCAAGGTCACTGTGAAATTCCTCGAGCTTCAGTTTCAGCGGACCGACAGTTGTCCCTTCCACCATGATGGAGGCAGAACCATCCGCAAACAATGCGTTGGCCAATAAATTATCGTCAGTGACGGTCCTTTGAAAATGAATGCTGCACAGCTCTGTGCAAACAATCAGCACCTTTGCGTGATCGTTGCTTTTGCATATTGCGTCTGCGATCTTGAGCGCATTAAAGGAAGCGTGACAACCCATAAATGTGATGGCAGTTCTTTGAACAGAACGTGAAAGATTCAGCGAATGAACAAGGTCAATGTCAAGGCCCGGTGCATACATCCCGGTACAACATACAACAATAATATGGGTGATCTCACGCGTATCAACATGCGGATAGGATTGCTTCATATCGTTGAATGAGGCGATACTAAGTGTCAGCGCATTTTGGCGGAAGACGTGGAGCCTCTTTTCCGTACCGGGTAATGGTTCCAGATCACACGTGTCAGAATAAAAAGTAAAATCTTTGGTCTTTCCATAATCGGCCAGCACAGAATGACGGTATTCAATTCCACTTGACCGGAAAATGGTCCTGAGTTTCCTCGCGTCGCCATTGTTCAGTCGCATCGTGCGCAACATAAAATCAGCAATGTCCGATTGACTGAACCGATGGGAAGGGGTCGCCGTACCGATAGCGGTGATGTAACTCATGATTCTATAATATAGTAAAAAGGGCTAACTTGTTTTAAAATAAGGATGTATGTTCTCTCGCTCCTCCTGGCTCCATCTAAGAATTCATTTTTCATTTTTCTTATTGCCCATATTTCTGTTCAGTCTCGCCCTTGCTCCCAACTTTAATGGGCCCCGGATTCTCTGGGTGTTCTTTATCATTCACTTTCTCCTGTACCCCGCCAGCAATGCCTACAACAGCTATTTCGACAAGGATGAGAAAAGCATCGGCGGTTTGAAAAACCCACCGCCGGTAAGGCAAGGACTTTATTACCTCGCACTCCTCTTTGACCTGGCAGCCATCGTTATCAGCTATATAAAAATCAATACCACCTTTGCAGTGATGGTACTGATTTATGGATTGGTATCAAAAGCTTACAGCCACCCTTCTATTCGTCTAAAGAAATACCCCTGGATGAGTTGGCTCATTACAGGGATTTTTCAGGGATTGTATACTTTCATCATGTGCTATGTGGGCGTTAATGACTTCGCTTTGGAAAATGCCTGGAAAAAAGAGACCATTCTTCCCGGCTTACTGACAAGCGCGATGTTGTGGGCGAATTATCCGCTGACGCAAGTCTATCAGCACGAGGAGGACAGGAAAAGGGGGGATCATACGCTGAGTGCAAAACTTGGCATCGTGGGTACCTTCTATTTTGCGGCATCGGTCTTCACCCTTGCCATCACCGGTTTTCTTTTTTATTTCAAATTTGTTTTCAGCGAGCAATATGCCTGGGCCTTCGTGTCGGCCCTGCTTCCGGTGCTGGCATTCTTCTTTTATTGGTTCATACTGATCCTCAAAGAAAGCAGGAAAGCAGACTATCAGCATACCATGCGGCTGAATCTTATTTCAGCCGCATGTTTGAATGCTTTTTTTATCTATTTATTCCTTGATACAAGTCACGTGTTGCAAACGTTTCGGTGATCATGATAGGGTTGCACCCACCCGTTCGAGCAAACGCTTTGTAGCCAGGATTCCTTCATCTTCAGACAGTACACTGCCTTCATATTCAATGCCGATATAACCGGTATAACCTGCTTTTTTAACGATCTTGAGCATCTTGTTATAATCGGTTTCCACACAGTTACCGGAAGCGTCAAAGTCATTTGTCTTCGCACTCACACCCTTTGCATAAGGCATCATCTCCTCCGTGCCTGCATAGCGGTCGTACCATTCCTTGCATTGATCTGCTTCGTGTACAATACAGAAGTTACCGAAATCGGGCAGCGTGCCGCAATTATCCATTCTTGTGTCGGCAATCACCTTGCTTAACCATTTGCCATCGGAAGAGTAACCGCCGTGATTCTCAACGATCACATTTATTTTGTAGTCTTTGGCAAATTGTGACAAGGTCGCCAATCCTTCCGTAGCCGACTGGCCCACGGCCTCACGGGATCCCTCGCCGTAAGCGTTCACCCGGATCGAGTGACAGCCGAGGAACTGAGCAGCCTCGACCCATTTCTTGTGATTGTCAACGGCCTGCATTCTCCTTTTTGCATCTGTATCTCCAAGACCTCCCTCACCGTCGCACATGATCAATACGCTGGTGACGCCGAGATCATCACAGCGTTTTTTCAATTCGGTGAGGTATGCCTGATCTCTGGCTTTGTCTTTGAAGAACTGATTTACATATTCAACTGCCTCGATTCCAAAATCATTCTTCGCCTTCGCGGGAAAATCAAGATTGTCGAGTTTACCTCCAAATAATTGTTTGTTCAATGACCATTCGGCCAGCGAGATCTTAAAAAACAGATCCTTTTTTGTTTCCGTACCGGCACCGGGTTCATTTTGCTGTTCGGGTTTGGAAGAACATGAAAAGGATGACAGGGCAATGGGAGCCCCCAGTGTAACAAGACCCAAAGATTTCAAAAACTGATCGCGCTTCATATGTTATGTTTAAAAACGATTTAAGTTAATTAATTAAAATAAAGTAGACATTCTATTTTGAAGGAACATTGAATCTAAAACGGAGAGCCATGTGTTTTGCGGATAATCAACCCCGCCACCGGACGGGAAAGCCGGGCCAGGTTTACGGCCAGGGTAGAGAAATGCTCATGTCCGAAAAATCGCTGGAGGCTGCGGCCGAACCACAGCCTGGTTTTAAATTCCATATTCCAGGCTTTGCGGTAAGCGTCTTCCAGCGTATGACGATCCATCCTGTCGGCGCAGAAATCAATCAAAAGTTCGCTGAGAATTTTGCCTGAACGAATTGCCATAGCCATACCGTTTCCACAGACCGGCGTGATCATGCCCGCAGCATCACCCGCCATCAGGATATGGTTCTCGACCGGAGCCTTCGTTTCGAAAGAGATCTCATTGATTACTTCCGGTCTTTTAAAAATAAAGATGGCGTTGCTAAAAATATTTTCGATCAACGGGTTTTTGAACAGAACGTTCTTCTCCATCAACTGTACGTCTCCAAAACCCTTGAGGTTGTTACGGTGTGTTAAATAACAAAGATTGGTGATCCCTTCTTCCACATTGCAAACCCCGCAATATCCCGCTGGAAAATTATGGAGGGAAATCAGGTTATCGGGATGATTGCAGCGCACATGATATTTAACACCGACCCACGGCGATCGCTCTTTTATGAAGTTGCGGTTTTGCTGTATGTCGATTCTGGAGCGCTTTCCGAACGAGCCGATCGCAACATCTGCCACAATTGTTTGCTCCCCGGTCACGATCTCAAATTGATCTTCCCTGAAATCTATTGCGGAAACCTCTGTATTCAGTTGAAAGCTGACACCTTCCGCTTGGGCGATACGATACAGGAAATGGTCGAAGGAATATCTGCTGATGCCAAAACCCCCCAAATCCAATGGTAACCTGGCGGTCTCGCCTGCGATGGAAGAAAATTCGAAATATTTTACCTGAGGCAATTTAAAGTCTTCCGGATACAATCCTGAAGCTTTCAAAAAAGGTAGTGCCTCATTAGAAATATACTCGCCACAAACACGGTGAAGCGGGTATGATTTTTTTTCAATTACCGTGCAGGCAATTCCTGCGCGGATAAGTTGAATGGAGGATATCAACCCGGCCAAACCGCCGCCGATAATTACAATTTTTCTCAAAAAAATATCAGTTGTTTCAAAATGGTACTCAAATTAGCGCGTTTTTCTCAAAACCCGTTCAATTTCACGTTGGACCTAAAGTTGCAGTAACCTTTTGGACAAGAATCTTGTTAAAATAAATACAGGTGAAATTATGGAAACGAAGGTACAATTAACAAAAAGCGCAGAGCCTTTACATGTTTTGCTGATCGGCAACAATCCGATTGATCTCACCAAAACGCTTGAGAAAATTAATCAGATCCATGGGCGAAGGATCATCACTGAAATTGCGTTTGATCTGCGCAGCATTGTCGAACGACTGATGAAATTCAATCCCAATTATATTTTAATTGACGACAATATTGGCAAGTCTGAATTGACTGAAACCATCAATACTTTAAGCAAGCGCCGCAAAACCAAAGATGTTCCGATCACTGTTCTGAAGAATTCCAATTACCACGAATCATCTTCGGCGGGAATCCTTGATTATGTTCTCAAGCAGAATTTTTCAGCCGAATCTTTTTACAGCATCCTTAGAAATTCCCTTAAATTCAGAAGGACTCAGCTATTTCTTTACAACGCTTACCAGAGGAGGAAAAAACAATTGCACAAACTGCAGTTCTAATTATATCTGGTCGGCAAGATCAAATTCAATTCTCAATTTTTCTCCTTTGCGGTCAAGTACAAGATGAAGTTTCTTGCCGGGTTTTGTGTTAAAGAAACCATTCATCGTATTCAGATCAATTGAGCTCGCATTCACGCCATTGACGCTCATGATCAAATCGCCGGCGACCACACCTGCAACTTCCGCTACAGACTCTCTCCTCACGTCGATCACTTCAAAGACATTGAGCCTTGAACCTTTGGCCTTCACGGTCAGTCCACTGAGATTATAGTGAAACTTCTTTTTAAAGGAGGCGTTTTTCTTCAGGTACAGTTCTTCGTCGGGGAAGTTGAAAATAACAGTGAATCTGCTCAACACTTCACCGCCAATAGCTCCGTTTCTTTTCGTGGCGCCCAGTTTCAGACTATCAAAGTAGCTGTTGGGATCCGGAAAACTGGCAATGACATTTTTGATCTCGTACGTCCCCAGTTTTAGAGTTTGAATCCTGCCGATCTTGCCGGTTATTTCTCCTCCAAGGCCCCGCCCAATAATGCTGCTTACTGTATTGTCAGGGACCTTGATCCTTGAATCAGAGGTTGGCTCCAGCATCAGTCCATGACTGGCGCCACTGTCAACCAATAACTTTGCGGAAAGTTGCGTGCCATCCGCCAGCACAACAGATGTGGTGACATAGGGTTTTGTATCTTCTATTTTAATAGGAATCGACTGATACTTTCTCTTTTTGTTGAAGTGCTTCGGCAACATCAGCGTCAATATTCTTTTCTCATAATCTACCTCGATGATAAAACGGCTGAATAACTCGTACCCTAAAATGCCATGCACGTCGGTACCAAGATAATTCCGCAACTCCAGGTAATCCTGCCCCAGGACAAGCAACGCATGACCACGACCGGTGACTCCCGGCAATTCCAATGAAACATTGTTCGTGATATAGGCGTCGATAATTTGTTCGCCGCCAGGGCCGGAAATGGTGTATTTCCTGGAGTAGGCCAGGTTGAGAATATCGGAAAACGTTTTTTCGGTCAGAATCGCCGTCCGGACGCCGGTATCGAGAATGAATTTAAGCGGAAGCGCGCCGTTGAGAACGACAGGTACTACGATCAGGTTATTGTAGATTTCAATAGGGATTTCCACCTTCTTTTTCCCGTTCGCCAGCATGAAACCAAGACCCTGGCTGAGGGCCGAAAAGGAGGAAATCAAAAGGAAGAATAACAGCAGATACTGGCGTATCATCATCGGGATGATTTACCTCAATATAAAACAAATTCGAGAGAGTTGCCCTTTATGCGCTCCGGGCTGTCAGGGAGGCGAGTATTTTTTCAGGAGTATTCTCCACCTGTAAGAAATTGAAATACCCTGACTGAAGAAAACCCTCTTTCACCATTAAACGCATTTGGTCTAGCAGAGGATCAAAAAACTGATTTGTATTTAGTAAAAGAACTGGTTGGGAAATCAAACCCAACTGTTTCCAGGTCAGAATTTCGGAGAGTTCTTCCAGCGTTCCCCATCCCCCCGGGAGTGCGATAAATGCATCCGCAAGGTCCGCCATGCGCCGCTTGCGCTGATGCATACTTTCCACTACTTCCAGGTCTGTAATGCCGCGGTGGCCTACTTCCTTTTTCATCAAAAATGCGGGAATAACACCGGTCACCTTGCCGCCGGCCTCCATAACGGCATCAGCGATCACGCCCATCAGCCCGATATTGCCACCACCGTAAATTAACCTGACCGAAGCCTCAGCCAGCAATATTCCCAGTTTTCTGGCAGTCTCGGCATAAACCGGATTTTCTCCGCTTCCGGACCCGCAGAAAACGCAAACGTTCATTTTTCCGTTATAACCGCTTACTTAGAAATCGTTGTCGTGTTTGTTTTTGCTGACCATTTTATTGGGGAAGACCCAGGGTGAAACAATGGCAAGGATAAACAGGGCAATTACAACGAAAAACGGCCACCAGGCAGAGACATCCATAGCTATAACATTTATGAGGGCGTAAAAATAGTCTGTAATGAAGGATTTTTATAGAAAGAATAAAAAATTGTTTTTAAGTTAAGCTCTTTGTTTACAGGCACTTAATTTTTAGCCTCCGGAAACTATGAGGAAGTTTTTCATTTTCAGCCTGATCGGAATTGCTGTTATCGCAGCAATCGTCGCCTTTATAGGATTCATGCAGTTGAAAAACACCAAATCCTTCAGCCCGGAGGAAGAGGTGGTTTTCAACCAGGGAGACCTTGCCATCAAAGTCTTTTACAACCGGCCCTCCAAAAAGGGACGTGAGATCTTCGGGGCGCTGGTTCCTTACGATCAGGTTTGGAGAACCGGCGCCAACGAAGCAACGACCTTTGAGACCAACAAGGACCTTGCTATCGAAGGTCAGACTTTAAAGGCCGGCAAATATTCATTGTGGACTATACCGCGGGAAACAACCTGGACAATCATTTTCAATTCTGAACACGGTCAGTGGGGCTTGAACTCAAAGGGTGAAGCAAATCGAAATCCCGAACTGGATGTTTTTAGTGTTGATGTTCATGCAGTGACACAGGATCAGATATTTGAACAATTCACCATCGCCTTCGAGGAAACCGGTGAAGACGCTGAAATGGTTCTCATGTGGGATACCACCCTTGTCTCTGTGCCCTTTACATTTTAATAACCCTTGCCTTCACCAGCGTCTTTTTGTTTTCGGGCATCGTGGCAGGAATAATGTTGGCAAAACCGACAACGTTCTGCTCGCTGGCTCCGCTGGAAATCAAATACGCAATGATGGACTGCACCTGTGCCACTGTACGGTCGTTATGATAGATTACTTTGGTGCTTACCGTATCCCGCTCGTACAGTTGTCCAAGGGTGTCAATGTCTATGTATTTCCAGCCAACCGTGTCTACCCTCATCTCCGTCAGATCGGGGTCTGACTGTATACTGTCTTCTTTATATCCCTCGAACACCACGTGCACCTCAAATTTCAAATCGGGGTTGCTGGTCACCACCCTTGCAAATCTTTTAAGTTCGCGTTCGGAAGTGGCAAGGTCGATTTCACCCGTGCTCTCCCGGAAGTTTATTCCACTCAAGATTAATTCGTCGTCCGGCAGCACCGTCTTCAGCACGGCGTGAACTTTCTCCACCTGCGGTATCCTGTCAGTAGTCAGATCAAACACTTTTGAAAAGTATGTTTTGTTTCCGTGTTCCGGATCGATCGACAGGTCATAGCGACTTCCCTCCATGGCATACAGGAGGAATGTTCCATCCCTGTTAGGCCGGCCGTTGTAAACACGTTTGCCGGTGGCTATATCCACCAGGGAAATATATGCCTGCACTGGCTGGCCCTGGGCGTCAACCACGGTTCCATCGATCTTCATCATCCCCTTGGGGCGCAACGCGTCGGGTATCAGATATTCCACCAGTTCACTTTTACGCGGTCCCGGCGAGTCCCGTAACAAATAGCGGCCCAAACCGGTCACACTGACGTATTGATCATCCTTCTCGGTATTTGCGAATGACATCGGCACAGGAGCCGTCCAGTTCCCGTCGCGGAATTTAGACATGTACAGGTCCATGCCCCCTTTGGAAGAGCCCATTTGATCTGACGAGAAGATCAGTGTTTCCCCGTCAGCCATGATGCGCGGAGATTGCGAATTCCCGGTGTTGATGGTCTCGGAAAGTTCTGCAGGCTCGCCCCATAGTCCATTTGTTTTTTTGTCAACACGGAAGATCCTGCACCTGTCTGCCCTGATCTGATCCATTTTCTCACAGCGCATGAAGTACATCGTCTTACCATCCGGAGTGACGGAGGGACAAGCTTCATGAGCCCTTGAGTTGATGGGTGCACCCAGGTTCACCGGGTTTGCCCATGCCCCCTTCCAGTCGCTGGAGCAAATATCGAATCCACCGACACCAGGCGATTTCATCGTGCTGAAATACAATGTACCGCCATCTGCACTCAGCCCATAGCCACGAAGAAAATTCAATCGCGTATTAATATATTTTGGAAGCACCTGTGGTTCTTTCCAGTCTGCTGTGTTCTCCCGCAAGCTGAAGAACGGGGTAAGGGCATTATCCTCGGCATTATCCGTCAGGAAAACAATCGCATTTGCATCGGCACTCACATAAGGAGCATATACGTTGAGGGAGGGATGATTGATCACCGTAGACATTTTACGGACCTTCGCCTGACTCATCGCCTCCACTGATGCAAGCATCGACAGAGAAACCAGAGCACTGCAAATGTATTTCATATGTATTTCCATTGTGTAGGCTGTTTACAGCATCGCGCCGCAGACTGACGGCTGCGGCTCGATAAAGCAGGAAATCGGTTCTGTAACGACCATCCCGGAATTCCCCGAAACCAAAACTACCATAAATAAAACAGGTTTGAAGCGAAATTATTTTCCAAATATTACATGGTTTTGTCCCTGCCAGATGGATGTTTGCCGTTTGCAGCGTAAATTCGCTTTCTTAACAAGGAGCAGATGATTCAGGTGATTCCATCCATAGCGATTCGCAAAGGAACGGTGGTGAAAATGCGCAAAGGCGATAAAGCCAGTGAGAAGGCTTATGATGAGAATCCTCTGGACCTGGCGAAACGTTTCGAAGACCACGGGATTGAGGTAGTGCACCTGGTGGATCTCGATGGCGCCGAAAAAGGAAGTCCGATGAATTGGCATGTGCTCGAAACCGTTGCAGGTCACACCAATCTGAAAGTCGATTTCACCGGAGGCATATCCACGGACGGAGATATCAGCAAAGCCTATGAATATGGGGCGGATTACATTACGGCGGCCAGTATCGCCGTAACGGATCCGGAGCTCTTTGCGTCCTGGATCATCTCATATGGCCGTGAGAAAATGACGCTGGGCGCCGACGTCATTAACAAGGAGAAAAAAGAACTTGTCTTTCGTGGCTGGCAACGGAAGGCCCATGTGACATTGTTTGACCATCTCGATTATTTTTTTACACGCGGACTGAAGTACGTCAAGTGCACGGATGTCTCACGGGATGGCGTGCTGGAAGGTCCGGCGTTCGATTTTTATCAGGAAATTATTGATGCCTTTCCTGAATTGTGCGTGCTCGCTAGCGGCGGTGTTCGCGGCATGGATGATATCAGGCGCCTCAACGAAATGGGTATCTTTGCCGTAATCTTCGGCAAGGCTTATTACGAGGGGTTCCTCAATCTCAAAGATCTGGAGCAATTTCTGGCCAAGGCATAGACCTGCCACCAAGGCATCAAGATACAAGCATTTTTAGGAGCAAATTTGTTGGTGCCGCTTCTCGTTTACGAACCTAACCCAGTCCTTATTCAACGGTCAGATTGAACGTGACCTCCACATCTGTTTCGCCCACGCCCGGGCAGTTTCCTGTCTTCGTTCCGGCCTGATGCCTGAGAGAAATAGTAACTTCAGCCGGACCCGCAGCGCCTGTTAGCCATGAGGTTGCCAAACCCAGAGGAAGCCCGTTTCCATCGGTGTCCGCATATTGGATCGCGATATTCAATGACGAATCAAAACATACCAAATGGTCGTTTCCTTCTTCTTTCACTTCCTCTGAAATATCTTCCGCCGGACTGACAGTTTCGTTCAAAAATCTGACAGCGCCCCGATAACCTGTGGAAGCCTTCAGGGAACCGCTGACGGTGATCACAGGCGCAATGCTTCCCTGTTCCCCATCCTCATCAGAAAACTTCATAATCACCTGTTGCCCTCCCACGTCAGGGGTGAGCGTGACTTCAAGGGTTGTGATTACTTCCTCCTCATTGACGGGCGCAGGGTCGTCCTGGTCACACGAAGGAAGTACGAAAAGTATCAACAACATGAAAACGGCCACAGCCACGCGCCATGTTCTTACCCGGTGAAAAGATGAAATAGCGACCATCATTATTTTAGTGTGCAAGAAAGTTATATGATAAACGAAGTATAAAATTTGATCCAATATCGTCGGCGTAATAGCGCAGCCTGTTCATGTAATTTCTGTAAGAAGCGTTCAATAAATTCTCTCCTGTCAACGTAATGCCAAGCGCGTGATCGTCAATGGGAAGCTTGAACCCGAGTTTTGCATTGACAAGAGAGTAACCCTTCGGAGCAGGCGCAAAATCAAAGGTTTCCGCCGGCACATTTTCATCGATCTCCAGCGGGTACACAACCAGGGGCGCCCGTGTTTGCCTGAACGTGGTTGGTATGCTGAGGCCAACGTAGAAACTCTGAAGTTTCCCAAGGGCCGGTAATGAAAGCGTGACCCCGTTCTCCATCTGCATGGGTGGAATGTATATCAGCACATCGTCATATCGGGTATCGCTGGCATAGATGTAAGAGAATTTACTGCTGAATGCGATTTTTTCAGTCACGCTCCATTTCAAGGCCGCATCCGAGCCCATCAGCACGGCGTCAGTTTGCTCATATTGGAATACGGGAAAATAACCACGAACGGTAAGACGGGTCGCCCTGGGACGTATGTAGACGTAATTGTCGATGTCATTATAATACAAAGAGAGATCAAGCGACAAATTGTCGCTTGTATATTGTAACGTGTTGAGCCATTTTTTAGAAAATTCTTTTTTGATGAGCGATTGCTCCACCAGAACATGACCGTCCTTGCGCATCAGGCCCTCCTCGATGGAGGCGGTGCCATGGTGAAGACCTTCACTGTACAATTCGCTCACGTGGGGTGGCCGTGACGAAATGCCCAGGTTTGAAAGCAGGCGCAGGCGCGGATTCAGCAAAACGGTGGCACCCAGCGTCCCGGACAGAAAATTAAAATCAAACTTCGGCTTGATCAGATCCTGGTTGTTGATAAAGGTAAGGACTTGGAGATGTTGAAAATCATAACGGCCCCCCGCCTCGATAATCCACTTGTCTTTCTTCCATTTCTCCAGAATGAAGAGGCCAGCGCCGAACTGCTGATAATCCGGCAGCAACGGCCTGACGCCGGTTTCCTCCGTATCGTTGGTATTGATCATCCAAGACCCGTTAATTCCAACGCTTCCACTATGGGCCAGATGTTCGTGGTCGAGCGATGCATCGAGCACATGGCTCATCAGGTCCATCGACAGTGATGGGCGCGCATCCTTTCCGGAACGGCGAATGTCAAATTCGTTCCGCACATCATATTGGCTGCCGTACAGGATATTTATCTTCCCAAGATTCTTTACCTGTTGGTACGCGCTGACCTTCAGCAAATGATGGTTGATTTTCTGCTTGGGATGGTTGATCCCGTAAGTGAAATCCGAGATATACCACGGTCTGTTTGTTTCAATTGACTGTTGAAGATCATTAAGGTTGCCGGTATGCGCCGCGCGCAGAACTCCAAGTTCGGTATTGAAACTGCTCGCATAAATTTCAAGGCCGCGTCCCACATCCTCAAAACCAACAGCTCCTGAGAAATTAAATTCATTCAATGCAGTATTCGACAATGTATACTCAGGCGCGTGATAGTCGCCTCCTTTCTTGACAGAGCTCTGCAGCCGCCAGCTCCAGTTTGAACCTTCTTTTAGCGTACCTTCAAGCAACCCTGAAAATACACCCATCCTGTTGTTTGACATCAGGCCCAGGTTCAATTCACCTCCGATCTTTTCTGTCTGGTGCAAGGGCGGAGGATTGATAATGATGACACCGCCCATCGCGGCAGAACCGTAGCGCACGGTCTCCGCACCCTTCAGCACTTCAATCTGCGATGCAATAAAAGGATCGACTTCAGGAGCGTGCTCCACACCCCATTGCTGACCCTCCTGGCGAATACCGTTATTCAGGATAAGGACCCGCTGACTGTGAAGCCCATCGATCACAGGCTTAAAGATGGAGGGACCCGTCTGCAGGGCGTTAACACCCGGGATTTCTTTTAAAGATTCCCCCAAAGGTTTTCCATGCAAAGCACTTATGTCTTCCACGGTGATAAGGCTCGAAGTCTGAGACGCGGAACGCGGCGCCCGCTGACTTTCAATCACCACATCCGCCAGGACCGTTCGCGATGGTATTAACCTGATGGCTACCTCACCTGACTGCGGCACCTGCACCTGCACGTACTGTTTTTCATAACCTACGAAAGTCGCTGCGACCGTATAATCGCCCGCGCACAAGTCCTGGAATTCGAACACTCCATCGATGTCAGAAATTTCCTGAAAATGCGTTTTTTCAATGCTTACGGCCGCCTGAGGCAACGGCGTGCCTGCCTCGTCCAGGACAAGGCCTTTGATGGTACCGCGGCAATCCTGACAAAAAGATTGAAAATGGGCGGAAAATAGTAGAAAAATGAGGATAAATCGGTTCACTAACTTGTTGCAACAGCGTTGCAAGATAGGGAAAGGAACTCAGAAAAGTCGTTAATCAATAATGTCCTGTAATTTATACTTCTGTATGATATAATACAGGAAGTTAAAGGTAAGGATTGAATCATCCTTCGATTTAGAGGATTTTTCGCTTGCTTTCTCCGCAGGTCTCTGGGCCGCCTGCTGCATGGGGAAATCATGAATGAAGAGCGCTACCGAATCACTGGGCGCACGAACGCCTGAAGCACCGGGAACATAACGAACATCTGTTTCGCCAGGTATAAAGACTATCTTTTCGCCTTCCGCGGCATCGCGTACGCCCACCATTTCCACATCGGACATCCCCGCGTCCTGGGCAATAACGTTGCCTGCAAAGAATGTCAACAGGAAGAAAACCGTATATGCTAACCAGGCCTTCATTTCAGTTCAAAGTGGGAAAACAGCAGTATTTAATTTTCTCAATTCTTAAAAATACAAAATAAAAATGGAATGTCCAGACAAAAAACTCTTTACAAACGTTTTTTTGAGTATGGTTTCAACCCTTTCTGTTTATTTTGGTCAGATTAAAAGATTATGATCGTCTGGGAGGATTTTCTCAAAGTAGACATGAGGGCAGGAACGATTACCAATGCCACTTTTTTCCCTGAAGCCATGAAACCCGCGATCAAACTCTGGATCGATCTGGGCGAACTGGGAATTAAGACCTCCAGCGCCCAGCTAACGGCCCATTACAGCCCTGAGTCTTTGATCGGCAGGCAGGTTGTTTGCGTGGTCAATTTCAAGCCAAAGAAGATTGCAGATTTTTTATCCGAAGTTTTGGTCACAGGTTTTGCCGACAGCCAGAATCATGTAGTATTGTGCATCCCCGACAAACCGGTTCCAAATGGGTCGCGGTTATTCTAATCCCTAAAGGCCCGACACGCTATGGTGTTTTCCGATCTTGAAAATATTACCGGTGGAAAAATGCTTCGGCTTGCACACGACTTTCCTGTCTCCATGTTATTAACCGATAGCAGGAAAGCCGTGGTAGAGCAGGGCGCCGTATTTTTCGCCATCGGTGGCGTGCACCACGACGGTCATCAGTTCATTCCGAAATTATATGATCTCGGCATACGGCAGTTTGTGGTGGAGAGACCGCTGCAGAATGTAGGAACGGATGCGAATATATTACAGGTTGATTCATCCATATCAGCGCTTCAACGGATCGTCGCCATGCATCGTTCCGGTATCAAGGCCCCTGTGATCGGTATCACGGGCAGCAATGGCAAAACCATCATCAAAGAATGGCTGTACCAGCTGCTCTCGCCGGAATTCAAGATCGCTAAGAACCCCGCGAGTTATAACTCGCAGCTGGGCGTTCCACTTTCGGTGTGGCAGATGCAAAGCCATCACACGTTAGGAATTTTCGAAGCGGGCATTTCCACAATCAACGAAATGCAGAATCTTCAAAAGGTGTTAAGGCCAACCCTCGGAATTTTTACCAACATCGGGTCTGCACACAGCGAGGGTTTTAAAAATCAGGAAGAGAAGATCATCGAGAAACTTCAGCTGTTTTCCGATTGCGAAGTTTTGATTTATTGCAAGGATCACCGTCCAATAGATGAGGCGTTGTATCATTCCGCTCTCCGGACCTTCACGTGGGGCGCCGGCAACGATGCCTCCGTAAGGATCACCAAAGAACAAGGACATTACAGGATCATATCAGAACGGGAAAACTTTCTGCTTCAGCTTCCGTTTTCTGACCTGGCTTCCATCGAAAATTGCTTTCATTGTTTACTCGTCCTGCTACATTTTAACTTTTCACCGGAAAAGATCCAACACCGGATTTCCTCCCTGCGCGCAGTCCCGATGCGGATGGAGTTAAAGGAAGGAATCAACCATTGCCAGATCATCGATGATACGTACAATAACGACCTGGCTGGCCTGCAGGTCAGCCTGGATTTTCTTTCGCATCAGAACCAGAAATCCAGGAAAAGAGTAATCCTTTCTGACATACATGAGTCTGGCCTCACAGACCAGGCGCTCGTGAAAAAAGTCTCCTCTCTTCTCTCTGCTGCACATATAAATGATTTTGTTGGCATCGGCCCGGTGCTGTTTTCATTCCGGGATGAATTCCCCCCGACGTCCCTGTTCTTTCGTTCCACGGAGGAGTTCCTGAAGTCTTTCAATTTCAATGCACTCCACGACGAGGTAGTACTCATAAAGGGCGCCCGGGTATTTACTTTTGAAAAAATCGTCAGCCATGTTCAGCGCAAAGTGCATGGCACGATCATGGAAATTGATCTCGGTGCGCTCGTTCACAATCTGAATTATTTCAAGTCCTGCCTGAAGCCTTCAACAAAAGTGATGGCGATGGTGAAAGCGTTTGCGTATGGAAGTGGAAGTAACGAAATCGCCAACGTTCTCCAGTATCATAAGGTCGACTATCTGGGCGTTGCCTATGCCGACGAAGGTGTTGAACTAAGGAAAAACAACATCACGTTACCCATCATGGTAATGAATCCTGCGCAGGAAAGCTTTGATACATTGTTGAAATATCG